>JBJKSH010000205.1:0-7226 GCA_046704255.1 Ignavibacteriaceae bacterium | reverse complement strand
TCACAGTATTGTTTTGAGTCAAAATTAATTAGTTTTTATTAGGCTATGATTATTAGGTAGAATTTATAATTCTATTCTACTTATGCGGAACGTATATTAACAAATAAATAAAAATAAGGCATTAGAAAAATAATTAACTTATAATACAATCCCGGAACAAGTTTTACAATAACCTATTTTCAACATTTTTTTACGGTTGTTCAGTATGGTAATTAGATAACTAAGATCTTTGAGGTTTTAGTTTTCCACAATTTCCATATTACATTTTACATCTTACTTATAATTACTTTTCTATTGCATATTTAAAAACCTTTGTTTGCGGATCTTTTCTTATAAATATCACATAACTCGGTAATATTAAATTAACCGAAGAACATTTATTGCCCGGGCTTATTTACAAGCTTTGACATAATTTAATACAAGGAGGTACTATGTTTAAGAAGTTGTCTATTTGTATTTTGGTTTATTTCCTATTAGATATTTCCATTCATTCTAATTTAACATACGCTTATGTGTTAAATGGTAACAACAAATTCATTTCGATTTATCAACAAAACCTAAATTCACCTAAAAAAATAAATTCCACGATGGAAGTAAAATTAACTAATAATTCTAAGTACGGTATGATTCTAACGGACGGCACCGGCAGAACTTTATACATTTTTGCTAAAGACACAACAACAGCTACATGCAACGGATCATGTGCAAATATATGGCCGGCGTTTTATGCAGATTCTTTAACTATAGGCTCAGGACTTGATGATCATGACTTTGGCACAATAACAAGAGCCGATAGTACAAAACAAACTACTTATAAAGGATGGCCGTTATATTATTATTCTGGTGATTCCGCCCCCGGTGATGTTAACGGTGAAGGCTTTTTTGGCGTCTGGTTTGTTGCTAAACCAAATTATACAATTATGCTTATGAACAACCTGCTCGTCGGTGGTAACGGTGTTGAGTATGACAGCAGCTACCAACCCGGTACGGGAATCGTTCAGTTTTTTGTGGATTCGTACGGCAGAACTCTTTATTATTTTACCAAAGATTCCTTCGACAAAAATACTTTTACAAACCCCAGTTTCAGCGATAGTACATTGTGGAAAATATACCGGGACAGCGCCAAGGCATTTCCAAAAGGAATAGACAGCAGTAATTTTGGTACAATTAATGTCTACGGGGAAACACAGCTAACATACAAAGGCTGGCCGTTATACGAATTTGCTGCCGATAGTTCGAAGCGGGGCAATACCAAAGGAGTAAGTTTTCCTTCACCGGGTATTTGGCCTGTTGCTAAGGCTTCTATAAAAGGCGCAATAACCGGTGTTTCTGTAGATAATCCTTCTGCCGGATTACCACATCAGTACTCACTTTCTCAAAATTATCCTGATCCGTTTAATCCTTCAACAGTAATCAGCTATAGTCTGCCGGTAAGCTCGTATGTAACTATTAAAGTGTTTAACTTGCTGGGTAAGGAAGTAGCAACGCTTGTTAAAGGCAATGAGCAAGCAGGAAATTATAGAATTAATTTTAATGCAAACGGGCTTTCAAGCGGAGTATATTTTTACAGTTTAATTACGAACTCCGGGATGCATTTTGTTAAAAAAATGATTTTGCTTAAATAAGCCCGTTCCCTTGAGGCTGCCCGAAAAGTAATTATTTTATAATAAAAATAATACGCAGATTAAACAGATTATCTCTGATCTTATTAATTTGAAAATTACTTTCCGGCCGGCCTCACGATGCCTTGAGTGTAAAATATCAATTATCAAAAGTGTTACACCATATTCCATCTTCAGCTATCCACATTTAATTCATTGAATTATTTTTTTATTTCGAATGGAGGCGGCTAATAGTAAAACTGTTAATCCAAGATGTACAGGCAACAAATAATCCGAAAAACTTTTGTTAACAATAAAAAAACCTCCCCACCCGGAATAGTTAGCCGCAAATAAAATATGAATCAACATTTTAGACCCGCTGCCGAATGCAAGCAGGTTGCTCCAGAATATTGTAAAGATTACTATACAAAACCAATAAATATTTTGGAAGTAATTTATTATTATGCTTACAATTATTGTCGAAAGAAATAATGAAAGTAAGTTTATAAAATCAAATCTTACTTTATTAACCGGTACAAAAAAATACGCAAACAGAAACAATATTATAATTATGGTTAAGATAAATTTGTGTTTAAAAGTTGAAACAGCCAAAATTAAAAACACCCCGAATGCCGCAAGCTGGATAAAATTCCAAACCAGGTAAATCGGATAATCTACAATTGATGACAAACCGAATTCATAAAAATATTCGGGATGACCAGCCGTAATATTCTTGGTAAGATATAACACCGCTAACAGGATAAGCAAAGGTAAAAAAATCCAGGCTAATGGTTGAAATGTTTTTTTATACAGCGGCAAGGCAAAAATGTTTTTTGTATTATGAAACTGATTGGAATTCAAAAATAGAAACAACGGAAACAACAAACTTAAATTAAACCTGAAACCGGTAATAATAATATAAGTGTCCAGGTTAAAATACCTAAGTAAAATTCCCGCAGCATTAACAATAACAATAGCTAAAATTAAACGTACAATAATTGTTTTGCTATTCACAAACGTTTACTTTCGAATTTCTCCTTTTAATAAATCGGTGCCTATACCGTGTTTGTATACCAGTTTACCGCCAAGCTGACCAGTACGGTAAATAAAAAAAGAACCAAGTAAGGCAAGCAGCACAACCAAAAGCTTTATCTTTCCGACAAATTTTTTCTTTAAAACAAAAAAAGTTCTTAAGAAAAGCAGGCCTGTAAAAAACCACATTGTCAGATTAGCCATATCTTCATGGTTTTCAATTGCATTAAAGGCAATATGCACACCTTTTTTACTTAAAGCTTTTGCGGCATCAACGGCAGAGTTGCCCGTAAGAACAGCGGCAAATGCACCAAGTACACCCAGGAATAAAAATAAATATGCAGCTTTGGAAAAAAAATCCTTTTTAAAAATAACACCTATTATTTCAAGTAAAACATAACCTAGAAAAAATGCTATAGGGAAATGTACTACCTGCGGGTGGAGGTTTGCTAAGAAATTCATAAAAATCCTTCTAAAAATTATTTCAATTTATTAGCAGCTTTTTTAATTCTTTATTCGTCTTTTCTTTATTCTTAATTTATAAATCAAGAATAATTTCCGACGGAAACGGATAAGCCTTTCGTGGAAGATAGAGAATTAAGAATCCTAATATCTATGTTTAACCTGTAGTTTAATAATCAACCGCAAAGTACCGAGCCGCCGTTTACGTTCAAAATTTCGCCATTAATATGCCCGGCTAAATCGGAAGCTAAAAATAAAACCGGCCCGGCAATATCTTCCGGCAGTGCAATTCTTTTTAACGGAATTTCCCGGCGGATTTCTTCCATGTAATTTTTATCCGCAAAAACTTCTTTTGTCATATCGGAAATTACCCAGCCGGGTGCAACACTGTTAACAGTAATGTTAAATTCTCCCAATTCGGCAGCGAGCGATTTGGTAAAAGAAATTATACCGCCTTTGGATGCCGCATAATGCGAGTGAAACTGCTCGCCTCTTTGCCCTGCGGTAGAATTTATATTAATTATTCTACCGAACCGGTTTCTTTTCATAACAGGGATAACAGCTTTAGTAAATAAAAATACTGCTGTTAAATTTATCCTTATTGTCTCTTCCCATTCTTTAAGACTCATGGCCTCAGCCTTGCCGTATTTCCAAATTCCGGCATTGTTAACCAGAATGTCTATCCTTCCGAAATCATCAATAACTTTTTGAACCTGCGCTTCAATCTCGCCGGAATTATTTAAATCAATTTTGTAAGCCTTTATTTTTGAATGGCCGGAAAAATTTTCAACCAGCTTTTGAGCATTATTTATACCTGAATTATAAGTAAAAGCTACCGAAGCATTCGCTTTACAAAATAATTTAACGCAAGCTTCCCCAATTCCTCTTGAGCCGCCGGTAATTAAAACCACTTTGGAATTTAAATTTATCATTTTAATATTTTACTTTATATAAGAATAATCCTTTTGCCGGTGCAGCCTCTCCTGCCGCACTTCGTTTTTTTACTTCAAAAATATTTTCAATCGATTCCGTACTATTGCCCTTAGCAATGTTTAAAAGTGTTCCGACAATTGTTCTTACCATTCCGTGCAGGAATCTATCGGCTTCTATTTTAAAAAATACAAGACTACCCCGCTCTTTCCAATATGCTTCATAAATATTACAAATTTTATTCTTAGTATCGGTGTTTTGCCTCGCAAAGGAAGTAAAATCTTTTTTACCCGGTAGTCCTTTACTTAATTCATTTAAAACCGTACAATTTATTTTGTGGTGATAGTAATAAGAATAATTGCTATAAAACGGGGACTTCATCTTACTAATTAAATAAATATAACTTCTCCTTTTAGCATCGAACCTGGAATGAAATTCTACCGGGACATTTTCCGTTTTTAATACGGAAATATCCTTGGGAAGAATTGCATTTAGCGAGTGCTGAAATTTAAAAACATCAATTGTATCCTCGGTTTTAAAATTTGCAACCTGGCCCAAAGCATGAACGCCGGCATCCGTTCTTCCCGAACCTATTAAATTAACTTTATCCTTTATAATAATTTCAATTGCATTAATTATTATTTCCTGTACGGTTGTAGCATTTTTCTGAATCTGCCAGCCGGCATAATTTGTCCCCTCATATTGAATCAAAAGTTTATAGTTATTCAAATATTATTAAATCAATTAAATTGAATTAAAATCTCTACCGATTAAAAGAATTAATAAGCAGGCAATTATTACAACTAAACATAGCAAGAATATTTTCGATTATAAATATGATGTTTTATTTTTTAATAAATAAATTGAAATTCAATTTAACTTATGCTATTTTAAAAAATAAAAAAATGGCTGAAGCGGGTAAAAAGCAAATTAAAAATACCGGCAATGAATTAGAAACACTATTTAGACTGGTCTGGGAAAATTCCATAATGGGGATGCGCTTAACGGATTCCGACGGAATTGTTCTTATGGTTAACAATGCTTTTTGCGCCCTGGTTGGAAGAAAAAAAACCGACATTGAAAACAAACCCTTTACTGTAATTTACCTGTCAACAAAATCATCAGATAACTTAAGAAAGCATAAAGAAAGATTTAATTTACGCAGCGTACTTCCGTATGTTGAGAAGGAATTTACACTTTGGAATAACGAAAAAAAATGGTTTGGTGTAACTAATTCATTCTTAGATATAGATAACAAGACGAAATATTTGCTGTCTATTTTCAGAGATATAACAGAATTAAAAAAATCCGAAGATGCCTTAATAGAAAGTGAAAAAAGGTTCAGGCTGCTGTTTGAAAATTCTGCGGAAAGCTTTTGTATAATTTCGGATAAATTTGAAGAATGCAATAAAAAAACCTGTGAGCTGTTCGGCTGTTCAAAAGAAGAAATTATTGGGCATACTCCATGGGAGTTTTCACCGGATTTTCAGATGGATGGCCGTAATTCAAAAGAATCTGCACTGGAAAAAATCAACGCTGCCTTAAACGATGTTCCGCAGTATTTTTACTGGCAGCATAAAAGAAAGGACAACAAACTTATTGATGTAGAAGTATCTCTTAAAAAATTCAGAATAAGAAATAAAGATTTAATACAAGCCACATTACACAATGTAACCGAAAGAAAACGGTTTGAAAAAATTCAGAATACATTGTACAAAATTTCGGAAGCAGTCCATACTACCAGCGATATTCAAACATTATATGCAAAAATTCACGAAGTTATTAAAAGCCTTATGTCTGCAGATAATTTTTACATCTCTCTTTATAACGAAAGTACGGACTTATTATCTTTTCCCTATTTCGTTGATGAATTTGACAGTCCGCCGGAGCCAAGAAAATTAAAAAAAGGATTAACTGAATATGTTCTTCATACCGGGGAAAATATGATCGTTACTGCAACGCAGGATTCAGAATTGCGCAGCCGGGGCATTTTAGAATTAATCGGGCAGGCATCTGCCAACTGGCTTGGAGTAGCACTAAAGCTTGAAGGCAAAACAATAGGCGTTATGGCAGTGCAGGATTATAAAGACGAAAGCGCCTACGGTAAAGAAGAAAAACAGCTTTTGGAATTTGTATCCGAACAGATTGCCGTTGCAATTGACAGGAAAAGAACCGCAGAAGAATTAAAAGCTTACACGCAGCAGTTAAAAATAAATAAAGATTTGCTGGAAGAAAGAGCAGCCCAGTTAACGCTTCTTAACAAGAAACTTGAAGAATCCGAGAAAAAACTGATTGAAATAAATGCCAGCAAAGACAAGCTGTTTTCCATTGTTGCCCATGATTTAAAAAGCCCTTTTCAACCTCTCATCGGCATGTCGGAAATTTTGGCTGATGAAAATAATTCTCTTACTGAAGAAGAAAGAATTCAGTTTCAAAAAGGAATTTACAACACAGTGAAAAACCAATATAAACTGCTTGAAAATTTTTTGGATTGGTCTCGCTTACAAACGGGCAAACTGGAATTTAATCCTATTGAACTAAATCTGTTTGAAATTGTTGAAGGAGTATTAAAAGTACTTACCGTAAATGCCGTTAATAAGAACATAAGCGTAGAAAATAAAATTAATAAAGATGCTAAGGCTAATGCGGACACATATATGGTTCAATCTATTTTTCAAAACTTAATTTCGAATGCAATAAAATTTACAAACCCAGGAGGCTGTGTTACAATTTCAGAAAAGAAGATAGATAATTCTATAGAAGTTGAAATTGAGGATAATGGAATCGGTATGTCTAAAGATGATATAAAGAAAATTTTTAGGCATGATGTCCAGCATTCAACCATGGGTACATCCAGTGAAAAAGGTACCGGCTTAGGGCTTTCAATTTGCAAAGAAATGATTACAAAAAACGGCGGCGAGATAAGAGTTACAAGCAAATTAGGCATTGGCAGTAAATTCGTTTTTACATTGCCGCAGGTAAAGCAAAGGTAGGGCTTACTTTGTGCTTTATTAATAACTCATGTTACGCAAACTCCTGGAATTTTGGAGTAATGAAATGACGGAGTATTAAAATTTATTCTATTTTTCCAATACTCCTATAATTGGTTTTGGGTAAAGTGACTTAATAATTGGAATAAATCTTGTTTTTATAATTCACTTTAGTAACTGCTAATGAACCAAATTCGGAAGCATCTATAAT
>JBJKSH010000204.1:0-2556 GCA_046704255.1 Ignavibacteriaceae bacterium | reverse complement strand
ACTTTATCAATAACCCTTTCCGTTTCATTAAGTGAACTAATTTCATCTACCGAAAATATTATTGCCGGTATTGAAATTAAAACGGCAAAAATAATTATTATATTATTTATAGATTTCTTAAACAAAGGAAATAAGAATTACTTAATTTTTATATTGTTAATGTAAGAAAAGATAATCAGAGTTGTATTAAATTATCAAGTGTTTTGTAAGGCTTATAAAAAAGCCGGCATCCCGTAAAACTTATTTTCAAGTTTACAGAGATACCGGCTTAATAGTTTATGTATAACTTGCTTATTAGAAACCTATTCTAACAGTAAAAGAGTTATTTGCTGTAAAATATTTAACGGGGACATAAGCGTAATCAACAGCTATATTTACTCCGCCAATATTTTGGAAATTAACACCAACACCGGCAGTAAAGTTTTGATAAATATTCGGTGTTTCGGTTGTAGCCTGAGGTGTATACAAATACCCCGCTCTTAGAAATAACAATTTATTATAAGAATATTCCAGACCAACATTATAATTGTCATAAGAATAATTATTGTTATAAAAAGAGCCTGCAATTGATAAAGCATTTTGATCATCTATATTCCTGCTGTAGGAAAGCCCGATAGAAATTAAAGACGGCAGTTCGGATGATTGAGCCCCGATCTCATAATATGTCGGTCCTCTGCTGCTTGATTGATCATTAGCTTTTACCCATAATCCGTTCCCGCCGTATTTCATAGATGCACCTAAATTTTTAACGGCAACACCAACTGCAAAATTCGGTATGTCAAACAACCCTGTATATTGAACTCCTGCATCAAATGAATATCCGGTAGCATTCACTCTTGCCCAGCTTTCATTTATTAAGTTTACATTAGCTCCTATAGAAATTCTATCTGTTAATTGTTTGGAGTATGTAAGCCCTAAAACAAAGTAGGAAGGATTTATCTGCTCTCCGGTTCCATCCGGGTACTGCATGGTAGTTACATTTATAGTACCAATATTTAATGATCTAAATGATAAGCCTAAAGTTCCAAGTTCGCCTAATCTTCCGCCAATTGCGATATAATCCATACTCATATCGGCAAAATAACTTCTGTAAGAGAACAAAGCATTAGCGCTGGTTTCACTCAAATCTACACCGGCAGGATTCCAATATATAGCTTCCAAACCAGATACGGAAGCTATATTAGCACCGCTCATTGCAAGATACCTGCTTCCTAAAGGTATTAACAATTCCGGTGCTGCATTGGTACCAGCCCTATTTTGGCCGCCGCCGAAAGTTTCCACGGCAGCACAGGCAAATATTAAAAGGATAAAAATTAGTCCTTTAAGTTGAGTCATAATATCCTCCGATTAAAATTTAAATTTTAATGGGAAGTGCCCCTCTAACAGGGACACTCCCGGTATATCAATATACATTTAATATCTGTTCTTCTTGAACAATAGCCAGCTTTAATACCTTAGTTGATCCTACATCCGGCATATCAATATAAACAACGTATATACCGCTGGCTACCGGATAATTATTATCATTCTGCAAATTCCAGGTAGTAAATTGTGTAAGATCATTTTTATGTATTGTTTTTACCAGAACACCTGCAAGATCGAATATCCTAATTGTTGCCTTTGCCGGTAAATGACTGAAAGTAACATAATGATCACTCCTGGCAGTTTCCCTGCTCTGGTATCCGTAATAAGGATTTGGAAAGACATTAACTTTCTTTACATCCAATGTAGCCTGCTCACTTGAATATGTTGTTTTAGGTACTGAAAATGTAAATGAATCTTTTCCAACTTGAAGCGGATTTGCATAGCTTATTGTAACAACATCACCGGTTTTGTATGCTGTTTTCCAGAATACCCAGTTCCAGGTCGCATTTTTCATATCAGCAGATGAGGTTACATCTAACGGAGTAGTTTGATATTTAGAATTAACAACCCAAAGGTAATTTCTTTGATTCGGATTCCATACTTTAAATCCATCATTGGAAGGAAGCTGGGCAGGATTTGCACCGCTAAATTTATCATCAATATTTCTATCCCAATATACTACATTTACCTGCTCATTAGTCGTTATATTCCATACTTCAAAAGGTACCCTTATTGTAAAAGGATTGCTTGAACCGGGACTTGGATTAAGTGGATGATCTGCTAGCTTATATCCGCTGGCTCCGAACAATGTAACAAAAGAACCGCCGGATTTAGTAATTACTACGGTCTTACCGTTTATAGTAGTATCTCCCGTTACACCTGCCCATCTTACTTCATAATCCTGCTGTAAAGAGGTTATATCCGATAGAGGAACGCCTCCAACAGCGCCATAAGCTGGCAGCGAAGTTGCAGCAGTACCGTCAGCATAGCCAAAGCTCGTAAAATCGGAAATGTAATAATTATGTGCGCCATCGTGCCAGTTATTAAGTCCAAGCGTCAATGTGGAAAGTATCATCGCTGTTCCGTTTAATTCAGCAGATGCCTGCGCAGAAGAAGTTATTGTAGTAGGGGCACTATAACTTCCTATAACAGAAACCTGTATTCCGTCAAATATTACATTGGCTCCAACTC
>JBJKSH010000203.1:0-4001 GCA_046704255.1 Ignavibacteriaceae bacterium | reverse complement strand
ACAATTATTTAAAATTGAAAACGCTTCGGGAGCTACCGAAAACGCATACAGCAAAATGGCAGATACGCTTGAACAAAAGAATAAAAGGCTTGGAGAATCTTTTAGTGTGTTAGGAAAGAATATTGTCGGGTTCCTGTCTCCCGTTTTAAGTTTACTATCAACCGGCATGGCTGAGCAAAACGCTGTTATGTATGAGAATGTAAATTCCTGGCAAAGATTTGTTACCTATGTAAAAGAAACATTTCAATCCGGTTCACGCTCGGTTAATTTTTCTGATTTATTCGGAAATAAAACAATTACCAATCCGAATATTACAGATTTCTTCAAATCACAATTTGGAGGTGAACCCGGCAAATATGTAAAAGCTTTACCGGGTGGTATTTCAACAATATCCTCTGCGGATCTTGCCAATCAAATGCGGGAACTTAGAATTGAAAGCGATTTGGCACAAGTTTACAATAAAAATGTAGTTGAAACCCTTAAGCATGAAAAAGAAATTTTATTTACTCTTAAAGACAAAACTTCTACTAAGGAAGATGAATTAAAAGTTTCGCAACGAATTTTAGCAATTACAAACGCAATAAATTCAATAAACAAAAGTGCGAATAGCGAGCAGGAAAAGGCCATTAAAAAGATTCAGACAGATACGGAGAAATCTTCTACTTATGAATTTAAGTTTAAATTTTCCAACGAAGAACAAAAGAAAATATTCCAGGCGATAAAAAAAGATTTTGAACTTCAAGGATTGAAGTGGGATGCCACAAACCAGGCATGGGCTTATCAGATAGCGATTGAATTTACGGGAACAACAAATTTACCCGTTGGGCAACAGAACGTTAAGAATCCCGGACTGCCCGGCATAACCAATAAAACGCCGGAAGAAATTTTAAGTGATTCCGCTAAACAATGGAAAAAAGACAACCAGATAATAGCCGATACTGTTACTGAAACTACGAGAATGATTGAAAATTCTTTCACTAACGAGATTACATTATTAATTACACAACATGAAAACCTTGCCAATGTAATGAAAAATATCTGGCAGAATATTGAAGCAACCATTCTTCAAACAATCTCAAATATCTTAATTAAATATGCCATGCTTGAAATGGCCACAATGATTTTTAGCGGCGGTTCGGGCGGTGGTTTCGGTGCTTTTGTAATTAATGCTTTAGGCGGTACGCCAACCGTAAAAAAAGAGGCTATAAGCGCAAGCTCGCCGGTATTACAGGGTTCGTTAAATAATATTAACAACTCTATACAGGCGATGAATATGAATATGCTGAATCAAAATACACAACCCCAAATAATAATTTATACATCCGACCCTTCAACTAAAGTTGTTCAAATGATTAAGGGTACGGAGAACGCAATGGTAAGAAACGGTGTTAATATGGATGAGTTTTATAATGGCAGGTAAGATGGAACATTATTATAACGGCGCATGGAATGATGTGTCCGGGTTTATTATCCAGATTGATAAAGTTCCGTTCATTAATAGGAACAGGGACTTTACAATTATTACAAACGATATGAAAACGAATATTGTCTATGAATATAATAATTCCTTTTCCCTAAACGATAAGATAAGAATTTGGCATAATGATAATGTAATCTTTGCGGGATATACTCAGTTTATTCAAAATAATTGGGATAATAGATATTATGAACTAACAATAGCAAACGATTTAAGCGCATTCAATTATTATAAGGTTGAGCACAATACTTTACATAGTGTAATTGCGAAGAACGGCGGAGATAAATATAAATATAATCCAAACGATTCTAACGGGCACCAGAACGTTCAAATACTTTGGCTCCTCCAATGTATGTTTTCAATTGCCGGTTATTCTCTTGATGTAAGCGATGTTGAAGATTTGGTGTGGGATACGTGGACGGGGGTTCAAATATTAATAAAACATTTTTGCTTAGACGAAGGAATGCTTTATTGTTTAAATCAGGATGTGGCTACAAGCTATCGGAATATAGACAATATAACAACCCTAAGTTATTATACAAATAAAATCACTTTTTTAGATTTTCTTAATATCATATTCCCCATTTTCGGTTTTGGGTTAGCCGTGACGGGTTATGATTCTTATAAATTAGTTAAAGAAGGGACTTTATATTCACCAAATAATAATGAAATCTTTAGTTATAAGGCAACACAAATTAGAGCAGAAAACGAAATGGCCCCGGGTAAATATAGTCCGTTTATTGTTAAGTCTTATGTGGCAACACCAAGTTCAATCAGCAATTTGGATTTGAGAAATTATTATTACGACGTAGACCCTGCAAAAGCAAAGAACGTAACTTGCTTCTGGCAAGCAAGCGAAGGAGTAACATTTGATTCCAATGGTAATTATACAAACAGTAATATAAATATACTGGAAGATACTAAAAATCTATTGATTGGAAGCAGAATAAATTTACCCAACGGCAATTTAACACCGGACTTTGTTTTAGCTTATGAATTATTTGCCCAATTAAGCCCGATTCATGCAACAACAATGAAATACAGGCAGAGAAAACTTGATACGGCTTATACGAAATATGAAATAACGATGCCGATAAATACCGAATACAAGGGCGCAAATCAAAATATGATTGATTTAAATTCCGATACTTTAACAAGTGAAATAGTTCAAGAACAATATGTACCAGATTATCCAAATCCATTTGAATAACTATGAGTGATATATTCGGAACAACGGCACCAAAATTTATAAGCAGCGGCACGACCGTAGACTTGGATCATTTTGTTGTCACAAGAGACGAACCGGAATATATCAATTTAATGAGGCCGTCCGTTCTTACGCATAAAATAAATTTTGAAGAACTTGGGTATTACTGGCATTTTGAAGGCACGGAATATTTAAGCAAATATGCGAACCCGACAACAAAATACAATGAGATTATGCCTTATTTATATAAGAAAATGCAATTATACAGATTTAGAGATGCAACACCGATTGAAGATGTTGCCGGGCATCCGGTGGAGTTTATTTTGTTTGAAGCAACACCGGGATATTTAGAAGGCATTAAAAGAGGTTTTGATATTCTGATATTAAAGTTTCAAAGCATTATGCCGGTTGACATGGCTAAGTTTGACTCAACCAAATATATCTTAGATGAAGAAGGCGATCAATTAGAAGACGAAAGTGGAAATTCTATAGTAGGAGGTTAAAGTGAAAAAATTATTATTATTTATATTATTCCCGATTTTAATGTTTGGGCAGGGAACTAAAATTTCTTCTCATTATCAAAAGACTACTTTGGGAAATAGCGATTTCTTAATTGTAGATTATGATTCCTCAGGTGTTTATAATACAGGAATTATCACAGTTAGCTATTTTGCACCTGCATTGATGGGGAAAGTAAGTACCTCAGATTTAAGCGAAGGAACTAATTTGTATTACACAGATGCACGGGCAATTGCAGCCCTTGAAGGGAATGACAATACATGGAGCGGAAGTAATACTTTTACGGGAACATTTGTTCTTGGCGGCGTTACTGTAGATACGGCGGCTTCAAGAACATGGGTAAGGGATAATACTTTAAGTTCGGCAGACGTGGTAGACATAACTTCCACCCAAACAATAAGCGGAACCAAAACTTTTACGGGAACGGTAACAATTAACGGAAGTATTTCTCCATGGCAGACAATTACGCTAACAAGCGATCCAACCTCGGTTACTATAAATACAAGCGGGGCTGGAAATATTAAAAAGAATTATTTATTTACTTCTGCGTCGGGCGTATCTAATTTATGTGATATACAAAATGGAATTGATGGACAAACAATAACAATTCTTATTGACCCGAACTTTCAGGACGCAATGGTATTTAGGAACAA
The DNA here is from genome assembly GCA_046704255.1 of Ignavibacteriaceae bacterium. GTDB lineage: Bacteria > Bacteroidota > Ignavibacteria > Ignavibacteriales > Ignavibacteriaceae > FEN-1297. The sequence goes on along the minus strand of JBJKSH010000203.1, from coordinate 145 downwards.
TGGTGGAACGAGCGGTAATATGAGGTTGAGAAACAATCAAGATTATACAATGGAATCGGGAGATACATTAACACTGGTTTATTATGCAACAAATCATACGTGGTATGAATTAGGCAGGAGAATGGTAAGTGGTCAATAAAATATT
>JBJKSH010000202.1:0-37842 GCA_046704255.1 Ignavibacteriaceae bacterium | reverse complement strand
ATTAAAACAAATTCTTTTAGCAGCTTGAATTTGGGAGTAGAAAACAATACAACCGATACTGCTTTTGCTGCAGATAATAATTACGGCCCGGCTGTTAGCGTAAGAGGCCCGGTTTATGCTTTGGTTTCTCCTGCCAATCTTTCACCAAACGGTGTAACAGCAATATCATTAACTCCAACCTTAACGTACGACCCGGTTACAAATGATATTAACGGAGAAACTATAAAATACACCGTTCAATTATCACCTCAATCGGATTTTTCAGTACTCAAATTGTACAATATTAATACTCATACTTCCCAAACTGTTGTGCCGGGCAGGTTAACTTATAATACTACTTATTATTGGCGAACAAAGGCAGAAACAGAAACTACGCTTCGGAATAGTGCCTATGCATACGGCAGTTTTCTTACAAAACTAGAAACGCCTACTCTTCAATTTCCTCCTAACGACACCGTTGGACAACCGCTGACTCTTACTTTAAGCTGGTCAGCAATTAGCGGTGCGGACAGTTATCATCTTGAAGTTAATACTAAAAGTGATTTTACCGGTGATATGATCTTTAATAGTTATTCGGTTTCAACAAATTCTCAATTACTAACCGGTTTAAGTTACGGTACTAATTATTACTGGAGAGTTAGAGCAAGAGAGTCATCTCCGGCAGACAGCAGCGATTATTCTAATACTTTTAAATTCAGTACTTTGATTCCGCAAACTCCCACACCAGGTTGGCCTATTGGCGGTGCAACCGTATATACTCTCAGCCAGCAATTATCCTGGTATATGAACGATCCGACAGGCGGGCCTTTTACCTATGATGTCCAATACGCTACCGACAGTTCTTTTGCATCGGGAGTAACAAGTGCTTACGGATTATCCTCTACATTTACAACTGCCGCTTTATCAAACGGCGGGCTGCATTATTACTGGCATGTAAGAGCCAAGAATGCGGCAGGTTTTTATTCAGCCTGGGCAAGAGCGGATTTTGTAACCAGCAGTTCATTAAACGGTGCACCTGTTCCAATACCTACATGGCCTATTGGCGGCGCTACTGTTTATACTTCAACCCCAACATTGTACTGGTACTTAAGCAGTTGGGCTACCGGTACAATTACTTACGATGTTCAACTATCTTCGGATAAAACCTTTAATGACGGTTCCCAGCAGCAGTTGTACAATACAGATTACTCAGGTACAAATATTACCGTTCCTGCTGAAAGATTACAGCCCGGTACTACATATTATTGGAGAGTAAAGAGCCATAACGGATCAAATACGTCTACATGGTCGGATACGGTATCTTTTGTAGTAGATTACAGCCAGGGCGGAGCTCCTGTTCCTGTTCCAAGCTGGCCGGTAGACAGCGCTGTGGTTTATACAAATCCTCCTACACTCTATTGGTATTTAAGTTCTGCAGCAACAGGGGCATTAAGCTATGACGTTCAGTATAGTACAAGCATAAGCTTTTCATCGCCGGTAGAGCAGGATGGTATTGATTCTACAAGTTATACTATCGGCAGCAATCTAACCGGGGATTCAACTTATTACTGGAGAGTTCGCAGCCATAACGGAACACATACATCGGCCTGGTCGGATACTGCTTCCTTTGTAATGAATGCAGGATCTACGGAAGCTCCTGTTCCTGTACCTAGCTGGCCTGTTGGCAGCGCTGTTGTTTACTCTACAACTCCTACTTTATATTGGTACTTAAGCACGGGAGTTTCTGGGACGGTTACTTACGATGTTCAACTTTCTTCCGATAGTACATTTACCGATGGCTCGCAGCAGCAATTGTACAATACTAATTATTCAGGTACAAATATTACGGTTCCGTCAGGAAGGTTACAGCCCGGCACTAAATATTTCTGGAGGGTAGAATCGCATAACGGTGCTAATACCTCAGCATGGTCGGATACTGCATCCTTTGTTGTAAATTCCGGAGCTGCCGGTAACCCCACACCTATTCCGGGCTGGCCTATTGGCGGTGCTACGGTTTATACATTAACTCCCGCTTTAAGCTGGTATTTAAACAGTGCTGCATCCGGTACGGTAACTTATGATGTTGAATTACGGCCATCATCGCAAAGCTTTACAAATACACCAACATATTCCGGCTTATCCGGAAGTACATATACTTTAACTTCCGATTTATTACCCGGAACGAGTTATCACTGGCAGGTTAGACTGCATAGCAGTACTTCAGGTTATTCAAGCTGGTCAAGCGAAGCAACTTTTACTACATATTCTATCAGCTCATCGGTTACAGCTCCAACACTTGCAGAACCAAACGGTATAACATTATCATCCGGTTCCGCATCGCTTAGCTGGTATTTAACAACCGCACCAACCGCAGATCAAACTTATTTTGTTGAGCTATCAAGGAATAAGGATATGAGCAGCCCGTTTATGCAGTTCAATAATGTTAGCTCATTTAAGAAAGTTGTAAGCTCGCTAAATGCAGGTACTTATTATTGGAGAGTTCAGGCAGTTACTGGCAAAGGAAAATATTCTGATTTTTCAAAAATTGGTAAATTCGAAATTTCAGGCGTTACTGCGGTTAATCAAAAATCTGATGTAATTCCTAAGACATTTAAAGTAAGCCAGAATTATCCTAATCCTTTTAATCCGAGTACGGAAATAAATTATGCGTTACCTAAATCATCTTTTGTTACAATAAAAATATATAATATGCTTGGCCAGGAAGTTAAGACTTTGGTCAGCTCGGAAAAAGCTGCAGGAACATATTCGGTTCAGTGGAATGGAGATAATAATTTCGGTCAGCAGGTTTCCAGCGGTGCTTACATTTATAGAGTTATAGCAGGTGAATATTCCGTTACTATGAAAATGATCTTACTGAAATAAACTTGGCACATCCTCCGTCTGCCTTCTTTATGGGAAGAGTGAGAAGGAGTGAATATATACAAGTGAAGAAAAACGGTTAGTATCTAATAATTTTAAGGTAAATAAGATCTAAAATTGTTTGCACGCAGATACTTTTATCTGCGTGCAGACTTAAATAATATTTTTAGGAGTAGTTATTATGAGTTTAGATTCAGTTATATTTGCATCATTGGCAATGTTTGGAGCTTTTACTGGTGTAACCGTAATAGGCTCTTACATTGCTTATGTTATGAAAAAGTCAAAGAGATAATAAAAATAGTATTCAAAAAAAGTAATTAAAATGGGAAACTATCAAAATTGACCGGGAGGGTGGTATTCCTACCATCCGAATAAATTGTAATACTCATGCAACAGGGGCATTAAGCAAAAGCTTTTAAAAATCAGTTCAATCTGTATAATTTAAGTTCTATTCTTCAAAAAAAATATAAGCATTTACAATTTCCTATATTTGTTGTTGTTTATAACAAATGTTTACAAACATAATATTTACAACCGGGAGTAAGAGATTTTTCTTTAACATTTGATTATTTTTACGGAAAAAGACAAAATTATTTTCATTAACTTTAAATGTTATTAGATATTTTAATTATTATTCTTCTTATTCTGGCTGCGGGTTTTTTCTCTTCGGTAGAAATTGCAATTGCATCCTTCGGCAGGAATAAGATTGAGGAACTTAAAGAAAAAAAAGATAAATATGCCGAAGCTTTCGAATCCATCCATAAAGAGCCGAATATCTTTTTCGGAAGCGTGCAGATTATAACTACCGCTTTCCTGCTTTCAGCCGCTATGCTTGCCTTTTTTACTTCCTTTAAATATTTAGTGCCGGTTTTTCTTAAGTCGAACGTTTATTTACTAATAGGTTATTCAAGTCAAATTGCATTTTTATGTGCATTATTTTTCTCGGCGGTTTTTACTCTTATCTTTGGTGTTCTTCTTCCCAAAGCCGTAGGTTTTAAGTATGCGGAAAGATTAGGCAGGGCTACTGTTAGGTTTATGCTTCCCGTAGGCTTTATATTGAAGTACCCGGTAAAGCTTATAACATCAATAAATAATTTTCTGATTTCATTTATAAAAGAAAAAACAGATTTTTCTCAGACCAGGTTTTCGGAAGATGAAATAAGAATAATAATTTCCGAAGGCGTAAAAACCGGGGCTATAAATGAAACCGAACACGAAATAATTGAAAATTTATTTGAGTTTAACGACCTGCGGGCAAACGAAGTAATGATTCCCAGAACGGAAATGGTTGCAGTGGAAATAAACGATAATATAAGTGAACTCGCAAAAGATATCTTCAAAATTAACCATTCGTTAATTCCCGTTTATGCGGATTCGATAGATAATATTGTAGGCGTTCTTCATACAAAAGATTTTATGAAGTCTTTTATTGATGATAAGCCTGTAACTATAAACAGCCTGATTCGCCCAGCATATTTTGTACCGGAGACTAAATTAATTTCGGAACTGCTTAAAGAAATGCAAAGCAGGGGAGAACGTCTTGCAATTGTTATGGATGAATACGGCGGTACCGAAGGTATTGTTACCATTGAAGATATACTTGAAGAAATTGTAGGAAATATTTGGGATAATACAAAAGCAGAAGTAAAAGATTACAGCAAGCTTCCGGACGGTAAGTATTATGTGTTAGGCTCTATGACGGTAGATGATTTTAATGAAACATTTTCAATCAGCATTCCTTATTCCGATGAGTATAACACCGTTGCCGGTTTTGTTGCGGATAAGTCGGGAAAAATTTTAAATTCGGGCGATGTTTTGGAACATGATGATCTTGTATTCGAATTAATAAAAAAAATACGGCAGAAAATGGTGCAGTTCAGGGTTTACTCAAAAGATACTGCTTTTACCGAAGTTAAGGTTGATAAATAGCCGAATTAATTAAAACATAACCGGACATGCCGGAACGTAATATATAATAACAAAACATAGAGTACAGCGTTGCTTTAACCTGTGGTCTTTACACATTGCCTCAAAATTTCTTCTTCATTTTGCTCATAATTTAAAGTCGAATAGATTATTTTGCAGTCATTCCTCCGTCTACTACCATTACGGCACCGATTGTTGAACCTGCTTCATCGGAAGCCAGGTATGCTGCCATAGCGGCAATTTCATCCGGCGAAACCAGCCTGCCGTGCGGCTGCCTGTTGAGCATATTTTTTCTTGCTGTTTCCGGGTCATCGTAACTTTGTGTAATTTTTTCAACCCACGGTGTATCAACCGTTCCCGGGGCAATGCAGTTTATCCTAATTCCGTCGCTTACATGGTCAATAGCTGCGGCTTTTGTTAAAGAGAGTATCCCACCTTTAGCCGCACTGTATGCAGCTCTTTGAGGCAGTCCGACAAGCGCTGCAATAGATGTAATATTAATAATAGAACTATGATTATTTTTTTTAAGTTCCGGGATAGCATATTTCATACATAAAAAAGTTCCTTTAAGGTTAACGTTTATAACATTGTCCCATGTTTCATCCTCCGTATCTGGTGTTGTAGCTGCAGCGCCTATTCCGGCGTTGTTTACCAGTACATCTAATTTACCAAGGCTGTTAACTGTAAAATTTATAAGAGCCTGCACCTGCATTGAGCTTGTAATATTAACTGTAAACGGGAAAGCATTTTCTCCAAGTTCTGCCGATTTTTCGAAAGCTGCTTTTTTATTCATGTCGGCAATAACTACTTTGGCCCCTTCTTCTATAAAACGTTTTGAAATTGCATAGCCGATACCCGATGCTCCGCCCGTTACAATTGTAATTTTATTTTCTAATCTTTTCATATTTCCACCACAGTATTATTTAAACTTCCTATGCCCTTTATCCATGTTGTAACTTCATCACCATCTTTTAAAAAAATGGGAGGTTTTCTGCTGAACCCCACACCGCTCGGCGTACCGGTTGCAATTATATCTCCGGGTTCAAATGTAAAAGAATATGAAAGTTTTGAGATAAGATCAGCAACACCGAATATCATATTTTTTGTATTGTCTTTCTGTAAGGATTCGCCATTCACATCGCAGCCGATTTCCAGCTCTTGCGGATTGGGGATTTCATCGGCAGTTACAATAAAAGGGCCGGTCGGGCAAAAGGTATCGAGTGATTTTCCCCTTATCCATTGTCCGTCTGAAAATTGAAGATCTCGTGCCGAAACATCATTAATAATTGTATAGCCGAAAACATATTTTAGAGCATCTTCTTTAGAAACATTTTTTGCTATCCTGCCGATTACAACTCCAAGTTCGGCCTCGTAATCTACTTCATTGGTTATTGTCTTTGGTATTTTAATTTGATCTGCCGGGCCTGTAATTGAACTGGTAAACTTTGCAAATACCAGCGGGCTTTTAGGCAGTTCCATTTTTGATTCGCTTGCATGATCAATATAATTAAGTCCGATTGCAACAATCTTATGCGGATTAGAAACCGGCGCTGCTAAATCCGACAGCTTGAATTCCGAACCTTCCTTTGTATTTTCCAATAATTGTTTTATCTCATTCCATATTTTTTCTCCGGCTTTTATTAAATCCATAATGGTTCCCGAATAACCTAGCGTACTTAATTTTATTAAGCCGTTTTCAGTAACACCCGCAAGTGAATTGTCTTTTAAAGTTGCTAATCTCATTTTAACTCCTTTTAATTCTCATAAATAAAATTCAAATTTACTTTTGCAAATATCTTAACTCCGTTTTTATCAATTATATTAATTCCGTCGTTGCAAGCTTCGATAGTCTTCACTTCTAAAAAATTATTCTGAATGGGTACTAAACCGAACATGTATTTTACATTATATGTTTCGTTTTTCAATTCGATAAAAGATTTTATGCCTTTTTCCGAAAGTAAATTTTTATTGATAGATGCCTTATGTCCGAGATGAAAAAACGAGGAGGTCTCTTCTATTCCTATAACGTTTTTATGCCTGCCGGAAAAAGGAGGATAAAAACGTCCGCCGTTGCTAAACCATAATACTGTATTCCTTAAAACTTTTGGGGATTTTATGGAAAAGAATAACCAGCCGGATTTGGGCGATGCTGCAGAAGACCACGCAAACGGAAGTTCATTGTAGGATACTATCATTAATAAGTCTTCATGATCTTTTAACGAAGGATATTTTGTTAAATCGGCGGTTTCACCGTTTGATAGTTTTACTTCGTTTAAATTATTGAATTCCTGCGGATATAAAAGTAATGATTTTCCCAAAGCAGGATCAGTTTCGATAGGAGAGGGGGGTGTCGCTCCAAATATATATTTTGAAAAACTGAGTAAAAGCTGCTCTTCCGCTTTTAACATTAAATGATGGCCGACAGGAATTTTTCCTTCACCGCCTTCAAAAATATGCTCTTCATAAACAACCGGATGATCCTCGGTTATTGAAATTATCTTTTTAATTTTTGCACCCATTACTTTTTTAGAAAGCTCAAGTTCAATTTTATCTTTACCGGCATTTATCAAATTCCATTTGCCGTTTGCCGTAAATCCGTGAGTTCCGGATTCTTCATTTAGCAAATCGTTTTCTCCGAAAGGTGCACAGAAAAAATCATTTCTTAAATTTCTTAACATTGGAGGAGTTGAATCATCAAGTTCTTCATTATGCCATGGTGCAATATTTAAAGGAGAAATTTCTTTATTACCGATGTTAAAAACTACCGGGTCTAGAAATCCGCATTCTTCCGTTACTCCGACTTTAACTTTGTAATTTCTTATAACCCAATTTTTCATAGCCTGTAAAATTTCCCTTTTTCTTTTGCAAGCTTTTTATCTTCAATTAATTCTTCAACCTGAACCTCAAGCATAGCATATCCGCGGAATTCAAGCTGCCTGTTTAATTTCTTACAAACGTCTTTCCACAAAACATGGAACTCAACATTATTGGCTGCAGAAATTACGGCTTCTTCAACTTCGTTTAAAAAATGCATGGAATTATTAATTGCTTTTACAGCATCTTCCTTTTCCAACGGAGGATGATGTGCTGCCAGTATCCTTTTTATAATACCATCATTAAGCATGGATTCAATTTTATTCAGAGTGTTTCGAAACCCTCTTGCTGTTTGAAAGCCGTGAAAGAACGGAGCAGCAATTGCAAGCAGAACATCTCCCATAAAAAGAGTTCCTGAATTTTTTTCAAGAAATCCTACTTCCTCTAATTTATGTCCGGGCAATGCAAGTGTAGTTAATTCAATTTCCGGTGAAGGCCTGAATGTCGTTCCTTCCTTAATTACGGCATCCACATGAACTGCACCATCCATTAATCCCATTATTTCTTCTCTCTGCTGCTTACTGTCGGGCAGGTGCTCATTGGGGATACAAAATTCCTGATAATGGATTTCAAGGTTTTCAATCCAGGGCAATGCACCGGCGGCAAAAAATTGTGCACCGGTTGTTTCCTTTACTGCTTTGTTGCAGCCTATATGGTCGGCATGTGCATGTGTAATAAAAACGTTTTTAACGGGACTGACTTCCTTGCAAAGCTCAAGTATCTGATCTTTCATTGCGTTTATTCCGGTATCGATTAATATGCCGTATTCTTTACCTTTAACAGCATAAACATTAAGGGGAACCCCCGGCAGTAAATCGATCTTTGTAAAATGAATAAAACTATCAAGTTTCATTTTCTCGCCTCCGTTTCTTTTTTAGGATTGGCAAAATTTCTTTCCGGCATTATGCCATACCAGTCAGGCCTGTTTGGGTCTCTGTCATAAGGGTATCCGCCTAATTCTTTATACAATTCCGAATATTGTTTTAGCTTATCATAATCAAGTTCAACTCCCAAACCGGGGCCTTCGGGTAGTTTTATTTTACCGTTTATATATTTCATCTTTCCGCCTTTAATAATATCATCGGTTAAATGATGATAATGTGCATCTGCGGCAAAACCTATATTTGGTAATGAAGCTCCCAAATGAAGCATAGTAGCAAGTTGAATTCCAAGCTCACCTGATGAATGGACGCTGGCTCCCCACTGGAATGTTTCCAGTACCTGCGCTGCTTTATAAGCCTGGCGCAAACCTCCCCAAAAAGTTGTATCAAGTAAGATAACATCTATTGCTTCGTTACGGATGCAGGAAGCTAATTGTTCAAAGTTAATAACAACCGTATTTGTTGCGGTGGGTATCTTTACAAAGTATCTAACCCGTCTCATACCTTCCAATCCGAAAGTAGGATCTTCAAAATAGTCGTTATTAATATTTTCTATTGCTTTACCTACTCTTATCGATTCTTCGACACTCCAGGCGCTGTTTGGGTCTAACCTAAAACTTGCATCGGGAAATGCATCTGCCAAAGCTTTGTAAACTTCAATATCATGGTCCGGAGGAAATACACCTCCTTTAAGCTTATGTGTTTTAAAACCGTATTTTTCGGATAAGTCTTTTGCATGCGTAACCATATCATCCGGAGTAATTTCTCCTCCCAATCCCGTTTCTTTATTTTGATATCTGTAAAAAAGATAACTTGCAAAAGGAATTTCTTCCCTCAGGGCACCTCCAAGCAAATCGCAGGCGCGTAAGTTTAAAAACTTTCCTGCCAGATCAATGCATGCAAATTCTATTGCCGCATGAATTTGTGCGCGGTTGTTATAAAGCGAACCAACGGGGTTCATAATCTTCCATCGAAGCTGCTCCAACTGCAGAGGATCATGCCCTACAAGGTACGGTTTTAAACCTTTAATTGTATTTTCGGCAGAAGCTCCGCCGCCTCCCATTTCTCCAATGCCAGTTAAACCGTTGTCTGCCGTAATTTCTACTATTGTTCTAACGAACCTTCCCCAGTGAGCCCCGTTCGCATGCCTTAACGGGGCTTCAAGCGGAACGGTAACTGTTGTAGCATTTATATCTGATATTTTCATTTTTAGTCCTTCTTTGTATTTGGTGCTCCTCCTATCGGAAGTAAAAGTCCGCCGTCTACCAGGTAAACCGAACCTGTTACAAATGAAGATTTATCGGATGCCAGGAATGCAACAACTTCCGCAACTTCTTCCGGTCTAGCCACCCTGCCGAGCGGATGCATAGCATTAACGGATTCTACTACCAGTCCGGGATTCGGATCAAGTGAAACAGCCCATTGAAGCATAGGTGTATTTACACTACCCGGGGCAACACAATTAACGCGAACTCCGTATACTGCCAAATCCAGGGCCATACTTTTTGTTAATCCTATTATGGCATGCTTGGAGGTAGTATATGCGGCAACATTCTTTTGAGTTGCATAAGCTTGCACGGAAGACATGTTGATAATTTTTCCCTGAGTCTCTTTTAGATATGGAACGGTAAAACGGCACGTATAATAAACACTTTTCAAATTAATATTTATTACCTCATCCCATTCTTCTTCGGGAGTAGTTTCTATATTTCCGTATCTTTGAATCCCTGCATTATTGGAAAGAATATCTATTCGTTTAAATTTTTTTATAGTTTTTTCAACGGCATTTTTTACGTCATTGGATTTTGAAACGTCGGTTTCAATAAAAAATAATGATAGCCCTTTTTCATAAAATTCTTTTACTGTTTCTTCCGCTTTTTCTTTTTCACGATCTAAAATTATTACGAATGCGCCCCGTTCAGCTAATAATACGGCAACTGCTTTACCTATTCCCATTGCTCCACCTGTTACAATTGCAACTTTCTCTTTGAATTCAAGATTGGCAGGCATTCTTTCCTCCAAATTCATACTGTAATTTAAAATAGAATTAATATAACATGATTTAGAAAATTTTCCTTGACAATGTCAAACATGATTTTTAATTTCATTATGTAGATATGTTTGAACATATGAACATATCCAATATAGTAAAAATAAATTTAAATAAGCAAGCGGGAATTTAAATGGTCTTGAAGATAAATCATCAAAGTGCAATACCTTTTCACGCACAGGTTGAAGAGTTGTTGCGCAAAATGATAGGTCTTCCCGAGTATAACGACGGTAAGTTTTTCCCTAACGAAGTTGAGCTGGCAAAGAAATTAGGAATATCGAGGAACACCGTAAGGCATGCTATAAATAAATTAGTTTATGAAGGTTTGTTAATTAGAAAAAAAGGAGTGGGGACAAAGGTTGCAGGAAAGTCCGTTACCACAAGATTAGATAGCTGGCACAGCTTTACTCAGGAGATGAATGAAAAGGGAATTCCTTTTAAAAATTATGAAATAGATGTTAACTGGGTGGAAGCCGATCCTTTCGTTGCAAAATTCTTTTCTGTTACGGAAAATAAACTTGTTTTAAAAATGGAACGATTGCGAGGCTTGGATAAAGGCCCCATTGTTTATTTTATTTCTTATTTCCATCCCAGAGTCGGTTTAACCGGCAAAGAAGATTTTTCCAAGCCCCTCTACAAATTATTGGAAGATAAGTATTCTACTATTGTAACTATATCTAAAGAAGAAATAAGTGCACGCATTGCCGATGAACGGCTTTCTAAAAAATTAAATATTAAAAAAGGCGATCCCGTTTTAGTAAGGAAACGATATGTGTTTGATCCCGGCGGAAGACCTGTTGAATTTAATGTAGGTTATTATAAAGCAGACAGTTTTACTTATTCAATTGAGATACAGAGAGGTAAAGAATAAACCGAAAATTATTTTAATCGGTTTACAATTGCTGTCTTAATTTTAATCTTGCTCTTAATCTTATTCTTAAAATAATTAATTGTATGTGGGAAAAGATTAAAATATGCGGGGGAATACTTTTTGCCGTCGTTATAGTAGGTTTCCTTTTTATGCCTTCTTCTAAAAAACCTTCCGACGGAAAAATTCATTTGCAGTACTGGTATGTTTCGGGAGATAAAGAACAAATTCCGTTTCACGTTAAAGAATTTAATGCAAGTCAGGACAGTATTGTAGTTGACTGCACACCGCTTCCCTGGAACGAGCATGGAAAGAAAATTTTAACTGCAATATTAAGCGGTAATCCTCCCGATGTTGTAAACCTGGTTTCACCGGTGGCCAAATGGGCATCCAGGTTTGCGCTACTTCCCCTTGATACTTTAATGAAGGAAAATTCTTTTGACTCAACAATCTTTTTCCCCGCTTTATGGAAAGAGATGAGATGGAGAAAAAGAATTTATGCAATCCCTCTTTATTCCGATTCGTATGCATTCTTTTATAATAAAAAATTATTTGAAGAAGCCGGACTTGATCCTAATAAGCCGCCTGAAACCTGGAATCAAGTGCTTGAATTTTCAAAAAAATTAACAAAGAGAGATAACAAGGGAAGGATTTATCAAATAGGTTTTATTCCTAATTACGGTAATTTATCTACAACAATGTTAATGGCCTGGCAACTAGGTGCAAAATTCTTAACACATGACGGAACAAAGGTGGATATGACTAATCCGGCCATGGTTAAAGCACTTACCTGGGTTACAAATTTTTATAAACAATATAATATAAATGATGTCTCATCTTTTATGGCGGGGTTCGGCTATGCCAACCAGCAGGGGTTTATTTCGCAAAAAGTTGCTATGATGGTATTAGATAACACTTTCCCTGACCAGATAAAATTATACAATCCGAAACTGCAATACGGCGTTTCTATGATTCCTTCCTTCAAGGGCCATCCTACTGCATCTTCTTCAGGAAGCTGGTGGTTAGCTATACCTCGCGGAGCAAAACATGTAAGGGCTGCCTGGAAGTTTATGCAGTTTGCAGTGAAAAAAAATGTTCAGCTTACGGAAGCAAAATCGGAAAAAGTAATTTTATATCCTGCAAATAAATATGCAGCAGAAGATACATCATTTGTAAAAGATGATTCGGCGAAAATAATTTTTAATAAAGAGATGGATTATTCTCATTCGCCGGCTATTGTTCCGCTAGCGCATGATGTCTTTTGGCGGGAGTTTATGGGTGCCAGGGATAGGGCAATTCATAATATTCAAACACCGGAAGTTGCTTTAATGCAGGCACAAAAAATTATTCAGGAACAGTTAAGCCAGGCAATAGGTTATGACAGGTATGTCCAAAGCAGGATGACAATTAAGGAACCGAATTGAAGACTACTAGATTAAAAAAAATTTGGCAAAATCCACTTAAAAAAAAGCAGGCAGTTTGGGGATACATTTTTGTATCTCCCTGGGTAATCGGCTTTTTGATATTTGGATTGTATCCGATTATAATGTCGCTTTACTACAGCCTTTGTCATTACGATGTTTTAAGGATCCCTGAGTTTATCGGTTTAAGAAATTACAAAGAACTTTTTTTCAGCGATGATAAATTCTGGATATCAATCTGGAATACCCTCTTCTATACTGCATTAAGAGTACCTTTGGGAATAATCGGTTCGCTGCTGCTTGCAGTACTGGTTAATAACGCCGTAAAAGGAATTAAATTTTTTAGAACGGTTTTCTTTGTCCCTTCGATTATAACGGGGGTAATACTTTCGGTTATTTGGTTGTGGATGCTGAATCCCCAGTATGGCTTAATAAACACGATTTTAACCTTTCTTGGAATTAAAGGTCCGTTATGGTTGATAAATCCAGACTGGTCAAAACCTGCAATAGTACTTATGAGTGTTTGGGCAATCGGCGGCGGAAGGATGCTGGTTTTTCTTGCTGCACTGCAGGGTATTCCGGAACATCTTTATGAGGTTGTGGAACTTGACGGCGGCGGCTGGTGGAGTAAGTTCCGGTATGTAACCGTACCGATGATCTCCCCGATTTTGTTTCTCTGGAGTGTTTTGGAAGTAATATTTTCACTCCAGGTTTTTGTGGAAGCATATATTATGACGCAAGGCGGGCCGCTAAATTCTACTTTGTTTTATAATCTCTATCTCTACAACAAGGCATTTGACGATTTTGAAATGGGCTATGCTTCCGCAATGGCATGGATACTTTTGATAATAACTTTAATAATCACGCTTATTCAATTTAAATTGAGTAAAAAGTGGGTTTATTATGAAGGAGGAAAAATTACTTGAAGAAAAGCTACAGCAGGAAAAATTTATTTAAGAAAATTTTTATTTACGTTCTCCTGATCGTATTTGCGGCTTTCTTTGTAATTCCGTTCTTATGGGTTTTATCTACTTCTTTAAAAGGTGAAAACCAGGTCTTTACAATTCCTATACGCTGGATACCTAAGTCATTTCATTGGGATAATTATTTAAGGGTTTTTGATAGAATGCCTTTTTTAATTTATCTGAAAAACTCTGTATTCATATCGACCGTATCAATTATAGGGGTAGTTTTATCAAGTTCTATAGTAGCTTATGCATTTAGTAATTTGAGTTGGCCTGGGCGGGATGCACTTTTCATTTTTGTCCTTGCAACTATGATGCTGCCAATGCAGGTAACAATGATACCTTTATTTGTTATGTTCAAAAATCTCGGATGGCTTAATACATTCAAACCGCTTACTGTTCCGGCATTCTTCGGCGGCGGAGCTTTTAACATATTTCTCCTTAGGCAATTTTTTCTAACAATACCAAAAGACCTTTTGGATTCTGCCAGAATTGACGGATGCTCGGAATTTAAAATTTATTGGAAGATTGTAATGCCGCTTGCAAAGCCTGCTTTGGCTACGGTTGCAATATTAACATTTATGTTTACATGGAACGACTTTCTTGGACCGCTAATTTATTTATCCGATAAAATGAAAGGTACGCTTGCATTGGGACTTGGGATGTTTGTCGGACAGCATTTAACCGAGTGGTCTCTTCTTATGGCTGCTTCTATTTTAATGATGCTACCTATGATATTCATTTTCTTTTTCTTCCAGAAATATTTTATACAAGGCTTTACTATGAGCGGATTGAAAGAATGAATGATCAAAATAATGGTGCCCTGGTATATGAGTTCTTACTCTTAGAGGTTATGTAAAAAATGTAGGACGAAACTCTGTTTCGTTTAATTTATTTCATATTACTTTAAATATTACAACGGCGATTCAGAGAATCGCACTACAATTAAGTTTTACAATGGCTCTTTAATATTGTTCTAACTCTTTTTTATAGGAACTGAAAAAATATTGAATAAAAAATTTTACTTCTATGGACTAGTAATGAATAAGTTAAAAATTTTACGGGCAATTTTTACTGCTTGTATTTTAATAATGATTTTTCATTCCGTTATTTATGCGGGAGTTACGGGTAAAATTCACGGAAAAATAATAGATAAAAAAACTCACGAACCGCTTCCGGGCGTTAATGTTATAATTGAGGGAACTTCAATGGGTGCGGCAACAGACATTAACGGAGAATATTTTATACTTCAAGTGCCTCCCGGTAATTATACTTTAAAAGCTTCTATGGTTGGATATCAAACAGTACTTGTAAAAAACGTAGGAGTAATTGTAGACCACACAACAAACGTTAACTTCGAACTGGAACAGCAGTCGGTTCAGCTAAAAAAGGAAGTTGTTGTAATTGCAAAAAGGCCTATAATCCAAAAAGATGTTACATCCAGTACGCAGTTTGTGGAAGCCAGGCAGTTAACCGAATTACCGATTACAAGTACTAATCAAGGATTAATGGTTCAAGCCGGGGTTTACCTTGATCCTATACCTGTTGTAGGGGGTTTGGGTTCTGCAGGAAGAGGTGAAGTAAGGTTTTCCGTTCGCGGCGGCAGCCAGGATCAGGTTAAATGGTACGTTGACGGAGTTAGAATGTCTACAATGGTTGCCGGACGTGCGGACTGGGGAACTAAGTTCAATTTTATAAATTTAAATGCGGTTCAGGAAATTCAAATTATGACAGGCGGATTTAACGCCGAATACGGTGAAGCTGAATCCGGTATAATAAATGTAGTTACAAAAGAAGGAACAGATAAATTTCACGGTTCTGCGGAATATATTTACGGAGTTCCCGGCCAGCATCATTTCGGAAATTATTTATATGACAGGTTTACTGAAAAGGAATTTTTGGATCATACTTTACCTAACGGGACTCTAGATCCCAAATGGTGGACGCCTTACAGACAGCATCAAATTTATGATTATAGAAAAATTCCGGACAATACTGTAAATCTTAGTTTAGGCGGGCCTTTATTTAATGTTGATGATAATCCTATAAGATTTTTCTTATCCGGGCAAATCGAGAGTCTGGCGTACGATTTACCTCATCCTCGGGATACAAAGAATAATGACAACCTGTTATTTAACTTTGCATACCAAAATAAAAGTTCAAAGCTGAAGTTGGAAGGACTTTATAATCATTATGCTTATAGTACGCTGCAGGAAAACGGCCAGTTCACAAACCAGGCAAAATACTACCGCGGCTGGGGTTCGCTTATTGATCTTTATACTTATAACTTAAGTGCTCATTACACAAACGTAGTTACACAAAAATTATTTTATGAACTTAAGCTGAGTTATTTCTGGGACGATTACCATGAAGGTCCTAGTCCGTATACCGTACTGGGGCAAAGCCTTCATCCCACTTTATTCGGGTTTGAAAGATACAACGGTTATGAGAATGAACCTTTTGATCAGTATGCACCTGTAATTAAAAATCATATCGGGACTGGTGATGTTTCTCTAGTCGGAGATGCAAGCTGGCAGTTTGATGAAAACAATCTTGCCAAAGCCGGTTTTGAATTTAGATACGATACTTATGCGGAATATGAAAACAAGCGTTATCCGTCATTTACAACCGATCCGCGTTATTGGATTAACCGCGGTTTGGACCAAACTTATCATCCTCTTCAATTCTCGGGATATATTCAGGATAAAATGGAATTTGAAAGCATGATTCTTAATGTTGGAGTAAGGCTCGATTATTTTGATCCGAACAGGAAATGGTTTGTCCCGTCGAATTTATTTAATCTAGCAATCGATCCATTATATAACCCTGCGAAGGATCCAGATGGAAACCAGGTCGATTCGGCGGGGCATGTAAAGTATTCTTTTCAGAATGTTTTAAATAAGCCAATGGCACCGGCAAAATCTTATTTAATGATAAGTCCTCGTTTCGGTGTCTCTTTCCCTGTTACCGAGAATACATTGCTTCATTTTAATTACGGCCATTTTTACCAACTACCTCCGCTTGATGAGATGTTTGAATTTTTATATTTCAGACCGGTCAATTTAGTGCAGGCAATTATGCAGGAGGATCAGCTTGCACAGCAGCAGGGAAGGCCGCCAAACCATGTACCTTCCAATGACGGCGATCCGGAAAGAGTAACAGCTTATACTGTAGAGCCGTTAAAGCCGCAAAAGACGGTTCAGTTTGAAGTAGGTGTAAAACATAATTTTAATGATGTTGCCGTTCTTGATGTTACCGCATATTATAAAGATTCTTTCAATCAAACATCGGAACGTGTCGGATTATTCGATCGTTTTATTTACGGTTACGATCCGTTTACAAAACAAGTTTCGCCTAACCAATCTTATACTAGTTATCTACCGGGTGATTACGGAAGTGCAAGGGGAATAGAAATTTCGTTACGAACACTCTTCAGCAAAGTTGTAACTTTAAACTTAAACTATAGCTTTTCCAGGGCTACAACAGGCAGAGCAAGCCCGCGTACAGTTACTTTCGATCAATACGGAAATATAACCTACCAGTGGGATACTGACGTTAATAAGCGTATACCTGTTGAAGAAAGCTTCAGCCGTCCTCAAATGCTTAGAGCTAATTTGTTTGTTCGATATCCAGATAATCTTGCCGGGCAATTTCCTTTTTCACTCTTAAAGGGTGTTACCGCAAGTTTTTTGTTCCGGTATATAAGCGGGCAAGCATTCACATATTTAACACCGACCGATCCGCCGGATACCTATGATAATTACAGATACCCTCCTTATCACACTGTTGATTTTCGTCTTGATAAGAATATTACAATTTCAGGCATTCACGATTTAGATTTTTATGTTAGGGTAACAAATTTATTCAACACAAAAAATGTTCAATCCTTAGGTGATGTTGTTTTTGATCCGAATGCAATCAAAAAGTACGTGGATACCGGCCAGGTATCAACTGTTGATGCCAGCGGCTATGATATAAGCTGGCAGACATATTTTGAAACAAGAAGATTTTATTTGGGAGTAAAGTATAGTTTCTAATTGATAAAAAGAGATTTTAAAAATGAAAAAGATTCTTAAGCTGATTATTATTCCGGTTATAATTTTAACTTCAAGTCCTTTATTATTTTCCCAGGCAAGGAATGCGGAGTTTTTAATTCACGATAGGGGAAATCTTTGGGAAACCATGAAAGACGACGGAACGATAGGGGCACCTGATCCTACAAACCGGTTTCAATTTTATCCGAGTATGGATTGGCCCGGCGGGCCTCATGTCCTGGATAAAGATAACCAGCGCTCTTATATGCTAGGGGCGGGTATGTGGATAGGCGGTAAGAAAAACGACGGAAGTATTTTCTTTACCGAAAACGGACCTTTCTCTTATGTTGATAAAGGTACTTTTGATAAACTTCAGGAAGTAAAAAATTACGACGGTTCACCCGGTTATAATCCTGATGATGCCGAACAAAAAATTATAGCCCATTTTGTAACTACCGAAAATATTTCCGTGCAGAGAGTAAGCAGGCAATGGAGTTTTAACGGACTAAATAATTTTATTATTATCGAGTACACAATTACTAATGATAATAGTTATGCGGTTTCGGATTTTTGGGTCGGATTCCCTTATTTAATCCGGCCAAGCTACCAGGATTTTGTTGTACATAACGGGTGGGGGGATGATTTCAACCGTACCGATGATTATGTTGCTTATGATTCAACACGGCATTTGTTGTATTCCTGGGATGATACTCCCAATTACAGTTTGCCGAGCGATGTAGGAAATTATTATGCGCCGGCAAATGAATTAAGAACTCCCGGCTATGCAGGATTCTCGATCCTTTATGCTGCTCCGGCATTAGACGGAAGGCCTCAGCCTGCCAATGTTTTCTGGGCTCAAATATTAAATAATGAACAATACTTATCTGTTGTAAGTTCTACACCGGATAAAATGTTTGCAATTTTAACAGGTGCTGATAAATCTCTTCAAGCTAAACCGGGCGAACATTTATCCCCGTTCATGTTAATGTCCGATGGCCCGTATAATTTGCAGCCCGGCGCTTCAATAAAAATAGTTGTAGCGGAAGGAGTAAACGGAATTCCGCTTTCTGTGGCGCTGGAAGGCTTAGCAGCCCAAAAATATTTACCTGCCGGATTGGATTCTCTTAAAAGTACAATAGACCTTGCCCAAAAAGTTTTCGATAATAATTATCGTCTGTCAGCAGTTCCGCCGCCTTCACCGGACCTACAGGTAATCGCACAGCCGAGTACCAAATCAATTGCACTTACTTGGGATCCTGTTGAACAAAATTATGTAAATCCTTTAACGGGGAAAAATAATTTTGAAGGTTATAAGATTTATAAAAGCGATAAGTACTTTATTGGTCCGTATACCTTAATTAAAACGATTAGGCCGGGCAGGGCTTTTGATGTAGCAACTTATTTTGATGCACTGGACAACAAATGGGTTTACCAGGATAAAGATATTAGTATTGGCGCAGGTTATTATTATGCAGTTACATCCTTTGATAGTACGGGTAACGAAAGCTGGTTAACTAACAGAAATGAAACTGCTGTTCAAGCGGCAAGAGTTGCTGCGGAAAATACATTAAATGTTAAGGTGTTTCCTAATCCTTTTAAAATTGTATCGGGTTTCCCAACAAGCGGGGAAGAGGATGATATTGTGTGGACAAATCTTCCTGCGCATTGCACGATTAGAATTTATACAAGTTCCGGTGAGCATATAAAAACTTTAACTCATGATAATCCCGCTTCGGGAGAAGAAACCTGGAACCAATTAACCGATGCAAGACAGCGGACTGCACCGGGTATTTATTTCTGGACTGTGGAATCCAGCGTTGGTTACGCCAAAGGCACCTTAATAATTATCAAGTAAAGGTTTTAGAAATGAGAAAATGCTTTCTTGCTGTAGTTTTAATTTTATTATTAGTCTTCAATCCCAAATTGATGGCCCAGTTTAACTATGGTTTTACATTTAATAAAGCCGGGTCGGCAGGACTTCAATTTTTAAAGATAGGCGTTGGTGCAAGAGAAACCGGAATGGGTGAAGCAGTATCAAGCACAATTAAAGATGCGGATGCCGTTTTTTGGAATGTTGCCGGTCTTGCTTATGTAGAAAATATCCAGGTTAATGTTTCGTACGACCAATGGCTTGTAGAAAGCAAGCATAGTGCTGCTGTTGTTGCTTTCCCGTTCAATTCTTTTGTAATTGGAATAAGTGCCATTTCTCTCTCCATTAAAGATTTTGAAGAAACCACAGCACAGCAGCCGGATGGAACCGGCAGAATGGTTAGTGCCGGCGATGCTCTTGTTGGAATTGCAATTGCGCGCCGGTTTACGGATAAACTTTCTATTGGCTTGCAATTAAAATATGTGAATGAAAAGCTTGATAATTATTCAGTAGGCAATGTACTTTTTGATATTGGTACTATATATAATACCGGCTTTCATGATCTTCACTTAGGATTTTCACTTCAGCATTTTGGCCCGGATATGAAAATTGTAAACCAGGTTTACAGAACTCCGCTGCTGTTTAGATTAAGTGCCGGCGACAATGTAATCCAAACGAAAAATTTCAATTTATTAACAGAAGTTGATCTTATTCATCCTACGGATAATAATGAATGGGTTAATTTCGGTGCAGAGTTAAAATTTCTTAATATGCTTGCATTACGCGCCGGGTATAGATTCAACAGAGATCTGGGAAATGTTTCATTTGGTGTTGGTGTTATTCCGCCGTCTTTCGGCTTTGTTAAAGTAAAAGTTGATTATTCATACGTTCCTTACGGAAATATTTTCGGAGATATACAAAGGATTTCGCTTGGACTGTCTTTCTAAAAAATATTTTGTTATACTTTTAATTTGCCTTATGTGTACAACACTATTTTCAACCGGTTATGCACAATTCGACAGGAACTGGAAAGTTTATCTTATCCCTTTTTCTCATACGGATGTTGGCTATACTTCCTCGGTTGAAGATGCGATTAAAACACATGAGGCAAATCTAGATACTGCTCTGAGTTTTATTAATAGAACGAAGAACGATAGTGCCGGCGAACAATTTAAATGGACAGTGGAAATTACCTGGGCACTAAAGCAATATTTAGAAGACCGCTCATCGGCAATTATAGATTCTCTTATGAATAATGTGAAGGAAGGTAATATTGAAATCGGAGCTATGCATTTTAGTCTGCAGTCTGATCTTTGCGGAAACGAAGAACTAATCAGAGCAATTTACTTTGCACAAGAACTAAGAAACAAATACGGAATAAAAATTAATACTGCAATGATAGACGATACTCCCGGTTTTACATGGGCGCTGGCACAGATATTAAGTAAAAGCAATATTCCGTATTTCTCCGTTGCGATGAATTCTGCATTGAGCAATTTTTATTCAACAACAAATTTGCCTTACCTTTTTTATTGGCAGGCTGAAAACGGAAATAAAACTTTAGTCTGGCGCTGCATTGATAACCAATGGGCTTACCTGGAAGGCTATATTTCTGACCATATTTACAGCGGTTACACTTCGATGGCAAGCGCAATAACTTCCCTGCTGCAAAGCCTGCAGAAAAGCGGCTATCCGTACGATGCAATCTATATTAATTGTGCAACCGGGGATAACGGCAAAGCTAATTTTGCAATTGTTAACAATGTAAAGTCGTGGAATCAAAATCATAATGATGCAAAATTAATTATTGCAACTCCTTCGGAATTTTTTAATTATGTATCTAAAAAGTATTCAGCTCAAATTCCTGTTTTTAAAGGAGATGCACCTAATTGGTGGACGTGGTTTTTCGGCCCGTCTTCCGCAAGCGGTTTTTCTATTTCCAGGGAAACACAAAATCTTCTGCCGGAAGCCGAAAAATTTTCATCCTTTGCAGGAATATTAAATACCGGCTATTCATATCCTACCGGAGAAATACAAAATGCGTATGTAAATAACTTATTATTTGAAGATCATAATCTCGGTTCTTTGAATGCATCGGGAAATGAATCATTCTGGACAGACAAAATGGGTTGGGTTACTTCGGCCTATGATACGGCAAATCAAGTTATTAACAGTTCTACTAATGCTATTGGCAAAGAAATAAATACCGGGCAATTTTATTCTGCCGCAGTTTATAATTCATTAGCCTGGCAAAGAAGCGAATTTGTAAGTATCCCGCTTGATAAAATTTCTAAATATGTACCTGGTGGTTTCAAAGTTGTTGATGCTTCAAACAATCAGGAAGTTAAAAGTCAATTACTTTCGGACTCGACCTTTGTTTTCCAGGCTGATAGTGTTCCATCATTGGGTTATAAATTTTTCTATTTTGTTCCTGATACGGGTAAAGTATTTACCGTGAAAAAATTTAATGGGAATATACTAGAGAATAAATATTATAAGGTAACAGTTGATGAAAGTAAAGGCGGCATTTTAGGCATTTATGATAAGACACTAAATAAGGAAATAACAAAGAACGACGGAGCCTTCAATCAATATGCGTTAAATAGTTTTTCATTTCCGAACAATCTGCAGGTAATTGAAAGCGACAGCGGTTCCGTACTCGAAAGACTTGTACTTAAAGGAAATGCATCGGGAACAAACTGGTACAAAACGGAAATAATTTTACCTGGAAACTACAAGCAGATTATTTTTCTTAATAGTTTAAACAGGCCGCCTGTAACTTCACTGCAGTCAATCGGCTATCAATTTAATTTCGGAGTAAATTCGCCTGAGTTACATTATGAAATTCCTTTTGGAAACGTCAAGATTTATAACAATGAACTAAGCGGATTTAAAACGGATAATTATGCAGCACAAAAATGGGTAGATGTTACATCGGGAGATAAAACATTTAACGCAAACCTAAGTATTGAGGATGCATCGGTAATTGCAAATTCATCCGGAAGTTTTACCGGATCGCTTCGTATGTTAATAACTTACAACGATAACAATACTGCTTACCGTGCCGGCAGCGGTTTAATGAAAATGAATTATGCGTTAAATACTTACAGTGGTGAATTTAATCCCGATAGTTCAACTTTTTCATCTTATAATTTTAACAATCCTCTTAAGTATGAAATACTTCAACCTAATCAAAAAGGCGCACTTCCGGGTAATACATTCTCCTTATTAAAAATTGAAAATCCGGGTTTAATCCTCTCAACATTTAAAAAAGCAGAAGACGGGAACGGTTATATTATACGGCTTTATAATCCTGCTGATAAGCCTGAAAACGGGAAATTGATTTTCGGTGAGAAAATATTTTCTGCTTATGAAACTACTCCACTGGAAAATAATATTAGTGCTATGGCTTCCGGAGATAGTACACTTGCGGTTAGGTTGAATCCCTATGATATTAAAACTTACAGATTATTATTTAACAACTTAAGTTATGTTAAAAGTACTGCCGCACCGGTTAATTATGAATTATCCCAAAATTATCCGAATCCGTTTAATCCTTCAACAAAAATTAATTATCAAATTTCACAGCCGGGTAAGGTAAAATTAATTGTATATGATATCTTGGGAAGAGTTGTTAAAGTACTTGTAAATAAATATCAAAAGCAGGGCAAGTATGAAATTCACTTTTATGGTTCTGCGCTTGCAAGCGGTGTATACTTTTACAGGTTATCAACGGGTAGTTTTGTTTCAACTAAAAAAATGATTTTACTGAAGTAACAGACACTAATTACACATATATGATAAAAGAATGGAAAACTTTTATGATTTATGAAAGAAATAAAACTTTGGGAATTTTTCTATCCCTTTTTATTCTTTGTAACGTATTAATTTTTCCGCAGAGAAAAATTGAGAACAAAGAAATTCCGCTGCCATCAAACGGCACCTTATCCGTGTGGCTTGTTGCAGGTCCTTTTGAGCAGCCTACATTCGGATTCGGCAACCCCGGCAATGCGGATAAAATAGGTGAAAAAACTATTGAACCTTATGAGGGAAAAATTGAAAACGGTGCTATGACGGCAAACGGTAAAGTCAAATGGACAGCTCTATCCGGTGATTCTAAAAATTTTATAGATTTTAATAATTCTTTAGTATGGTATTTGCCCGGAAAGAGAGTTGAAAAAGTCTGGCAGGTAAAAGCCGGTTATGCTTGTACTTATATTAATTCAAATAAAAAACAGGATGCTGTGCTTTTACTCGGCAGCAATTCTTCCGTCAGGGTTTTTCTAAATCATAAGCAAATTTACTTTTACGGACAAAACAGGAATGCTGTGCCTGATAACGACACGGTTCATATTAAACTTAACAAAGGTAAAAATGTTCTGCTTGTTAAGATCGGCAATTCCAACAGTAACCTAACATTCGGATTTTTCGGCGAACTTTTATGGCAGTGGGGGTTTTATGCAAGGATTCTAAATTCAGATTATAAACCTTTGACAAATTGTTCTATAGAAATTCCCGAAACTAATTTACAAGATTCATTCGATATTACCTCCACATTTTTCTTCAAGAAAATAAAAGGAGAATTAAAACAAAGATTTGATTTAGTAATCAATTCTCAATCAACACGTGAGTTAAAAGGTGAATTGAAAATTCAAACCGGCAATAATGATTTACATTTCAGTATAGATAAAATAAAATTCGGCGAAAGCAGGCACGAAATTTATTTGTCGGCGCTTAAGTCTGATGAAACTGCAAATTGTTCATTAACGTTAAACGGTAAAGTATTAGCAAAAAAAATTAAACTGCTACATAGAAAACATTATAGTGTTCATCTTGTAATGCTTTCACATACGGACATAGGCTATACCAATCCGCAGCCGATTGTTAAAGAATTACACTGCCAAACAATCGACAGTGTGTTATCGCTTTGCAAAATTTACCCTGATTTTAAATGGACTATGGAAACCGTTTGGGAATTGTATCAATATCAACATTCCCGGCCAAATAAAATGTTTATGGAACTAATAAAATATATTAAAGAAGGGCGTATTTCCGTATCGCCAATTTATTCTAATCCTTTTACCGGCCGCATAAGTGAAGAAGAAATGATTCAATCGTTAGCCCTTGCCGAAAAATACAAGAAAGAGTTCGGTATAAAATTTAACGCTTCGGTTTATGATGATGTACCGGGGCAGTCGTGGTTTGTACCGGAGGTATTGAAAAACATCGGTGTTAAATTTTTAGCAGACGGTATTAACGAAGTTTATAATAATTATAAGCTGCAGAGAAATTTGCCTAAAGCCTTTAACTGGGAAGGACCGGATGGCAGTAAAATAATTGCTTACAGGGATGAAGGTTATAATGAAGGAAGGTATTACGGATTGGAAAAAGGTAAAGAAGCAATTGAAGACCGGCTTTGGAACCGTTTAAATAGCCTTGAAGCGTGGGGCTATCCGTACAACATGGTCCTTTTAATATCCGCCTATATGGATAATGTTGGGGTTCCGACAGATCAATATTTAGCCGCTAAGAAATGGGATAAGGAATTTGAATATCCGAAAATTATAATAAGTAATCTAGATGAGTTTGCAAAAGAATTTACAGATAAATATAAAAATATTGTTCCGACTTTAAAGGGTGATATGACTTCTCCCTGGGATATTAATACGCAGGGTGAGCCGGTTAGGAATGCTAAAACACGATGGGTGCAGCATCAATTATTATCATCGCAAAAATTGTTGACCATTGACTGGCTGTTAAATAAAAAAGAAATACCGTTTGCAATTGAAGCCGGTCAAACCTACAAATCTTTGCTTGAGTTTGACGGCCATGGCAGCGGCTTAGAGTATGGTTACGGCTCTCCGAAAGAAAATAAAATTACTATGGCGTTTAGAGGACATGATGTAAACGATGCATATTTTAATACGGTTGAAATGCTGGAAAAATCTATTTATAGAATTACCAAACCGGAAGAAAGTTTTGAAGGGGAGGGGATTTATGTTTTTAATTCTCTTTCCTGGAAGATAGATGCACCGGTGGTTGTCGAATTTCCCGCCAATCAAACACAGCAATATAAGATTGTAGATCTAACTAACGGGAAAAACGTTCCTTCTTTTAGAGACGGGTATAAATTATTTTTTATTGCAGGAGATGTCCCTTCTTTAGGTTTTAAAAAATACAGATTGATACCGGAAACTAAAGTAGAAACGAATAAGGTTAATGATCTGCGTTTCTCTTCAAATTTTATTGAAAATAAGTTTTATAAAATTTCTTTTAATCCTAACACCGGAAATATTAAAAGTATTACGGATAAAAAAACAGGAGAAGAATTAATTAATGGAAACAATAATCTTCCTTTCATTAAACCGTTGATGAAAATCTATTTAGATAAACACGGTTATAAACCGGTATTGTTTAAAAATATTACTGTAAAAGTAATCGATGAAAGGCCGGTAAGATTAATGTTGAGAATAAACCCGCACGACAGCCTATTTAAACAAACGGATATTATTCTTTGGCATAATCTTGATAGAATAGATTTATCATTCGAATTAAATCTGGAAACATTGAAATTTCCGAAGAAGCTGGAGGAATATGGGGTTGCATTTCCGTTTTCAGTAAAAGGCCATAAAAATGTTGTGGAGATTTTAGGCGGGTTTGCCAATCCTGAAAAAGATATTCTTCCCGGCGTGGATAAAAATGCATTTTCAATAAGGAGGACTGCGGCTCAATATAATAACTCGCATTCTATCTCCTGGGCTTCTGTTGATAACAGGGTAATTGAATTAAACAAAAACGAAGGAGATACTTCGGGAATATTGATCTCCAATATTTTAAATAATTTTCCTAAAGATTGGAACAGGAATGAAGTGAAAAAAGGAATGCTTTTACTTCGTTTCAGTTTTACAAATCAAAAAGGTTCATTTGATCCTGCATTTACTTCAAAGTTCGGATGGGAAGTAAATACTCCTTTGATTGTAAGAAGAAGCTGGTACCGCTCTAAGCCGTCAAGCGGCAGCTTTTTATCTATTGATAATAATAATGTGCAGCTTCTGAATATGATATCGCTTCCGGGAAGTAATGCCGTTTTATTAAGATTAAAAAATGTGAACAATTCAAAATCCGAAACGGCAGAAATTAAATCTTCGTTATTTAAAAACGAAAATTTTTATTACTGCGATTATTTTGGAGATAAACTTCAACCTGCAAAAAACAAGTTAAATAATTTTAAAATAAAATTTAATCCAAATCAAATAATAACCGTAAGAATCGATTTACAAAATTAAAAAAGGAAGGAGGATAATTTTTAAATGGAAAATTTAGCAGAGGGGATTTTAATTAATCAATTATTAACAAAAGGTGAAAGGTAAAATATGAGCCGCAAACTTAACAGATCCGCAAAATTCGTGTTGGCGTTTTTGGTCTCTATTACTCTTGTGGGGTGTTTCAAAATTTTATCGGTAACACAAGATTCGGCCGTGTCAACGGGTTCAACTATTACTACAACAGTTACCGTAGCAGTTGAAGGAACAAGCGATCCTAATCCGCACTACGGTATTGTAGGTTTATTAATTCCGAATGATTGGGTAATTGATTCGGTTTATTTTTCAGGGGGGTATACCGGTTATTGCACATACTTGCCGGCTGCAGTTCCGGATAGTGAACATGGAAATGTAGATTATTGGACTGATTCATTGGAGGCTCGATATCCGAGTGGTCCTAATATGAAATGGATGGTATTCCAGTCTGATTCTTCTCACCAGGTTAAAACAGATACTGTAGATGTTTCTTTAACAGTTAAAATGACGGTTGGTCAAACAGAAGGCAAATTTAATTTAGGTTACTTTGTAACTGATGCTGCACTGGATTTTACGGACACTACATATTATTCAGTCAGTTTAAATCATCCCGTAAGTGTTACAGGTGTTGTTCCTGTGGAACTAACCTCTTTTACGGCGCAATCTTCAAACAAATCCGTGGAGTTAAGATGGGCAACAGCTACAGAAACTAATAATAAAGGATTCGAGATTCAAAGAAGTTTAAATAAGATTAATTTTAAAACAATTGCTTTTATCCCAGGCAGTGGTTCTTCTACCAACGCTCATCAATATACATATTCGGATAACAGTGTTTCATCCGGTGTTTATTATTACAGGCTTAAACAGGTAGATTATAACGGCAGTTACAAGTATTCAAAAGTAGAGGAGGTTAATTATTCGTTACCGGTTCAATTCGGAATTTCTCAAAATTACCCTAATCCATTTAATCCTTCAACCAGCATTAATTTTGAGCTGCCTGTTGAATCGAATGTTGTAATTGATCTCTATAATGTTCTCGGAATGAAAGTAATGACTTTAGCCAACAGTGAGTATCAAGCAGGCCAGCATCAAATTTCGTTTAATGCGTCAAACCTTGCTTCCGGTACTTATATTTATACAATAAGTGCAAC
Source organism: Ignavibacteriaceae bacterium (assembly GCA_046704255.1). Classification (GTDB taxonomy): domain Bacteria; phylum Bacteroidota; class Ignavibacteria; order Ignavibacteriales; family Ignavibacteriaceae; genus FEN-1297. Next base: position 9,645 of record JBJKSH010000202.1, on the reverse strand, counting down.
GGGTAAAAACGGCAGTAAGTTCGTTTCTACTAAAAAGATGATCTTAATGAAGTAATGATTGCGGCTGCCTGTTGAATAAGCAGGCAGCTAAGTTTAAGTGTAAGAGTAAGATTAAGAGAAAGAGTAAGATTAAGATTAAGAGAAAGAGTAAGATTAAGAGAAAGAGTAAGATTAAGAGTAAGATTAAGATATTAGAGAAGGGACGGGAAAAGAATTATGAATATTAAAAATGAATTTCAATTTAAGTTAAAGAGAAATTTTGAAATAAAATACTTTAACAGGAGTAATACTATGATTCGGGAAATAAAAATTACCGCTTTAGTTATTTTATTGTTCTTACTACCTTTTTTAATTAACGGGTGTTTAATTGATTCGGTTGATCAATCTTCAACAGTAGAACAGGGCGGTACGTTTAGCACAACTATTACAATATCGGATAAAACCGCCGATTCAAATCCTCATCAAGGTGCGGTGGATTTGCTGGTCCCTGATGATTGGACTTTTCAATCCGGTACATACAGCTTTACAGGCGGCACGGGGAATATGATAATTGATACTTCTACTATCCCTGTTTACGGGAATGTAGACTCTGCAATTCCGCCTCCGGCTAACATGAAATGGTTGAAGCTTCTTTCAGACAAAGCATACTCAAATCCTGCTAATGTTATTTACGAAGTGGATTTGAAGTTAAACGTCGGGCAGAAAACCGGAATTTATCCCATCGGATATTTAACAACAAAAAATTCCCAGGATTTATTGGTATTTAATCCGCATAATTACGATAACGATTCAGCCTGGACAGATACATCAATGAACCATATGGTAACGGTAAATCCTGCTACTGCCGTGGAAGAAAGTCATTCCGGTGTTCCGGATAATTTTATGCTATCTCAAAATTACCCTAATCCCTTTAACCCGGCGACGGAAATTAAATATGCACTTAAGAAGAGATCATTTGTTAGCCTCAAGGTATATTCAGTTTCCGGAGTGTTAGTAAAAAATTTGGTTAATGAAGTTAAGGATGCCGGTTATTATGAGGTTAAATTTTCAGGTTTGAATTTGGCAAGCGGAATTTATTTCTATAAGCTAACCGCAGATCAATTTACCGCAGTTCGTAAAATGATTTTAATAAAATAAAGAAAGCTTATTTGAAAGGTAATAAATTCTTGAAAGTATCGAAGGTTAGAGACTTAGGTCCGCAGTTTGTAATAAACAAACATAAAATGGTTGGACAGGACGGTGCTTATTCTATTCCTTTAGATAATGGAAAAGCACTTTGGTTCTTCGGTGATACATTAACCGGTACAAGGACTATCGGAGAAAGTCTTTGGTACTGGTTTGGAGAGCCTATAGGCCCGGGTGATATGTCCGGTAAAAAGGGAATTGATAAAATGACGAATAATACCGGACTAATATTAAATGAAGCAACAGGAAAATTTGGCCTTAACAATTTTGAATACATTTGCGGCAAAGACGGAAACCTAAGACCTTTAATTCCGCTTGATGAAGATGAGTCGGCTGATGAAATAAGAAACTGGTGTCTTCACGGAATAAAGCTAAAGTACAAAATTTATCTTTATTTTATTAAGGTAAGAATGATAGAAGCCGCCGTGCTTCCCGTTAATTTTGAAGTCTTAGGTTCCGGTTTGGCGGTTGGTTCGGAAGAAGATTGGGAATTTACCAAAATATATTTTGATAATTCCCAACTGCTTTGGAAAGCAGGTGAGCCCAAGTTTGCTTCCGCTGTTTACTTTGATGAAGTAAATAATTGGCTTTACCTATACGGCGTTGTTCAATCGCATGATGGAATTCAGAAATGCTATGCTGCTAGAGTACGCTCGGAAAATATAGAACAGCCGGACTTATATGAATATTTTTCTTCTGCAGAATCCGCTTGGTCTTCAAATGTAAAAGATGCAATTCCAATCTTTACTAATGTTCCAAATGAGTTATCTGTTTCTTACAATAAGTATCTGGGAAAATTTTTAGCAGTTCATTCATTTGATCTAACGGGGAAAATAGTTGCGAGAACTTCCGATAATCCTTGGGGACCCTGGAGTGATCCTTATGAGCTTTTTCAAGTTAAAGTCAAAAGGGAAAAAGATCTTCCGTACCCGGTTCTTATATATGCCGGTAAAGAACATCCCGAGTTATCTGAAGGAGACGGAAAAATTATTTATGTAACATATATAGAATTCGAGGAATATTTTCCACACCTGCTGGAAATTCACCTTAATAAGGAATAGTAATAAATGAATTCAATTAATAAATATCAGGAGAATTAATGATTCCGGTTGTTGATGATCTTAAAAGCGATGTACTTGTTCATAAATTCGGTGATTTATTTAATCCGCCGGGACTTACAAACTTTTGGGGTGCAGTACAGACTGATATTGATATAACCGGAATTCGGAGCTTAAACTTCCCTCCGTTCGGCTCCTCGGATACAATTACTTGCGGTCTTTATGTTAATGATAAATATTTCCCTTCAACCGGAACATCTGTAAAGTTTGTTTGGTATTCAGATAAAATTATAAGGGAAGCCGAATACCTGGGGATTAATTTTAGTTCTATTTTAATTCTTCCTATGAAGAAAAAATCTGTTCTGGTTCAACTTCGGCTAAAAAATATTTGTGGTTATAAGAGGGAACTTGAATTAAGATTCGGAGTTGCATCGAATATTACTAAAGCTGTTAAACCATGGAATGAGCCGTATCCTCCGAATGAAACAGATAATAAAATTGAAATTGACACCCAGCGTAATGCGCTTTTATTTAGTGCCCTGCATAGCACCGCTTATTCACTCCAGGGGATTCTACCGGCAGCGGATAAAATTGATAAAAATAATTTAAGGATTAAAGTGGAACTGAATCCCGGAGAATATAAAATTATTACTTATGTTAATTCGATCGGTGATAACCTGGATGAGGTCCAAAGTGAATTCGAAGAGATGATAAATTCTCCGGATAAGTTTATTAAAGAAACACATGAAGAATGGAATGAAGAATTAAAGTTAGCCTTCACACCCGGCAATTCAAGGTTTTCCGGATCTATGCCAGAGCTGGAAACAAGTGACCAAGATATTCTTAAAATATACAACACTGGAATATTGGGATTAATTTATTTCAAACGTGATAATCCATATTCCGTTTTCGGAAGAGCGTATGATACTCTTATGCCGCGGTATTGGCAGTCGGTTACCTTTATCTGGGATTATGCGCTTAGTTCTTTAGCTCATGCCCTGCTGGACCCGGATGTAATGAAAAAATACCTTGAGTTTTGGATGTTGATGGATATTCATAAACATTTTGGAATTGAATACCTGACGGGTGGTCCGGTCGGCCCCTGGTATTCCGTAAACGATTTTGCTTTAACAAGGATCGCATCCGATTATTTAAGATGGTCCGGTAATACTGCCTGGCTTAATAAGGAATTTATTGATAAAAGCGGTGCTAAAAAAAATGTTTTGGATTATCTTATAAAGTATTCCGGCAACTGGCACCAATTTAAAACAAAACATGGGCTTGCTGATTACGGCGGAGTAAACAATCTGCTTGAATGTGTAAGTACTTATATTCACGAAGTAGCAAGTTTAAATGCCGGTAACGTGTTTAATATGCGAACAGCGGCAGCACTGCTTGAGGCTATTGGAGATACCAAAAGCTCCAAAGAACTTTTAACGGAAGCCGACTCGCTTGTAATAGAATTAAATAAATTGTATGCAGAAGGAAAGGGATACTGGAATACAAGATTTCCGGACGGAGATTTAGTAGAAGTTAGACATAGCTATGATTTTATAACTATTCTAAATACAATTGCTGAGGATTTATCTTCAAAACAAAAAGAAGAGATGACTGAGTTTTTTATTAAAGAACTTAAAACGCAAGCCTGGATGCGCGCTCTTTCTCCGGGAGATAATAACGTAATGTTTAGTGTAAGGCCGGATCATCAATGGAACGGTGCATACCCGGCATGGCCAGCACAGGCAGTTACGGGCCTGTATAAAATCGGCAAAGCAGACCTTGCGTTTAACTGGCTAAAGGGCCTGGCTAAAAGTGCAAACCAGGGCCCGTTCGGGCAGGCTCATTTTGTTGAAGATGTAATTGACCCTGAATCAGGCGGTGCAAAAAAAGCTTCCCCGGAAGGGCCGTATATTTGCGATTGGACTGTATCATCCAGCGGAAGCTGGACCAACATAATTGTTGAATCGATCTTTGGAGTGGAGGCAACTATTTACAAGGGAATTACGGCAAAACCGCAATTCGGTGAATTTGACAGTAAAGCGGAATTAAAAAATCTTAACTACCAGGGTAAATTATATAATGTAAACAAAAATGGTTTAATTGAGATTGAATGATTTGTTATTACGGTTTAAGAAATAATTTTAATAATTAATGGAAATTTCAATATGGAATTTTCAAATAAGCAATTTAAAAGATTTTTAAAGCTATTAAATCTAGCTGAAAACAATAATTCAAGGCAAAAGCTGGTTGATAATTTTATTGCGGGAGTGAAAAATCATTATCCCATTTATGAAAGTGAAGAAGATGTGGTTCTGCTATATCAAGGTAAGGCACACAAAGTAAGGATAATCGGTGATATGACTGAATGGGCACATACTTTAAAATTAAACAATATTGCCGGAACAGACCTTCATTATATTAGTTTTAAACTTGAACCGGATGCTTGCCTTGAATACTGGTTTATGTTAAATGATAATGAAGAACCGGTTATTGATCCGCTTAATCCGTATATAATTTATAACGGTCTCGGAAATATTTCCGAGTTGGCTATGCCTGATTATGTGAGACATCCTTATTTTGAAAAATATTTAAATGGGAAAAAAGGAGATTTCAATTTAATAACGGAAACGGAATTGCCTGCAGGAGCGCTTCCTTACCCGCATCAACTGCATATTTACTTGCCGCCGGATTATGAAAAAAGAAAAGAGCAATACCCGGTAATATATTTTCAGGACGGAAGAGATTATATTGAATTTGCAATTGTACCTTACATACTAAATAGGTTGATTGAAGAGAAAAAAATAAAAGCTGTTATTGCAGTCTTTGTAACTCCGCCGAACCTTCACAAACCTGAAGTACCGAATAGAATGACGGAATACGGATTGAATGATGATTATGTTAATTTCTTTATAAATGAACTTGTAAAATATATTGATGAAAGATATAGAACAAAAAGAAGTCCGGCCTCACGGCTTGTGGTTGGTGATTCATACGGGGGATTAATTTCTACTTATATTGCATTTAAGCATCCGGAAATATTTGGGATGGCTTATAGTCAATCCGGCTATCATTGCTTTCAAAAAGACAGGATGATTAATTTGTTTTTGCATAAGCCGGTTAAGCCCATAAAACTTTATATAGATTCCGGTACTTATGAGCATGAAGTTGGAAGTACATTCCTGCCGGAGGACGAAAGAGATTTTATTAGTGCCAATAGAAGATTAAGAAAAATACTTTTGGAAAAGAAATATGATTTTACTTATAATGAATACCATGAAGGGCATACATGGGGCAACTGGCGTCGTAATTTAATTGATGCCCTTATTTATTTTTTCGGAATTTAATCGTATACAAAAATTAAATTTTTTTTATTAAATGTTTCAAGTTAAATAACAACATTAGATATCACTCTAAGCCTGCTCAATATTGGAGGGGGAAAGAGGGTGATGGTAAAGCATAACTAATGTTGTAAAATAATTAAGCAAATTTCTTTACAGGAGAATTGATGAGTAGTTTTAAAGATAATATTTTTAACAGCCCTTTTATTTCACACCTGCCGGAATCGATGAAAAATTTTCCACGAGGGTTGTTTGACAGCTTTCCGGTATTTACTCCCGGAAATTGTAAAATAGAAAAAGGTTACGACGGCTTAGCAAATATAATTAAAGAAGAAATTCATATAGGATTAAGGGTTTTAATTATCGACGGCTACCAGGGAATAGAGTGGAATAATTTTAAAAATAAACTTAATGCTAGTTTAGAAAAAGTAAAAGTTTCTCCCGACTTTATTGATATTGAATCATGTTACGCTTCACCCGAAGAAATTTTTAAAAGAGCAGAACCTTTTTTAGGCGGGGACGATCCACTTTTCGGAACACACTATCCTTTTGGTCCTGAAATATATTTCAACGCAAAAAAGTTAGCGGGTTTAAGAATTAAAGCATCCGTTTGCCGCGGCAAAAAAGCAGGCAAACTAACAATCATATACGGCTGCGGTTCTTCTCTTGTGGAACTTTACGATGCACTATGGTATATTGATATGCCCAAGGATTATATTCAAATGCTTGCCAGGGAAGAAAAGATTACCAACATAGGAGAGAAGAAAATTTTACCTTTCGGTGAATTTTATAAGCGATCATATTTTCTTGATTGGCCGGCGCTGAACAGATTAAAGCAGCAAATCCTTCCCAAAATAGATTTGTTTATTGATTTTACAAATTCCGAAGAACCGACATTTATAAGAGGAGATGGTTTTAGAAATGCAGTATATGAATTGTCGGAGTCACCATTTAGAGTAAGGCCATGGTTTTTCCCGGGACCGTGGGGCGGTAAATTTATGCAGGGGCATATGGGCTTGGATCCCGAACAGCCTAATTTTGCATGGTCGTTTGAACTTATTGTTCCTGAGAATGGAATCATGCTTGAAAAATGCGGTAACACTCTTGAGTTTTCATTTGATTGTCTGATGTATCTGCAAAATGAAAGAGTGTTGGGTAAAGATGCTGCAAAACAATTTAAGTATGAATGGCCAATCAGGCTTGATTACCTCGACACGATTGACGGCGGTAATTTGTCTACTCAAGTTCATCCAAGGCCGGATTATATAAGAAATAATTTTGGTGAGACGTATACACAGGATGAAACATATTATATCACCGCATCGAAGGAAGGCTCTAAAATATATTTGGGCTTAACCGATTCCTGCAAGCCTGATGAATTTATAAAAGCTCTTGAAGATTCATTAAACAATGGTGAAGAAATAGATATTGACAAATATGTAAACAGCGAGCCAAGCAAACCGCATGATCTTTTTTTAATTCCTAACGGTACGGTGCATTGCAGCGGGAAGGGCAATCTTGTACTGGAAATAAGTGCTACTCCGTATATTTTTACTTTTAAAATTTATGATTACCTAAGAAGAGATCTGGAAGGAAAACTTCGTCCGCTGAATATAGATAGAGCGTTTGAAAATATAAGATTCGAGCGGAGAGAAAAATGGGTAAAAGAAAATCTTATCGCGAAGCCAAAATTAATAAATGAGGGTAAGGACAGGAAAGAATATGTCTTGTACAATTCACCTTTTACATTTTATAATATTCAAAGAGTAGAATTTAATTCCGTATTCGAATATAAAACAGGTGACCGTGCTTTTGCTGTAAACCTGGTGGAAGGGGAGCGGGTTGAAATTACTTCCGCTAATAATAAAACAGTAAAACTCTCTTATATGGAATCTATGTTGATACCTGCGGCAACTGAAAACATAACAGTTGAAAATAAAGGCAGCAGGCCGTGTAAAATGGTGCTGGTTTATATTAAGCCTAAAGTCGGTTTTGAGAGTGCATTAAATGATCCTGTGTAGTAACCTTCGAGGTTGCATTATTAATAGACTAATACTTTACAAAACATTATGTCTTACAAATTAAATATTATGCTTAAATAAAAACCTCGAAGGTTGCACCATGATGCATCTAGAACATTAAAATAACCTCGAAGGTCAGAGGCTAACGACATTCGGAGTTTTCTATGAACTTTTACCGATACTATCCCTTCGAGGGATAGTATCGGTTTTTTCAAAGGATTAGCAAAGCCAGCACGGCAAACACATCAATTACTAGAAGCATGGGAGAAACTTCTTCTTTCTTTCCCGTAACTAATTTTAATAACGTCCAGCTTATAAATCCCCACACTATTCCCTGTGTTATGGAATAAGTAAATGGAATTAGAATTAGTGCTAAAAATGCCGGTACTGCATCATCAAATTTGGACCAGTTTATTTTTAGAACAGGTTTCATCATAAAAATTCCAACAAGAATTAATGCAGGTGCCGTGGCTATTTCCGGCACAATAGAGAGCAGGGGAGAGATAAACATGAAAGGAAGAAATAATAAACCGGATACAACTGCCGTCAATCCGCTTCTTCCGCCTTCTTCAATTCCGGTTGCGGATTCTATATACGCCGTTCCGGAACTTGTCCCTAACAAACCTGAAATAGTTGTAGATGCGGCATCGGCAATTAAAGATTCTTTTATATACCTAGGCTCACCGTCCGGATCAATTAGGTTTGCTGCTTCTGCTACGCCGACGAAAGTTGAAAGACTATCAAACATATCCGTAAATAAAAATGCAAAAGTTACCGGCCAGATAGAAAATTTTAACGAACCTATAAAATCCAGTTTAAATAACAAACTAAAATCCGGCGGAGCAAAAATACCTTTCCAGGTAACTAAGGTAGGTATTCCATAATTAATAGATGAAGCATCTCCGTAAATTCTGCCAATCGGTATTGCAATTAGTGTAGTAATAGTAATTCCAATAATTAAACCGCCTTTAACTTTCTTTATAATTAACAAAGCTGTTATTAACAGACCTACAATAAAAGTAACCGTTATCGCATTCATACTGCCCATCTTAACCAATGTTGCCGGAGAAGCGATAATAAACTTTGCATTTACAAAACCTATCAATGCAATAAACAAACCTATACCCGCAGATACAGCGAATCTTATCTGCTTGGGAATTGCTTTTACTATGTAAGTTCTAACATTAAAGATTGAAAGAATTAAAAATATTATCCCCGACCAAAATACAGAACCTAATGCAGTTTCCCATTTCACTCCCATTCCGAGTACAACTGAAAAAGTGAAGAAGGCATTTAATCCCATGCCGGGAGCAATTAAGATAGGATTCTTTGCATAAATTCCCATCATAATAGTACTGAATGCTGAGACAAGTACAGTTGCGGTTAAAACTCCGTTGAACGGCATTCCCGTTTTACTTATAATTGCCGGGTTAACAACTATAATGTACATTGCAGCCAAAAATGTTGTTATGCCTGCAAGAACTTCCGTCTTTATATTGGTATTGTTTTCTTTCAATGCAAAGTATTTATCTATCATAGCTGAATATCCTTTACAATAGTTAAATAGTATAGAGGTAAGATTTATTTTTCATGAAATCCTGCACATTTTAAGAAAGAAATTGAAAATTGAGAGTTGAGCATTGAACATTTTTTCTAAGGAACATTATGGCAATATTCACTAATCAATTTTCAATGCGAAATGCTCAATGATAATATTTTTTTATCTCCGGCTTGTTCCGTATATGTAAATAAGGCTTAAAGTATCGAACATCCAGCTTTCAGTATACACCATGGAGTATCCGGCATCAAGTATCGAGAATCGAGTATCAAGTATCGAGAATCGAGTATCAAGTATCGAGAATCGAGTATCAAGTATCGAGAATCGAGTATCAAGTATCGAGAATCGAGTATCCGGCATCCGGTCCCTCTCTCAATACTTATACTTCAGCCACTTTACAACTTCCGACCATTTAGGTTTTTTACCAGTTCTTAAAACTCCCACCCTATAAATTTTACCTGCTAATAGAAACACTCCAATCATAG
>JBJKSH010000201.1:0-4156 GCA_046704255.1 Ignavibacteriaceae bacterium | reverse complement strand
AGAGGGATTTACCACGCCGTATAACTGTAGAATAAATACATTACAAATTCCCTTCCACACATTACCGCCGCGTGAAAAATTATCTGTTTTTAAATTCAGTTAACACAATGCAAGGGTGGGATTCTCCCTGATTTTATCTGCGATAAAATCTGTCCCTCCTTGGTAAGGGGTGATCTTTTAAAAAATATCTTTTGTAAATTCATCCGGTGTTCCTTATTCCGGCTGCAATTCCGTTAACTGTAGATCTTAAAAGAAGTAAAAGCTCTTCCCGCTTGTTTGGGGACAAATTTTTATTTCTGAATTGTTTTATAAATTTAACCTGGATAAAACTTATCGGGTCGATGTAAGGATTTCTTAACTGCAGAGAATTTTGAAGTGATTTGTTTTTATCAAGTAGATTTTTCTCGCTAGTAATTTTTAATAACACTCTGCAGGAAAGTTCATATTCGGAATTTATCATGTAGAATATTTTTTTCGCGTCAGACTTATTGCCTGCAAGTTTTAAATATTCTTTCCCGATTATCATGTCGGTTTTAAACAAAACCATTTCAATATTGGAAACCAGGGCGCGGAAAAATTTCCATTCTTTGTGCATTTCCGTAAGTTCTTCCCAGGTTACAATGCCGCCGGCAATGCAGTTATTTATTGCGCTTCCAAAGCCGTACCAGCCGGAAATCGTCTGCCTGTTTTGTGTCCACGAAAAAACCCATGGAATAGCTCTGAGGAAACGAATATCGTCACTATGTTTTCGGGATGCAGGCCTGGAGCCGATTTCAATATGCTCAATAATATCAATTGGTGTTACGGTTCTAAAGTAAGTTAAAAAATCCGGGTGATTAATTAATTCTCTATACGCTGTAAGAGCATTATTTGAAATCGCATCAAATATTTTGCTGTACCGGTTAAGGTATTCGATACCCTTATAGCTGCCTAAGTTGGCGGTTGTAATAAGAACGGCAGAAGCCATAAGTTCAAGACTTTCCTGAGCAATTTCGGGAATTAAATATTTTGAAGAAATCATTTCGCCTTGTTCGGTAATTTTAATCTTACCATCAATGGTGCCGGATGGCTGGGCAAGAATAGATTGATTAACCGGGCCGCCGCCTCTGGATATGCTGCCGCCGCGGCCGTGGAATAGAATTAGCTCAATGCTTTTTTTATCGCATAAATTTTTCAAATTTATTTGAGCTTTATATAGTTCGTAGTTGCTTGTAACAATACCGCCGTCTTTATTGCTGTCGGAATATCCAATCATAATTTTTTGAATGCCGTTCCTTAATTTAATATGCTGCGCATAAGCTTTGTTATTGAACAATACATTCATAACCTTATCGGAATTCCGTAAATCGTCAATCGTTTCGAACAATGGAAGTACATCAAAAGAGGAAGAAATTATTTTTTTACCGGCAGAAAAAACAAGCCCTGCTTCCTTTGCCAATAATACCACACTTAACACATCGCTAACGGATGAACAGTTGCTTATTATAAAATCGCTGCATGCATTATGCGCTATATTTTCTTTACCCCATTTTATTATTGCCAATTCGTTTAAAACCTGTATTGTAACCTGACTTAATTCACTAAAAGAATTTTTCAAAGGCCGGGAATTTAAAATCTCCCCGGTTAATATTTTAATCTTATCTTCTTCCGATAAATTCTTAAAATTTATGCATACCTCGGAATATTTTAAAATTTCTTCAACAGCAGAATTAATTAATGATGAGTTCTGCCTTATATCCAGTGCGGCCAAACGAAATCCGAAAGTTTTAGCTTTATAAATTAAAGGTAGAAGAACAGTATCTGCAATAATACTTCCTTTATTATTTATTAAGCTGTTATACATAATGTACAGGTCATCAATAAACTCATCGGAGCTCTTATATCCCTTTGGTGAATTTTGTTTGGTTTCTTCCAGCTTAAGCGAAGTTAATAGAATTTTAGAGCGGTAAATTTCCGAAGGGTCCCGTAAAATACTTTCTGCATTTTCTATGCCGAGAATTTGCCTGTCCTTCTTTATGGAATTAAGAAGTCTTGCACTTGCTGTTATAATATTAGATGACGAACTTAATGCGGTATAGGTTAATTCCATATCCCGCTGGTAAAGAGTAATTATTTGCTTCTTGTTGTTGGAAAGAGTTTCTTTTGTTAATTCAGCCGTAACAAAGGGGTGCCCGTCCCTGTCTCCGCCAATCCACGAGCCAAACTTAAAAATAACCGGAGCCGGCAATTGGAAGTTAAGGCAGGTTTTTAAATTATAATTAAATGTTTGGTAAAATTTTGGAATTACTTCGTACAAGACTTCTTTAAAAAAAAACAATCCGTTTTGAATTTCATCTTTTACGGTGACCTTTTGAAACCTAATTTCGTTGGACTGCCAGAGCAAAGCAATTTCCGTTTGAAGTTTTATATTTATATCTAAGGATTCTACTTCTGTATTAATAAATAATTCCCGTTCCAGCAGCAGCCGGCTTATCTTTAGAATCTTTCTTAAAATAGTCTGCCTGGCTGCTTCGGTAGGGTGTGCAGTAAAAACCGGGATGATTTCAATTTTATCCAGTATATTCTTAATGGTTTCTTCGGCAATATTTTCTTTCTTAAGCTGAATGAGTGCTTCCAAAACCGTACCTTGCGGCGCCGGCTTATTATTCCTCATGTTATTTCTTTGAAGACGTATTTTATGTACTTCGTCTGCAGCATTAACAAGTATAAAGTAAATGGAAAAAGCTCTTACCACTTTGTAAGCATCGGGCGTTTTTAATGAATTAATTACGTATATAATTTCTTTTCTGGTGTGTTCACTGTACAAGGCTCTTATTTTTTTTGTAAGATGGCGCAGCTTTTCAACTTTATTATAAATGTTGTACCCTGCCTGTTCCTTTAAAACGTTCCCCAGAATTATACCGAGTTCTTTTATATCTTTTTTTAATGGTGCGTCCTGCTGGGATTCGCCGGGGTGGTTTAATTCTTTTACTCTCATAATTTCTTATTAATTTTTTATCTTAAGAATAATATCCGCTTCAATATAAATATATAAATGAATTGGCATATAAAAAATACCTTCGGGCTAATATCACAATCTCGTTAAGTTTATTTGATTGTTCCGATAAATTCAATAAAAGGTTTTGGTAATTCACCGGATAAAACAATCTCACCCCTGTCCCTCCTCCTTAGTTTGGAAAGGGGGAAACGGAATTCAAATTTCAGATTCAAGCAACAAGGAAACTAAATGGCATTTCCTTCTCCCTTAAAAGGAGAGGAAATTAAAGGGTGAAGTTTATAAAACATACATAACTAAAGTTGATCTGTAAATTTTTAATGATTGTCAATTAAAAAATTAACCTTAAAATTGTACTACATTTGTGTGCAACAATTCATGCTTTTTAATATGTTTGATATGGTATTATCAATCATATTTTTTTATATAGTCAAGGATTTTAATTTCTTTGACAAGAACTTAGTTGCAGGCATAACCGCGCTACAAATAAACAAGTATTTCAAATATTCAAATCGAGCTGCACAATGAAATATTTTCTTACCTTTTTAACTTCTATAGTAATTTCAATATTAATTTTAAGCGGATGCACATCTCAGCCGGTAATAAAAGAACCGGCGCCGGTTAAATATAAAGTTACAATCTATAATAAATCCGATGAATTTAAAGCAGCGGCTGAGGAAAAGAAACTTCCGTTTAAAGTTCCATTAGGGACAAAAATTGAGTCTATAAAAATTGATACGGCAGCAAAAACAGTCTTAATAAATTTTAACAGAAATCTTTCCAATATGCCGTTTAGGCAAAACAATGTGTCGGAAATATATTCCGCGGTAAAAAACTTTTTCGGTAACAATTTTTCCGATTATAAATTTACAATAAGAACATTGCGGCTTCCTATTCAAAAATTTATTCCGAATTATTTTAGGAAATATCCTTTTGAATATGATTACAGCAGACTGCCTAAAGGCTATGTTAAGAGGCCTGCTGCATTGGTTACGGACGTAAATAAAAAATATCTTCCAACGGACGGTCTGCTTGGCAGGAACATTGTTATATGGCCGAGCCACGGCTGGTACTACAGTAATAATACGGATCGGTGGGAGTGGCAGCGTCCGAGGTTGTTTCAAACAGTTGAGGATAAACTTCCGTTGTCGTTTGTTGTTC
>JBJKSH010000200.1:0-2602 GCA_046704255.1 Ignavibacteriaceae bacterium | reverse complement strand
AGTAAAGCTTGAGCTTGTAGTTAAAAATATTGAAGCCTGTGCAGTTTCCCCGCTTACCACTGCAACAGAAACCGTAGTTTTTTCGTAACCGGATTTACTTGCAGATACGGTATAGCTTCCAACGGGTACGCTTTGAATAAGAAAATTGCCGGAATCATCCGTTATAATTGCGCTTGTAGCAGGGTTTGTTGTAATGCTTGCGCCTTTAATTGCGGTCTTACCGTCCGGGCTGAAAACCACTCCCGAAATATTTCCGTACAAAACAGGTTTAACCGTATTCTCGTTACATGAAGTAAACGCTATTATAACAAGCAGCAGCAGAATGTATTTTACTTTCATTTTTTTCTCTCTAAATGTTTATTTCTGAATTTATTTTCCTATTAAAATCATTTCCATTTCAATTTTTTTCTCAAGTTCCCGGATTTTACTATTCTGTATCCGGCTACATATATTTTAAATTATTGAATTCAAGCTGACCGCCATAATTTGAAGGGGTTAAAACCCCATCATTTATTACTAACTTTTTGCCCCCGCCCTAAAGGGCGTGGCTAAAATAGCCCTGACCTTTAGGTCGGGGATTGGAGAAAAAAACCAAACCACACGGGCTTTAGCCCATTTCAAAGAAGCAGTTAACTTGAGTAATTAGTTCATAACATCTACAATTATTAAACTACTAAAGGAGTTCAAATCATCCGGTATCTGGTTTCCTTAACCTTCTTACCTTTGGAGAAAAACCGATACTATCCCTCGGAGGGATAGTATCGGTAAAACTTCGCCAAGGAAACTTCAAAAATCGCTGGTCTCAAACCTTCAAGGTTTAAGCCGTGCAAACAACAAGCAACCTTGAAGGTTAATTATTAAACTACTAAAGGAGTTCAAATCATCCGGCATCCCGTATCCTTAGTCTTCTTAGCATTACCGAAAAAACCGATACTATCCCTCGGAGGGATAGTATCGGTAAAACCTCACCGGGGTAACCTTGAAGGTTAAAGATCATTTCATGTTGTAAAGAACACTGTCCCGGCCTATTTCTTTATTGCCGCTATATGTAAACAGCTTTATAAAGTATGTATCATCTTTAACAATATTTAACGTAACCTTAGATAAAATCTTTTCCTCATTTCCTTTTACTTCAACGTTTCCTTTTTGTGTTGATGATGTACTACCGGAATCACCTGTTTTCTTCGTAACCAGCAAATATTGAATTGCAATGCTGTCCCCGGTATTGTTTATAAAATTTCCCGTAATATTTAGTTTCTGTTTTGTATTTTTTACAACTATCTGTGTTTTGTAGTTAACTAAATTTTCTCTTTGTTCCTGTGCAAAAGCTGTAACAACGGAAAAACTAATTATTGAAACTAAAATTAAAAATATGTTCTTAAACGGTTTCATTGTTTTAGTAACCTCACCCCATGTTCCCCCTCTCCTTACTAAGGAGAGGGGGCCAGGGGGTGAGGTTATTTTAATTTGTTGTTATTGTTGTAACACCGTTTTGCGTAATTTTTTTATAGAATGTAGTCCCGTAATTATTAAAAGTATTGTAAGGGCTATCTCCCGATATAATGTAATTAATAAAATTATTAGAATTAAAATCTTTACTATTTAAAAATGTCGAAATATCCAAAAGGTTATTTTGAACTCTAATGTCGTTTACGGGATTTAAAATATTCAATGAGCTGACCGGTTCAGTATTAATTCTTAAGCTGCCGACCTGTTCAATATTTAGATGCAAGCCGGGACCGGAAAAATTTCTTGCAGCGCTTTTGTTATTTATTAAAAGCTTATTTTCAAGCTGAATAAGATTATAACTGTTAAATGTATTGTTTGACTCTGTATTTAATTTAGCAAAACTTTCTTCGCCGGTCTTTAATGAAATATCAACATACGGCAGTTTACTTGCTTTATCTGCAATTATGTTTATTTCTTTGACGGGAGTTAATGAGGCTAAATATTTTTCTTTAGGTTTAATTTCGTTAAGAAGTATATTTTGAGACTTTTGAGTACTAATAATAATTTTACCGGCGGTTTTGCTATTTAATTTTATTTCCGGGAACGGATTTAAAGTATTCTCCGTTAAGTCTTGTCTTCTCTTAATTTTTATTTCGTTTGATTTATTAATATCAATAGACACAGCCGGGTCATCAATAAATTTGCTGCTGCTTTGGTTTAATAATGATGCTTTTAATTTGGAACTGTTATTTGCTGCCGCAATCTTTAAGGATACTAGTCCTAAAAAAAACAGACAGGCAAGTATTACAAGCCAATCATATTTATTCAGCTTAAATGCTTTTTTGTTGCCGTCTATTTTAGTTTCATAAATCATTTTTATGCGGTAAAATTATATTATTGTGTAACCCATAAAATGTTATGCGTCCCGACGTGCGCCGTTTGATAAATAGAAACCGACTTACCGCCTTTCTGAGTGGCTAAAAGGAAATTTGAGCCACCGGAATCTGTTTGATACAGATTTAATGTATTACCACCGTTCGTTTGAGCTATAGAAGCGGAATTATTATTATCGGCTTTTTGATACAGCCCTACGGTATTATCATTACCGGTTTGTACAATTGTAAGTATGTTAATTTGAGAAATTTGTTCCGCC
>JBJKSH010000199.1:0-8477 GCA_046704255.1 Ignavibacteriaceae bacterium | reverse complement strand
GCAGTGTAATAGGCTTGTATTATTATTTGAGAATTATAACTGCAATGTATACACGTACCGACGAATCACACAAAAGTTTTCCTGCGTTCAAATATACTTACACCGGCAGTATTGCTTTAATTGTGTTAACTGTGCTGCTAATATGGTACGGCGTTTTCCCTGAAAGCATTCTTGCTGTTATCAGATCAATTATTAAAATTTAATTTTAAAAATTACTTTTTTTGATGAATCTCACTACTATAATATTGATTTGAGGGTATATTATAAGGGGTTATGATTTTGCAATTCAGTTTAGCAGAATATTCTTGATAGGAGTTCCTTTATGGGCTGGTTTACCAAAACAATTGATTCATCTCTAGGTAAGAAATTAATCATGTCTTTAACAGGCCTCTTTTTAGTTGTCTTCCTTATTGAACATCTTATCGGAAATTTACTGCTCTTATTACCGGATAAAGGAAAATCGTTTATGGCTTATGCCGACTTTATGGACAGCCCCGAAAATATAGTCGTAAGAGCAATAGAAATACTTCTGTTCATTTTTTTAATTTATCATATAATAAACGGAATCAGATTGTGGCTCGGAAACAGAAAAGCCAGGCCTGTAAAATACAAATTGAACAGGCCTTCCGAGAACAGCACTTTCTTTTCAAGATTTATGATTCAAAGCGGAAGCATAATTTTTATCTTTCTTATAATTCATTTGGAAACTTTTTTTATACCGTACAGGTTCGGCCATCCTTCCGATACTATGTATGAAGGGGCGGTAAAAGCTTTTTCAAGTACATGGTATTCATGCTTTTATGTTTTTGCAATGATTCTGCTAGCATTTCATCTTACGCACGGCGTGCAAAGTTCGTTTCAAACTTTGGGAATCAGGCATAACAAGTACACAATATTTATTAAGAAATGCGGGATAGTATTTTCACTATTAATTTGTTTAGGCTTTGCAATTATCCCCTTGTTTTTCTTATTCGGTGGAGGTCGTTAAAATGATGGAGGATGTAAAAACAAAAACAGATAATAAACTTGACGGAAAAGTTCCTGCCGGAAAATTAGAAGATAAATGGAAAAATTATATTTTTGATTTGAAGCTTGTTAATCCTGCTAATAAAAGGAAATATGATATTATTATTGTAGGAACAGGATTGGCCGGTGCTTCCGCTTCTGCGTCCTTGGCCGAGCTTGGTTATGATGTTAAAGCATTCTGTTTTCACGACAGCCCAAGACGAGCGCACAGCATTGCCGCACAAGGAGGAATAAATGCGGCAAAGAATTATCAGAACGACGGCGACAGCGTTTACAGGTTATTTTATGATACAATAAAAGGCGGCGATTTTAGATCGCGTGAAGCAAACGTTTACCGCCTTGCGGAGTTAAGCGTAAATATAATAGATCAATGCGTTGCTCAGGGAGTTCCGTTTGCCCGCGAGTACGGCGGCCTTCTTGGTAACCGTTCATTCGGTGGCGCACAGGTTTCAAGAACTTTTTATGCAAGAGGGCAAACCGGGCAGCAGCTTTTGCTCGGTGCTTACAGCGCATTGCAAAGGCAGGTAGGCGCCGGTAAAATTAAAATGTACCCGAGGCATGAAATGCTGGACATTGTTGTAATTGACGGAAGAGCAAGAGGAATTGTAACAAGGAATATGATTACTGGTGAACTGGAATCATACAGCGCGGATGCTGTTGTTCTTGCCACAGGCGGATACGGGAACGCTTACTATCTTTCTACAAATGCAAAGAACTCTAATGTTACCGCTGCATGGAGAGCTTATAAACGCGGTGCTTTTTTTGCAAATCCTTGCTACACTCAAATCCATCCAACATGTATTCCGGTTAGCGGCCATTATCAGTCGAAGCTTACTTTAATGAGCGAGAGTTTAAGAAACGACGGAAGAGTTTGGGTTCCTAAAAATCCCAATGATAAAAGGCCGCCGAATGAAATTCCGGAAGAAGAAAGAGATTATTATCTTGAAAGGAAATATCCAGCGTTTGGTAATTTGGTGCCGCGTGATGTTGCCTCCAGAAATGCAAAAGAAGTAGTCGATGGCGGAAGGGGTGTAGGTTCAACCAAGGTTGCTGTGTATTTGGATTTTGCAGATGCAATAAAAAGGATGGGGCGGAAAGCAATTTCAGATAAATACGGAAATCTTTTTGATATGTATAAACTTATTACAGATGAAGATCCTTACAGGGTTCCGATGAGAATTTATCCGGCTGTTCATTATACCATGGGCGGTTTATGGGTTGATTATAATTTAATGACGACTATTCCCGGCTTGTTTGCTTTAGGCGAATGCAATTTCTCGGACCACGGCTCAAACAGGCTTGGTGCTTCTGCTCTGATGCAAGGACTGGCAGACGGCTATTTTATAATTCCATATACTATCGGCGGATTTTTAGCCGAACATAGACCCGACAAAATAGATACTTCGCATGAGCAATTTGCAAAAGTGGAAGAAGATGTGAAAAATAAAATTGATAAGCTTTTATCAATAAAAGGGAAAAAAACTGTTGATGCAATTCATAGAGAACTTGGAAAAGTTTTGTGGGATTATGTCGGGATGGCTAGGGATGAAGAAGGCTTGAAGAATGCAATAAGTTTAATTCATTATTTAAAAGAAGATTTTTGGAAAAACGTAAATGTTGTTGGTACCAACGAAGAATTGAATCAAAGCCTTGAAAAGGCGGGCAGGGTTGCCGATTTTCTTGAGCTGGGAGAATTAATGGCAGTTGATGCGTTACAAAGGAATGAATCCTGCGGATGTCATTTCAGAGAGGAATACCAAACACCGGAAAACGAAGCGCTGAGAAATGATAAGGATTATTCCTATGTTGCAGCCTGGGAATATAAAGGAGAAAAAGCGCAGCCCGAACTGCATAAGGAAGATTTGAAATTTGAATATGTTCATCTTGCTCAAAGGAGTTACAAATAATGGAAAGTTTGAATTTACATTTAAAAGTTTGGCGCCAGAAGGATAGAAATTCTGAAGGTAAAATTGTTGATTATGATGTAAAAGATATTTCTACTGATATGTCCTTTCTTGAAATGATTGATGTGTTAAACGAAGAATTAATAGGGAAGAACGAAGTACCCGTAGCTTTTGACCATGATTGCAGGGAAGGTATTTGCGGAAGCTGCAGTATGTTTATTAACGGAAGGCCGCACGGTCCTCAGGAAGGCGTTGCAACATGTCAATTGCATATGAGAAGATTCAAGGACGGAGATACGATTGTTGTTGAACCCTGGAGGGCAAAAGCATTTCCGGTAGTAAGAGATCTGGTAGTAGACCGTTCTGCGTTTGATAGAATTATGGCGGCAGGCGGATTTATTTCCGTTAATACAGGCGGGGCACCGGATGCAAACGCAATTCCGATTGCAAAGGAAAGAGCAGAGTTCGCTTTTGAAGCTGCACAATGCATCGGCTGCGGTGCATGTGTTGCGGCATGTAAAAATTCATCTGCTGTTTTATTTGTAGGAGCTAAGGTTTCACATCTGGCGCGTCTGCCTCAAGGCTCGCCTGAAAGGCAAAAGAGAGTTCTTGCAATGGTCGCTCAGATGGATGCGGAAGGATTCGGCGCATGCTCAAATACAGAAGCTTGTTCGGCAGAGTGCCCTAAGAAAATAGGACATGATGTAATTGCGCAGTTAAGACGTGAATATTATAAGGCTAGCTTATTCGGAGGGAAATAATCTGAATGTAATATCTCATCCATTTTTCCTTTACCACGGACATTATACATTTAAATTATTTTTATTACATTATAAATCTTTAATTATAATTAATATTATGAATTAAGAATTCACAGGTGAGTTATGGTTACCAAAATAGAAAGAGATTCGACATATGCTGAATTTGCATCAAGGCTTTTGGATAAAAGAGAACTTCATTCTTGCACTTCTTCTCTAAAAAACGTATCGATTGAACTGCTTAACGAATTTGTAGATTTTCTATTTCCGCATTTTTCAAGTAAGATTTATTATTCGCAGGAAGATGTTTTGGCAAAACTTCAACTTCTGGAAAGAAATGTAATTTCGCTGCTAAGAATTATAAATGGTAAATCAGATAAAGAAATAGAAAACAAAGCCGGGATATTTATTTCAAAAATTCCTTCGGTACACGATATGCTGTGGGATGATGCCGAAGCGATATATAAAGGAGATCCGGCAGCCGAAAGTGTAGATGAAGTAATATTAGCTTACCCGGGTTTTATGGCAATTTTAATTTATCGTCTTGCGCATGAACTTTACAATCTTGATATTCCGATCATTCCAAGAGTATTAACCGAGCATGCGCATCAGATAACAGGTATTGATATTCACCCGGGTGCTGAAATCGATTCGCCGTTTTTTATAGACCACGGAACCGGTATTGTAATTGGTGAAACGACTAAAATCGGAAAGAATGTAAAGATTTACCAGGGTGTTACACTAGGAGCTTTGAGCGTGGAGAAATCACTTTCAAATACCAAACGGCATCCTACTATTCATGACGAAGTAATAATTTATTCTCAAGCAGTAATTTTAGGAGGCGGAACCGTTATAGGGAAAAACAGCGTTATAGGCGGCAACGCATGGGTAACACAAAGTGTTCCGCCTAATTCCGTGGTGTATAGTAAAATAGAAGTTAAAGTCCGTTCAAACGAAAATTATTTTGATGCAATGGAGTTTGTCATTTGATTTCAAACACTTGACATCCTTAGACTTAAATTTTATTTTAGGTATGCCTATTTAGTATTCACTAACTAATAATTACGGAAAAGCAATGTTAACTTGTTGTTGTAAAAATATAACACCTTTATTGATGGAGGACATTGCTTAAAATTATTCGAATATTCTTTTTTCAGAAAGCCCTTCCATTTGTGAAGGGCTTTTTTATTTTTAACCAAAGTATAAGGAGATGATATGAAGTACAATAATATTCTCGAAGCAATCGGCAACACACCTCATGTAAGAATTAATAAATTGTTCGGCAGTAACCACGAAGTGTGGGTTAAACTTGAAAGGGCAAATCCGGGAGGAAGCATTAAAGACAGAATAGGTTTATCCATGATATTGGATGCGGAAAAAAAAGGAATTTTAAAAAAAGGAAGTGTTATTGTAGAACCGACCTCAGGCAATACAGGTATTGGCCTTGCAATGGTGGCAGCGGTTAAAGGATACGAAATAATTCTTGTAATGCCGGAATCTATGTCTGTTGAAAGAAGAAAGTTAATGGCGGCCTACGGTGCAAAGTTTGAACTTACGCCGCGTGAAGGAGGAATGAAAGGTGCAATTGAAAAAGCAAAAGAAATAGTTGCAGGCAATACCAATGCATGGATGCCGCAGCAGTTTGATAACCCTGCAAATATTCAAGCCCACTTTGAATTTACTGCTCAAGAAATTTTAAATGATTTTCCCGAAGGGTTTGATTACTTAATAACGGGTGTGGGAACAGGCGGACATATTACCGGAGTTGCCAGGGTATTAAAGAAAAAATTTCCGGGTATAAAAGTGTTTGCAGTAGAACCTACTGCTTCTGCAGTTATATCGGGAGGCAAGCCCGGCCCGCATCCGTTACAAGGACTAGGTGCAGGTTTTATTCCTGTAAACTTAGATACTTCTATTCTGGACGGCACAATATCAGTTGAAAAAGATGAAGCTTTTCAATTTGCAAAACGTGCGGCAAAGGAAGAAGGATTGTTTGTGGGAATTTCATCGGGTGCGGCACTGGCAGCAGTTGCAAAAAAATTAAAAGAAATTCCTAAAGGGAAAAAAGTACTTACATTTAATTACGATACCGGCGAAAGATATTTGTCGATTGAAGGTTTGTTTTGATTAAACGTTGTTCTTAGTTTTAATTATTAACATAAGCTTTAATTCTCTGGGTTCTCCGTGTTTTCTCAGCTTCTCTGTGGTTATATTTCTTTACCGCTGAGTTAGCAGAGGAAACGCAGAGGTAGCAGGGAATTACTATGTAACATTTAAATCGAAAATACAATACCTTCCATTTCAACGAAACTTCTTTTATCGGAGTTTATTGTATTCTATTTCAATTAAATATAATCTTAATATTTCTTACCTTACCTTTAATATTAATTTGAGTTTATTTTAATAAATTTGCCTAATTAAAATTCTTTCCATTAATTAAAAGGATTTCTTTATGTTAACTAAGGAATTAATTGAAATTGAAGAGAAGTACGGTGCACATAATTACCATCCGCTGGATGTAGTTATAAACAAAGCCGAAGGTATTTGGGTTTACGATGTTGAAGGGAAAAAATACCTTGACTGCCTTGCTGCATATTCGGCTGTTAATCAAGGACATTGCCATCCCCGTATTATTAGAGCTCTCAAAGAGCAAGCGGATAAATTAACACTTACTTCGCGTGCATTTAGAAAAGATCAACTACCGTTATTATATAAAGAGCTTAGCGAGCTTACCGGCTATGAAATGATACTTCCAATGAATTCCGGTGCCGAAGCAGTAGAGACTGCACTTAAAGCTGCAAGAAAGTGGGGATATAAAATAAAGGGTATACCGGATAATTCGGCAGAGATAATTATATGCGAAAACAATTTTGCCGGACGTACAATTTCAATTATCAGTTTTACTACAGTTGATCAATATAAAGACGGCTTTGGTCCTTTTACACCGGGTTTTAAAATAATTCCTTACGGAAATGAGGACGCACTGGAAAAAGTAATCACAAAAAACACCGCTGCTTTTCTTGTTGAACCAATTCAAGGTGAAGGCGGAGTAATTGTGCCTCCGGCAGGTTACTTGAAAAAGGCTTATGACATTTGCAAGAAAAACAATGTACTATTTATCGCAGATGAAATTCAGTCCGGCCTTGGCAGAAGCGGAAAGCTCTTTGCATTTGAATATGAAAACATAAAACCCGATGCAGTTATTATAGGTAAAGCACTTTCCGGCGGATGCTATCCTGTATCGGCAGTTCTTTCGAGTAAAGAAATTTTGGGAGTATTTAATCCTGGAGATCACGGATCAACCTTTGGAGGTAATCCTCTAGGTGCCGCAGTTGCTCGTGAAAGTTTAAAAGTATTAATTGAAGAAAACCTTGTGGACAATTCTTTTAAAATGGGTGAATACTTTAGAGATAAATTAAAAGCTATAAAATCAAAACACATAAAAGAAGTAAGAGGGAAAGGGTTGTTTATAGGCGTCGAATTAAAGCCGGAAGCAGGCGGTGCCAGACGATTCTGTGAAGCTTTGATGGCAAGAGGAATACTTTGCAAAGAAACTCACGAAAACGTAATTAGATTCGCACCTCCGCTTGTTATAAAGAAAGAAGAAATAGATTGGGCGCTAACGCGTGTGGAAGAGGTATTGATGGAAGAGTAAAAACAGATATCAGAGAGAAAGAACAATGGTACGGTTGTTTAATTTTTTAACCCGGTAATTCTAATTGCAATTTTAAAATCCTTTTTCTTTTTTCTCATATTCCTCTTTTAACCGGAGTTCATCTCTAGCTCTTAATTCCTCTAGTTGATCGGCAAGGATAAGCTTCAATATAAAGCAATATATATAAAAAAATATAAGCGGGATTAAGACAAAAAATGATAAGCTGCTATCTTTAAAAGCTAATATTGCAAAACCGATTAACGGTAAAATTACAAAAATAAAAAACGTAATTAACCAACTATACTTTTTTGATTTTAGAAAAACAAAAAGCATAATAGGAGCAAATAAAGTTGCAGCTATTGCCATTAAAACAAGAGCAATACCTGTAAACCAAGAAAACAAGAACAATAATGAAGTTGGTAAAGTAAAGTTTAATCCTTTGTTTAATTTTTCTAGGTAATACCTTTCATTTGAAATAATATCTAGATCCATTTTGCTTTTTACTATAGATAATTTTTCCCTGATTAATTTTTTGTAAGCTAAGTCAGACTTAATAGGAAAATATGAAAAGACTGATAAACCCAATTCAAGTTAAAGCGTGGATAGATAAATGTCAATTTCTTTTATTCATGCTATATTCCTCAGAATCTATAACTAATTAAAAATTAAAATAAATATCTTTTATCTTATCCGGCAGGCCTAAATATTCTTATTTAAATATTTTCCTTTTTTTATGTTGCTTCTGATTTGAGATAAGTCATATACTTTGTTTTTTCTAGAATAATTTATGTAAATTGCTTCACCTAAAACCCACGGATATTCTCTAGAGGACATAAAATATTTTGAAACAATTCAATAATTGCTTACTGATAACAAAGCCGAAATAAAATGAATAATAGCAAATTATTTTTTCTTGTTTTCGCATTCTTTATTTTTAGCTGTGCACAGACGAATGCTCAAATCGAGAAAAAAGTATCCATAACTAAAATTTTAAATGACAGCACAAACATATCTTTATTAACACCTCAAAAAGTTGAAACTCACGGCACTGTAACAATAGAAGGTAAAAGAATAGATTATAGAGCAGTCTCCGGTACAATTATCTTAAAAAATAAAAAGGATATACCCACATGC
>JBJKSH010000198.1:0-19132 GCA_046704255.1 Ignavibacteriaceae bacterium | reverse complement strand
ACAAAAGATACAATTGAAGCGATAAAATATTTGGATACCATTTTAAAAGACGGCGACATTGCGGAAGCAACTTGTCCTCCGGCAGGAGTATTACCTAATGATTGTTTTACTTCAGCCATTATTCTCCTTCTTAAATATTAATACTTCGTATGCATTTTCTTTAATCTTGTGCGTTACTGCCCTAAAGCCTCTTTCTGCAAGCTTATCATGTAACATTAAAGGTTCGCGGTGGTGATGCACCAGCAAAATTGTGTTATCTTCAATATTGGAAACTGTTTCAAGAATTTTAATCATCGGTTCCGGAGGCTCAAGCTGCGATACATCCAGCTCAATTATATTCTCCTCGCCGGTTAAATTAAAATTTACCGGGGATGATTTTTCTTTCCGGATTTTTTCTTCTTCGTCAATATTAATATCATTTTTATAAAAATAGATTTTGTATGTCCCGTCAATTACTTCTGTCCAATGAGTATATCCCTTTTTCTTTAATACAGAATATAAAGGTATCGGCTCAAATGAATTTATAAGAAGCAAAACATTATCATTGTTTAACTCTTTTACCTTGCTTAAGATTATTTTTAGAGGATCATTCCGTTGTTCGATGTAAGGCCTTACATCCAATATATTTATTTTTTGTTTGTCAATATTAACAAGGAATCCGGGTTTTGAACTTTCAGCATTTTCAATTTGTATTTTGGAAACTGGCAATTTGCTATTTACATTAATTACTTTTTGAGAGCTTGATTTTTTCTTATTCAGTCTTTCAAGAAGTAAATCCGTGTCTACACCGGCAATTCTAGCAGCTTGTTCAACAGTTACTCTTCCGGCTAAAG
Organism: Ignavibacteriaceae bacterium; assembly: GCA_046704255.1. Classification (GTDB taxonomy): domain Bacteria; phylum Bacteroidota; class Ignavibacteria; order Ignavibacteriales; family Ignavibacteriaceae; genus FEN-1297. Next base: position 18,299 of record JBJKSH010000198.1, on the reverse strand, counting down.
ATTTGCGGAGAAATTTATTCTCCAGCTTTTTAAAATGCGGATTAGTTTCTATTAATATATTTAATGCTTCCGGGTAATTCTTTAGCAGCCTGGATATTTTAATATCTTTGGTAATCATAATAAATTTGTTAATAAATATTAAGCAAAGCTATTTATCTTTATTGTTCATTCCATTGACTTAAGTCAGAAACATGCTGAAAAAAATTAGTTCATTAAAATCTAATAAGAACAGCCTCCATACGGATATCTTAGGGGATAGGATAGGGGGTTAGGGGGTGAGTTAAAAAAATGTTAAATCCCTACATTATTCATCTTAAAAGGTTTTTTTAAAATTATAAATACTTGTTTAATTTTCTACCATTTTGGTTGTATGCGTAACTTCAGTTATTAAGATAGTTTTTTTAAGCGGGATAAATCCGTTACGAAAATTTTTTTGCCTTCAACCCGGATAATATTTTCTTTCTGAAGTTTTTTAAAAGTTCTGGATAACGTTTCGGTAATTGTTCCAAGCAATGAAGCAATAGTAGCTTTGGATATGGCCAGTTTTACAAATGGCTCCGGCAGTTTATCGTTGCCGCTTCGTTTAATTTCACCCAAAATATAATTTGCCAGACGGTTGGATACTTCTTTTAATGTAATATCTTCAAGCTGCTTACTCATTAGCCTTAGTCTTTTGGCAAAACCGGCTGTTATCTTAAGGCTTATTTCAGGGCTTTTTAGGATTAAGTTAATAAACTCATTTTTAGGAATAAAGAGAATTGAACTGTCGGTTAGTGACTGGGCATTAGCAGGGTAACTTCCGCCTTCAAATAATGGTACATCCGCAAAAGGAAACGGCGGATTAATTAAATGTAAAATTACTTCCTTGCCATCCGTTGATGTCTTATAAATTTTTGCGCTTCCTTTTAGCACAATATAAAATCCCCGGTATGAATCTCCTTCTAAAAATATTAATTTGTTTTTGGGGTATTTCTCAATTGTACTAATATGAGCGATTTGTTCTAATTGACGGGAAGTTAATTCCGAAAAGAGCGGTATATTTTTAAGCGCTTGTTTTTTTATGGTAGAATCGTCATTCATAATGTGTTAAACAAATAACATTTGATAATGACGAAAATACAAAAACTAATAAGTAAATTCTGATTTTGCGTAAAGCTCTATGCTGTCTTCTATAATTTTAAATGCTTTTTCCTTCCCCAAAAAACCATCTACTATTACTTTTTTGTCTTCCAGTTTTTTATAATCCTCAAAAAATCTTCTTAGTTCAACAACAGTATGTGGCGGCAGTTCATCTATATTATTTATATAGTTTACAGACATATCATTTTTAGCTACGGCAATAATTTTATCATCATATTCATCTTCATCCAGCATCCTCATAACACCTATAACTTTAGCTTCAATGATGCATAAGGGTTCAACCTCAATAGAACTAATTACCAGTATATCCAACGGGTCGCCGTCGTCGCAAAATGTCTGCGGAATAAAACCGTAGTTAGCCGGGTAGTGAACAGCCGAAAAAAGCACACGGTCTAGTTTTAACAACCCGCTATTCTTATCCAGTTCATATTTGGCTTTAGAGCCTTTGGGTATTTCTATAACGGCATTCAATACCGAAGGATTATTTTCTCCTATTCTTACCGAATGCCACGGATTATTTTGCATAGTATCCAAACTTAATAATTAGTAAAACTATAAATTTATTCACCCAGAATTTTAAGGCCTTTTTTGGCATCTTTATTTGTCGGATCAAGCTTTAGCGTTTTTTTGTATTCTACAATTGCTTCTTTTTTCTTTCCGGTTAAAGCAAGGGACTGCGCCAGCCATAAATGATATTGAGAGTTATTCGGGTCGTATTTTAATGCTTCCTTTAAAGGATCAATTGCAGCTACATATTTCTTTTTTATTAGTTGAACTACGGCAATTGATCCGTAAGCATCTCCTAAAGTTGATTTGTTTTTATCCGGATCGGCAGAAGCCACTTGTATTAGTTGATTATAAACATTAACTGCAGCATCGGTAGAATCCATATACTGATATGTTTTCCCGAGCCAGTCTAAAGTCGGAAGGTAATTACTTTTCAATTTATTTGCCTGCAGCAGGGAAGTCCGGGCTCCGTCATAATTTTTTAATTGAATCATACACAATGCCCTGTTTATGTAGGCGCTTACTGCAGTAGAATCTTTGCCGATTTTCATGTTGTAATAAACTATAGCAGAATCGTAGTGACCTTCTTTGTAGTACATAGTGGCAACGGTTTCCGCAAAGGAACTTATTAAGGAAGTATCTTTTTTTAAAGCTTTGGAAAGGAAAATAATAGCAAGAGAATCATTCTGCTGTTGTTCAAGTTCGTAGCCGGCGCGTGCATAGTCTTTGCCGGTAAACAAAGAATCGGGAACTTCGCTAAAATATTTTAAAGCATCGGGAATTTGATTTTCTACCGCTAAAGATACGGCGGCAATCTTTTTTAATTCCATTAAATTCGGATATAGAGTTAAACCTTGTTGAGAAACCTTTGCAGCGTCTTTCAAATCATTAATTATATAATAAGAGTCTGCCGCATAGAGATATGCGGTACTGTCTTTTTTACCAAGGCTTATATATTTATTAAGATAATAAGCTGCATTACTGTATTGACGGGCATAATACAGCAGCACTCCTAATTTTAAATATGCTTTGGTGTTGGTAGTATCCATGGAAATAACTTTAAGGTAAACATTAGCTGCATCCGTATAAGATTGCTGTTTATATAATACATTGGCAATTTTAAATTTTAACGGTATATCCAGAGAATCCAGCTTTTCCGCAATATTATAATTAGATAATGCAAGAACAAGTACGCCCAATTTTTCGTAAGCTTCGCCTAGTTCTTCGTAGGCTGTTTTGTTTGTTGAATCTTGTGTTGTAATTTCAGTACAAATTTTTATTGCCTGGCTTGTTGAATCCTGTTTAATATATTGTTTTGCAATTTCAAGTGCTTTGGAAAATTGTTTTTTCTGGATATAATTTTCTGCTTGATTGGATTTACTTTGTGCCGGAACTAATTGGGTTATTAAAAAAATTGAAATAAAAACTAAAACGCTTTTCATTGTTTTTTCCGCTTTATTGTGGTTCGTTTATTTTTACGGGAACTGCTGCCGGTGCTAAGTTTTCCGCAAGCGCTATTTTTTGTCCGTTATAGCTTGTTAAAAAAGTAGTAAACCCGGAAGCGGGTGTTAAGATAATTTCGTTAAGGTAAATATATACCGTTTGCCAAAACGGGTAATATTTTTTATAAACAAAACCCGGATGGGGTGTAAAATAATTTACATCCAATCCGGTTTTTGAAGCTTTAACTATGGTCTTTGCTATTTGTCCTACTTGTAAAAATTTTATTTTCGAGGAATCCTGAACGGTGTTAAAGCTTACTATTCCAAGCCTATTGCCGCCTTCTTCTATCCTTTTAAATACATCGGAATCCGTAGGAACAATTTCCGCATTTTTGGGTACACTGCCGTCAAGAATATTTTCCCGGATATATTGGTATGTGTTGGTGTTGTTTTGCGGAATAACAAAGGAAAAACTCTTGGAATTACCAAGTAAAACATCTTTTATTTGATCGACCCTAATATTATTTATAGGATTATCTTTTGATGCTATAACAGCCGCTGCGGTATAACAGAATTTATAAATTTGAATATTTAGTTTTTCTTTGTGAATAAAGTCCAGTTCTTTCTTATCAAAATATCGGGGGCTTATAAACAAACTGGTTTTACCGTTTATTATATTAACCATTCCCTTCAGCGGGTTTACTTTTTTTAATGTAATCGTAACTTGTGTATATAATGAATCGAAAACATTTTTTTCTTTTGATATAATCGGGTATACGGCCGGGTCTACTTCAACAGTTATTTTACCTTTTGTTGGTGTTACTTTTGCCGGCTTGGTACATCCGGCGGCAAGAACAAAAGTAAATAGTAATATAATAATTGCGGCCCTTTTCATATTCTTATTCTGCTGTTCCGTTCTTCTTAAAATAAGTAGTTACTATTCTGTAAATGCCGTATAAAATTAAAACTACTCCAACAGTAATTTTGAATTCCGAAGGGAAGTTGACGTTGAAGAATAAACCTGAAAGAATTGCAGTACCCATTGCAATAAATAACACTGCAACCGTATATGCAATATAATTCATAATATTCATTCTTAGATTCACGCGCTATTAATTATTTAGCTTGAACCTAAAAGGAACAACTACCCATACCATTACCGGCTGTTTATGCTGAATAGCAGGAGTAAACAAAAACTGCATAGCGGCAGCTTCAGCCGGTTTGTTAAATATTGGAGAATCTGTTTTAATAACAACAGCTTTTAACGGTTTGCCTTGTTTACTAACAAGAATTTTAACATAAACGGTTCCTTCAACGCCTGCTCTTTTAGCTAATTCCGGGAATACAGGTTGAACCGATTTAACTACCTGAGGTTCTTTTTCAACGGGTATAAAAGCATTCATGCTCGGTATGTCGTTGGTAGGAGCAGTAACTTTTAAATCTTGTGTAATTTTAACGCCGCCGCCGCCGCTTCCTTCGCCAATTGGAGAAGCAATCTGATTCATTTCCTGTTGTGTTGCAATAGTTTGTTCTTTAGGTGCTTGTGCATCGGGAACGGGTTTTGGAATTCCTATATTAGGTTTAATAGTAGGCGCTTTAACGGCAATTTGCTGCTGTACATTTTTATCCAAAGAAGGCGGCGGGCCTAATTCGCTGTATTTTAAAATTCTTACGGTTGCAATATTATTATCATTCTCTTTAGTTATAGATTCAATAAAAATATATGTACCTATAAGAAATAAATGAAGAATTATAGCAATAACCAGCCCAATCTCAAAGTTCCTTATATACAGCCTTTTAAGCTCTTGAGCTCCATACTGATTTTCGGTATTATCTACTGTTAATTCGTGGTTACTCATTTTTATTTTTCCTTCTTTTAAGATGCTGCCTTGTTCAATAGCTGTATGTCTTTATCCGTCATAGGAGCTATTGAAAATCGTTGAAGCTTTGCCAGGTTAAGTTTATCTATAACATTCACCATCATGTGAAATTTGCTTTTACGATTGAATTTTAAGAGAATAACAAGCTTTGGGTTTTGTGCAGCTTGTTTTCCGAAAAAAGATTGTAAAGAATTAAATGCAATGGGTTGAGGCTTTTTAACTCCCACGCTGTAGAAAACCGAATCGTCCTGGTTTACAAACATTGTTAAAAGATTAGACTCTGCAATATCTACCTGAGTTTTATTATTTGGCGGTAAGTTAATTTCCAGAGTCTGTTGTTTCCTCAATACCGTAGTTAGCATAAAAAAAGTAAGCAAAAGAAAAGCAACATCTACCATAGGCGTTAAATCATTGCGTACGCCTAATCTTCTTTTCTTTTTGCCTCTTTTATTTCCGCCGGATTCACCGAGACCAACATCAGCCATAATAAAAATCCTTTTTAATTATTTTCGTTTATCTATAATTTGGTTTGTTACCATTGCAAACCGGGTAATTTCGGTTTTCTGTAAGATATTCATAACATCTTCAACCGTGCCGTAATCGGCTTCCCGGTCACCTTTTATTACCGTTCTTAATTTAGGGTTGCTAACGCGCGCTTGTATTAAAAGGTTGGGCAGATCATTCAAATTTACTTCAACTTCTTTTTTTAATTTTGCTGCTTGTCCGAAAAGCTGCACCATTAAATCCTGCCCGTCTACTCCCATAAAAATTTGGCCTTTTTTATCAATATAAATTGTCATTACATCCGATGACGGTAATTTAAAAGCAGAATGGGAAGCAGGCACTTGGATTTTTACCTGTTCCGGGGGGTGAAATTGTGTTGTCATCATAAAAAACGTAAGGAGTAGAAACGCCACATCTACAAGCGGCGTCATATCTATTCTTACATTTAATCTTTTCTTTTTAATTGTTGCCATGGTTAAGTACCGTTATTTGGATTTTAGAATTTGAATTACGTTGTAGCTTGCTTCATCTACCGAGTAGTTAAAATTATCTACTTTATTAACAAAGTAATTGTAAGCAACTATTCCCATAATAGCAGTAATTAAACCGCCGCCCGTATTAACAAGTGCTTCGGCAATACCTATTGCAAGCTGAATAGCATCGGGAGCTCCGGCTCTTGCCATAGCAGAGAATGCTCTAATCATTCCTATTACTGTTCCTAAAAGGCCTACCATTGTTGCGATAGATGCTATTGTTGAAAGTGCTATCAAATTCTTTTCAAGTAGTGGGGTCTCCAGCATAGCTGCTTCTTCAACTGCTCTTTGAATTTCCGAAAGCTGCTTTTCTGCTTCAACATGCTGATCTCTTGAATTTAATTCCTTGTATCTTGTAATAGAAGCTCTTATTACATTTGCAACCGAACCTCTCTGGTTATCGCAAGCTTCAATAGCACCATCATAATCACTGTTTTCCAGGAGTGTAATTATATCTTTAAAAAATGCTGCTGTAGCTTTTTTACCGGCAGCTTTTTTTAACGAAAATGATCGTTCGAAAATAATAGCTATATCCATAATAGAGAGCATAAGCAAAAGGACGACTAACGGCCCGCCTGTATAAACCTGCCCTAAAATATTTCCCGGCAACGGCACCTGGCGTGCTACACCGTCTGCAAAATTTGCAGGGTTTCCAAATATAAGCATATCAATGGCTAATGCAGCTCCAAAAGCTACAACTATTAGAATTGTGAAGAAGACGGATTGTTTCATTGGTTATATAACTCCATTTTATTTAAAAAATGATTTTGTATTTACAATTGACTGCTGTTATAAAACAAAAGCTGTGCCGTATATTCTTTTTATTAAGTAAGTAATAGAAAAGTTTACAAATAGGGTAGTATTCTGCTTTTTGCTTAAATTAATTTTTATAAAGTTACAAATAAATCATCTTCAATATTTCAATTTGAAATCCTTATCCAAAAATTTATTGTAACTAAAGGGTTTAGTTAATTTCAAAATGAAATTGAAATTGCAGGATAATTTTCTTTTTGAAAGAATTAAATTTTATATTCTTTTCTTTTTCGCCATAAAGTAGTTAATGAAAGGCCGAGTATCTGTGAAGCTTCTTTAGGATTGGGGTGTTCCGTTAAAATTTTTATTATATAATCTTTTTCGATTTCGCTTAAAGTAGGTATTAAAGCAATGGATTGTTTTGTGCCGTCTTTGTCAAACTCTGCCGGCAGATATTCCGGTCGTATTTCCTTATCTTTAGCAAGAACAATAGCTCTATTAATTACGTTTTCCAATTCTCTAATATTTCCGGGCCAGGAATATTCATTAAGATATTTTAAAGTTTCGGGAAGTATTTTTAATTGGGTTTCGGGAGAATATTTTGTTAAAAAGTAATCTGCAAGGTAAGGAATATCTTCTTTTCTTTCGCGCAGCGGCGGAAGCTTAATTCTAACACCGCTTAAGCGGTAATAAAAATCTTCACGCAGTTCGCCGTTCTTTATATCTTCATCTATGTTTCTGTTTGTAGCACTAATTATTCTAACATTTATTTTGCGTGTTATACTTTCGCCTACGCGTTCAAATTCCATGCTTTGCAGAAATCTTAAAAGTTTAACCTGCATTGCCCTGGGAATTTCACCAACCTCATCCAAAAAAACAGTACCCTGGTCTGCCATTTCAAACCTGCCTATTCTGTCTTTTGCAGCGCCTGTAAATGATCCCTTTACATGCCCGAATACTTCGCTTTCGAAAAGGCTTTCCGGTATTGCAGCGCAGTTAACAGGTACAAAAGGAGCGGCGCTTCTGTTGCTGTTAAAATGAATAAAACGGGCAAGCAGTTCTTTGCCTGTTCCGCTTTCTCCTTCTATAAGCACAGGTATGTTGCTGCCGGCAATGTCTTTGCTTAGTTTTAAAATTTCGTGCATTTTAAAGTTATTGGAAATAATATCGCCGTAGGCATATTCTTCCTCAGCCTGCTCTCTTAAACCTTTTACTTCCTTTAATAAAATATGATGTTCAAAAACCCTTTCCGCAAGGTGAACAAATTCCTTATGCGAAAAAGGCTTTGTAATATAATCGTATGCTCCTCCTTTAATAGCTTCAACAGCGGTTTCAATTGATCCGTGCGCTGTCATTAGTACTGCGGTAGTATCCGGTGATATGGTTTTTAACCGTTCCAGTGTTTGTAAGCCGTCTATAGGTTCCATCTTTAAATCTATAAAAGCAAGATCAAAATATATTTCTTCCGCCCGCTTTAAAGCATCAACCGGATTGCCGAAAATTTCCGGTAAAAAGTTTTGCGAACTTAAAGATAGTTCTATAACCTTTAAAATATTTACTTCATCATCAATTACTAATACTTTACCTTTACTCATATTTTAAACCGGTAATGTTATTTCAAATTTGCTTCCCTGGCCGGGTTTGCTCCATACGTTTATACACCCGTTATGCAGGTCTATAATTTCTTTTGCGATAGACAAGCCCAAGCCGACACTGCCCGGGCTGCTGCCGCTAACCTGAACAAATTTATCAAAAATTTTATCAAGGTATTCGGGATTTATTCCCGTTCCGTTATCCGAAATTGTAATTACAATGCCGGAACTATTTTTATCCAGGCTAATAATTATTTCGCCACCTTCCGGCGTAAACTTAATTGAGTTACCGAGGAAGTTTCCTATTGCAGTTAAAAGAAACTGCCTGTCGGCCGTAATATAAACTTTTTCATTTGCAGGATGGTAAATAAGTTTTATATCTTTTTCCATGGATTGAAGAGCATAAGTTTTAATGCACTCCTTTAATATCATATCTATTTCAACTTTTTCAAAGTTTGGTTTAGAGCCGCCGGATTCTATTCTCGATAATTCCAGAGTGTCTTTTACCATTCTGTTCAGCCTGGTATAGTCGTCCCGCATTGTATTCATTAATTCTTTTTGTTTATTGTTAAGCTGCCCGGCAATGCCGTCATTTAAAATACCAATTGCCATCCCCATGGAAGTAAGCGGTGTTTTAAGCTCATGAGAAACTTTTGCAACAAATTCCGATTTTAAGATATCCAATTCTTTATATTTTGTTATATCGCTGAAAACAACCAGTGCAGTATTTATATCAATTTCCGGCAGGTTTATTGTTGAATGCCTTAACTTATAATATTTTGTATTGCCGTTGTTATCCAAAAGGCCGTAAACGCTTTCCTGGCTGGGTGATATTTTACCGGAAAGAAACAATTTAATGTTTTGAAGAACAGGCTCATCTTTAATAATTTCTCCAAGCAAGGTTTTTTCAGGTACTATTTTTCCAAACTCGCTATTGAAAGCTTTGTTGCTCAGAAGTATTCTTAAATCCGCATCAACAATTAAAACAGGATCATTTATACTTTCAATTATTATTTCGGATTTTCTTTTTTCATACAAAATTTTATTAATATTTAACTTTTCATATCTTTTTAACCTGCGTACCATGCTGTTAAATTCATCAGCAAGTATGCCTATCTCATCGGTATCTTCCGCAGAAATTTTTTCATCAAAATTACCGGCGGAAATATGTTTAACCGATCTGGTAAGCGCCTTTACGGGTTTTACTATAAACTCGGAAAATTTTGTGCTGAATATAAGGCTTAAAACAGTCCCTATTATTGCAAGAAGCAGCATAGACAAGGCCGCACTTTGGGTTATGGATTGAACACTGGTTTCAGCTTGTTTTATAAAGTTGTGGTTGGTTTCAAACAGCTCGTAACATTTTGTCTTTATTCTTGATATAAGTTTAATAGAGGTTGCATATTCGTCTTCGTGCTTAACGTTTGAAGGGTAATTAAACGGTATGGTAACTAAAAAATTTACCTTATTTAAAAACAGGTTGTATTTGCTGTTTATGCTGTCTAGAATCGAATCTTCACTTTGTGTATAAGCTGCAACACGGGCAAATTGAAGCCAGTAAAAAAAATCCTTTTTGGAATTTTCAAACTGGCTTTCGCCCATAACAGGATTTTCTTTGCTGAAAATTAAAAACAGGGAATTAATCTGGCTGTCTAATGCACGTACCATATTATCGGCAGCAACAATACTTGAATAATTCTGCGTAATAATTTTTGTGTATGATTCGTTAAGCCTGTTGAAATTATACAAGCTCCAAATCATTACGCAAATCATTATTATAATTACAACTATATAACCTGCTAAAATTTTAGCCCGTAAAGTTGTAAATAATGTCCTAAACATGTTCGTAAAATTTTATTATACGATAATTAGCGAAAATTCAACTAAAACAAAAGTAATTATTTTAGTGGAATATAAGTTATACAAAAATTAACCCCGCACTAAGTCCTCCTTCTGCTTATAAGGTTGTGCAGTTGAGGGGGTGAGACCATCTATTTAAAATTTAAATAACCTCAATAATTTAATACGGCAAATTTATAATAATATGAATTAAAAAGTATGATTGGTAAATAAGGTATGGAATTGTATGTCGTGAAGGTATAAATTCCGGCAGAAAATTTAGTGTAGGATTTGATGCAATTAGTCGGCCCGCAGAATTTCTTTAACTCTTTCCGTTTCCGAAATGGAATTGATTTTCTTATAATATTTTAAAGCGCTTTTAATACACTTTATTCCGTCTTCCATTCTATTAATTTCTTTATATAATTTACCCAATTCAACAAGAGTCTCGGCTTCGTTCATTTGATTTTTTAATTCCCTGTTAATGCGGAGGCTTGTTTGCAGGTAATCTTCTGCGGCCACGTATTTCTTTTGGCTTTTGTAAATAATTCCTTTTATTTTATAAAGGTCGGCTATTGTAAGTTTATCATTTACTTTTCTGGAAATTTCCAAAGCTTTATCTGCAAAGGCTTCGGCCACATAAAAGTCTTTTATCTCCGTATAAACAAATGCTTTGCTTAAGTATGCCAGCCCCACGGAAGAAAGATAACCGGACTGCATAGCAATTGAAATACACCGGTCGAACTCTTTTATTGCAAGAGTTAATTGTTTTTTCTTGGTGAAAAGCATTCCAATGTTATATCTTATTTCAACAATTCGCTTTAGGTTACGCAGCTTTTCAAAATTAACAAGCGCTCTTTTATAATAAGATAGTGCCGCCTCATAATCACCAAGAATATTATTTATTATTCCCAGGTTAATTTCAAGTTTACCTTTTTGTGCGGAGTCCGGAATATTTTCCAGCCAGGCCAGGCTTTTTTCAAAATGGTCCCGTGCGCTTTTTAAGTCTCCCAGATCCCCGTAAATTGTGCCGAGAAGATTTTCACAATTGGCACAGCCTTTCGGTTCATTGGATTTTTCATACGCATCGTAAGCCTGCTTAATGTATCTAAAACTGGCTTCCCAAACTGCCTGCCTGCTGTAAATTTCTCCTAAAGCTAAAGCGGCAGAGGAAGTAAAGCCTGAAAGTTCTTTTTCTTTTTTCGTTTCATTTATTATTTTTTCGTGGATGTAAATGGAGGTAGCGTATTCTCCGGCAGTTGCAGAATACTGCCCGAGCAGGAGCAATAGTTCTAAATATTTATACCGGGGAAGCCGGGAATAGGAATAGGTAATTAGAAGATCAATTTTAGAACTAAACTTTAGATTCTGATTTATATCATAATCCAATTGTTTTTTGTTCTCCGGAGTTATACCGGTCAGTCTTTTATTCGGCTTTTCGGTAAAGAACCTTTCGGAAAGCCGGCTAACTTCCTTCCTGGTAAAAAAACTTTTTAATATATCCTCTACAAATATTTCTCTCTTTTGGCCGGTTGCTTCCATTTATTTATAGTAAGAAAAAGTTGTATAAAGAAACTACAAAATTGCTCTTTAATTAATTTCTATCTAATGTTATTATAACTTACTTTGCAAAAAGGTATCTAGAAAAATGATGGAGCTGAGCATTCTTAACACTTACCGAACCAGACTTAACCTTTACCTTTATTCCGCCGTTCTCAACTAACGAAAGAACCCCCGTATCTGATTGGAAATAAAAGTATACTTTACCTTTCGTTAAATTCAGTTGTTCCAGGTTCAACCCTTCAAATGAAAGATTTAATTTAACAGCTTTATTAAAAACTATATGCGGAGAAAACGAAATTGTAGCTGTTAAAGGATCCACCATCATAGTTATATCTTTACTTCCTTCAAAAGAATTTTTAGGAAAGGATACTTTTGCAGAAGTACCGCCGAACAACCATTTTTGCTCTAACGAAATTGTTCCACCTTCTTCTCCATTAATCGTTTGTGTAACAGAAACTGGAGACAATAAACTCATATCAAATTGGTGTGTTTGAATATCTTTATTTGGGCCTTTCTTATTAAGCGTTGTAGTTGTGCTTGCAGTGCTGCTATTTATCGGCATTTTAGGGTTTACACCTACATCCGAGCAACCAAATAAAAATAAGCCTGCTAAAGTAAAAGTTAAAATGAGTTTCTTCATAATATTACCCTTTATTTAATGGAATATATAACTTCTAAGAGTGACAATATATATTTAACTTGTGGTATAAGGGTCAATTATTATGCCATCATAAAAAAGCATTAATACACGATAATTCTGCTCAATTTATTAATAGGTGTAGGTAGATTTTACCTTTGCGGTAAGTAATAATTTCCACTGGGCTGCTAACAGTATTGTAATATAATGTTACAATATTCCAATAAAGATATGGTTTTCTAAATTTGAGACGGATTTTAATAACTAAGGTTTAATTCTATTTTATAATTTTAGATATTGCTTTAAATTCGTCGGTGCCGGATAATTCAAGCAGTTCAAATAAAATGGATTCGGCTGTTGTAATTTCTGCACCGTGATTTCTCATTCGTTCAAGGGAAATTTTATAATCCATCTCGTTGCGGGAAGAAACAGCATCTGCCGCAACATTAACCTGAAAACCGTTTGCTAATAAATCCAGTACGGTTTGTTGGATGCAGACGTGGGATTCGATTCCTGCTGTAACTATCTGTGAGACATTATTATCTTTTAATCTCTGAAACAAATTTCCGGCGCCAAAACAGCTAAAACTCATTTTTTGAATGGGGCTTAATCCTTCCAGTTCTTTAAGGATAGGTTCGGCAGTACTACCTAATCCTTTTGGGTATTGTTCGGTATAGAAGATGGGTATGTTTAATACTTTAAATCCTTTTACAAGTTTAATAGAATTTATAACAACCTGTTCTCTGCTTTGCATAACATTCAATATTTTTTCCTGAATATCAATAAGCAGTAAAGCGGTACTTTCTCTTTTCAAAATTTTAATATTTCTTTCTATGTGGGTTTCCATATAACTCCTTTCTAATAAATTGGGTCCATTCCATATTTACCGCAAGAGTACATCATTAAGATAGAGGCTAATTCCACAAGTGCTTTTTTCTGATCGTCCGTATAAATTACCAAATCATAAACTTCTGCAACAAAAGCCATGTACTTAAGGATTTTTTTTAACTCCCTGTATGTTGGTGTACCATGCCAGTTGGCAACTTGTTTAACAAGCAGATTTTCGTGCCTTCTTAAAAATTCGGTAAACGAAATTGTCCTTTTTGAAATTGGTGTTCTAGGCCTGCAAATGTTTATAAGATCATTAAAGTAAGTATCCCATTTTTCAGCCAGTTCTTTATTCCTGTCTTGCATAACATACCGTGCTTTTTCCAGTGAAAACTTAGCTTTGGTAAGCGGCTTAAATTTGGGAGTAAGTGCGTAGCCGTCGTAGCTGGTATAACCTGTTTCATCGTCAATGTACTTCCATCTTTTGGCTAGCTGGTTTTCGGAAAGAATAATAATAACCTTGTCCAGCCCGCTGTCCACAACAATAAATTTTTTCTGTTGTTCGTTTATTACGGTAAACCAGTGCTCCCAGTTATCTACACTAAGAATGCAAGGCAAACCCTGCTTTAAATGTTCGCTTAAAACTTTAATTGCTTCACCCGGAGTTTCCCGCCGGAAATATTTCATTTTACAGTCGAAGCTTTTTGCAGCTTTAGCAAGGCCGATTTCATCCGTACCGTACCACCAGGTGCTGCCGGCTTTTTTGCCAATCTCTCTTTCGTTTTCGAACATGCCGAGCATAACAAGTGCATACTTAAGAGCAAAAGGCCCGCATTGGTATTTATAAGGTTGAGGATAAAAACTCATAATAGTTTAAGATTTTAAATTCAAACTTAATTAATGTAAATGATTAAATCATCATGCTTATTTTGTCTAGTGTTTTTTTTTATTTATCTTTGAAAATAATGATGAAGGAAAATATAAAAGTAGCTGTAGCATTTAACGAAGCAAACCCCGATTTTTATGTTAAGAAATCCGAACATGAAATGAGGGAGTTAAATTTTATTCCTTATTTTGAAGTTGAAGAGCTGACACCTATAGAGGAATATGAACAACTGGCAAAGCGTCTTACCAAAAAAGGAATTGACGCTTATCCGTTAAATATTAAAGATGATATAAATATTCTCCTGGATGATTTGAGAAAAAATAAACCCGACGTAATCTTTAACTTCATCGAATTATACAACGATGACTCCAGGATGGAAATGAATGTTGTGGGGCTGCTGGAATTACTAGGTGTTCCTTATACCGGTGCACCTGCCATTGCTTTGGCAAATTGTCAAAACAAGGCATTAGCAAAAAGGATGCTGAATTCGGTAGGTATAAGAACTCCAAAGTTTATGCTTGTAAGAAAAATTGCCAAACGTTATAATAAAGGCCTTAACTACCCAATGATTGTAAAGCCGGCATTTGAAGATGCCAGCGTAGGAATTGAGAATGAATCGATTGTAGAAAACCTTAAACAATTAAATGAGCGGATTGATTATGTTTTAAATACTTTTTTGGAACCTGCTTTGGTTGAAGAATTTATCGAGGGCAGGGAATTAAACATTGCTATTTTGGGAGATAAACAACCCGCTGCCCTTCCAATTAGCGAAATAGAGTTTGATGAAATGCCCGATTATTTGCACAACATTGTAAGTTACCAGGCAAAATGGGACCCTAACCACGAAGCTTACCATAAAACAATTCCGAATTGCCCCGCTAAACTTCCTAAAAGAATAGAAAAAAAAGCAAAGGAGATTGCAGTTGCCGCATTCAAAACTATGTCTTGCCGAGATTATGCAAGGGTTGATATGCGGCTTAATAAAAACAATGAGCTCTTCGTCCTGGAGGTAAACCCTAATCCGGATCTGACAGAAAGCGCCGGCTTTCTGCGTTCCGCCGAAGCTGCCGGCTATTCTTATGAAGCTACGCTAAAAAAAATAATCAACTTTGCTTATAACAGGAGAAATAATTCCTAAACCTTATGGAAGCAATCAGGTATTTATTCGATTTTTTTTTACACCTCGATGTTCATCTAAATGAAATAATATTACAATACGGTACATTAACCTATATAATATTATTTGTTGTAATTTTCGGTGAAACCGGACTTGTAATAACACCCTTTCTGCCCGGCGATTCACTTCTGTTTGCCGCAGGTACTTTTGCCGCCAAAGGCACTTTTGATGTTCATGTTTTGTTTTTACTTCTTACGCTTGCGGCTGTTTTAGGAGATACCGCCAACTACTGGATTGGGCATTATGTAGGTCCCAAAGTTTTTGAAAAGGAAAAAGTTAGGTTTCTAAAAAAAGAATATCTTGAGAGGACACATAAATTTTTTGAAAAATACGGCGGCAAGACTATTATACTTGCCAGATTTGTACCCATCGTTAGAACCTTTGCGCCGTTTGTTGCAGGTATTGGCAAAATGTCTTATCCCAAATTCATATCTTATAATATAATCGGCGGGGCTGCATGGGTTGCACTGTTTACTTATGCCGGGTATTTTTTCGGTAACATAGAAATAGTTAAACATAACTTTTCAATTGTAATCTTAGTTATAATATTTATTTCGCTTTTACCCGGGATTATCGAATATTTAAGGCAAAAGAAAAAAAAGGATAAAACAGTAGTGGAATAATTTTATTATCCGGGCTCTTAATCATCCAGCAACTTAAAAATTTACCGGTATAGTCATCTGCACTTTTACCGGAGCTCCATTCAATAAACCAGGTTGGAAAACCGATTCTTTTACAGCACGCATTGCAGCCTGATTGCAGCCATAACCTATCCCTTTAATTAACATTACTTTCCTTACTCTCCCGTTTTCATCGATATATGCCTGTATGTAAACCGTGCCGTGAATATTGTTTGCCTTAGCCTGCGGCGGGTATAAAACTTTTGCCTGTATACCGGCCATTCCTCCATAAGGAACCGGCATTTGATCGACCGCCACATGGTAAAAGTCTTCATTCTCCGGCGTACCTTTTTTAGGCGGGCCGGAACCGTTTTGTCCGTTGCTGTTTTCTCCAGAACCCGGTGCACCGTTAGACTTACCGGTTGATGTCCCACCGGTAGAATTGTTAGTGCTGCTTGAAGGTTCACTTACTTTTTTATTTGTGTCTTCTTTTTTCGGAGCTTTTTTCTTTTTAGATATTTCAGCCGGCTTTTTTTTTGCCGGTCTGGTTTTTACTTTCTTCTTAATAATTATCTTTTGTTGTTTAACAGGTGAAGATACGGTACTGGTTTTATTACCTCTGCTGCCCGGAGATCCGGGCGAGTTGGAAACAATTTCCCCCGCAAAGCCAACCTGTATTAATTTATAGTTTGAGCTTTTTTTCTTCGGCTTATATAATAAAAATATAAACACAACCAAAGCAATGTGAAAAATTACAGAAAGTAATGTGGAAAAATTTTTTACATTTAATAATTTCATTCTTTAACAACATAATGCAATTTAATGCATGGAAAATTTTATTCCGGGACTACCGAATATTCCGGGGGAGAAATTTAATGAATTCATCCCTTTATTTTTTAATTGTTGCCATTAGCAGTTTGGTTGCGCCGGCATTTTTCAATGCATCCAGCAGTTGTACAACACTGCCGTATACAGCATCTTTATCGGCTTTTACTATTACGTCCCTGTTATTCTTACTTACAAAATCGGCCCTTAATTCCGAAGGCAATTCGGATATATTAACGATTTTATTATCAAGATAAATCTGGTTTTTATCTGTTAAATAAATTTCTACATCATTTCTTATAGTGGTTTTAGCAGATGATGCCTGGGGCAGCTTTACTTTTAATGCTCCGGTAATTAAAAAGGGACTTGTAATCATAAAGATTATAAGTACAACCAGAATTACATCTGTTAACGGAGTAATATTTATTTCGGAAAATTCTTTTTCATCTGGTTTATACCGCCTCATGTTTTTTTCTCACTTCAAGTATTTTTAAATATTTTATTGTATTTTGAATTGCCTCGTCATAAAGCGGCATACTTAATTTAAGCCTTTTCATAAAGTAGTTATAAAACATAACAGCCGGAATAGCAACTACCAGCCCGGCTGCCGTTGCTACAAGTGCATCGGCAATACCGCTCATTACCTGGGTATAATTAGAAGTATTGTTTATTGACAGTGCATTGAACGATTGTATAATTCCGATTACGGTTCCGAACAAACCGATAAAAGGAGAAATACTGCCTAGAGTTGATAATACCCCAAGGCCTTTTTCCATTCTGGCAATTTCCTTGTCTAGTTGCGTATATGCCGCCGATTCCAGCTCCGGCTTTGGCTCTTTATAATGTTCAATCATATACTTAATTACATTGGTTATCGGCGATTTAATTTTTATAATTAACCAGTTCCACGAGCTTGTCTTGCATATAAACAAAGCATCTTTTAAATCTTCCGTACCCAAACTGCTGTATATATTATTCATAAATTCGGAAATTACCTTTTCGGTAATTCCCTTGAAAACTATATATTTTTCAATTATAACTTTTATAGAAATCAAAGAACAAACCGCTAATATAAGGACAACAAATCCTCCTCTAACAACCAGAGCAAGCAAAGAAGGGTTATACATAGGACATTCCTTTCAATATAAATTCAATGAATAAGGATTCTTCTTATGAAAACTGCGAAATGAGCTATTAAGTATAGAGCAAGAAGCCACATATATATTCTGGATATTATTCTTACCCATATAAGAAATCTTATTGATTTTTTAGAGAGCACCCTGCTGTTAGCAATATTAAAGTTATCGCTTTTATATGTTAACAAATCATAAAACTTTTGAAAAAATGCTTTCATCTAATGTCCTTGCCTGAAGAGGAAAATTTAAAATTAAAACCGAAATTAAACCGCATCTAACATTGTCCTTTGTAATAATATTTATGAAAGCATAACCGGAGGGCTTCTTAGGTTTGTCCGGTGAAATGTATCTTCCGTAAGATGCGATGTGTTTTGAAATTTCTTAGAGTACTAATCATTAAGAAGACTGGTTGATAATTAATTTGATAATAAATTACG
>JBJKSH010000197.1:0-17761 GCA_046704255.1 Ignavibacteriaceae bacterium | reverse complement strand
TTCTACGGAGTGTTTGATTGGGTAAATGCCAGCGATACTAATGGAGTACTTACTCTTACGGGGTGGGTACATGATCCGTGGTTTAAGCAGTGGTTTCAGAAAGATGCGGAGAATATTGCAGGTGTTAGAAAAGTTGTAAATAATATTCAAAAAACTTTTGGCCCCGGCGACATAGGTTATAGAGCAGAAAGTTTAATATACAGCGATCCTATGTATGAAGGATTGCAGTATTTCTCCAATCCGCCTGTACACATAATTGTTAATAACGGTTCTATAATCCTGAAAGGGCAAGTATCTTCGAGTGCCGAAAGCGGCTGGATTTATGACATGGTAAGATTTAATACTAACGCAATAAATGTAAATGATGCTCTGGCAATTAGAAGCTAAGTGAAATTAGCTGCAGGGATTCTTATTTGGGAGGATGGGGGTAATAAGTTCTCAATCAAATAAGAATTTCTGCAGCAACGATTTTTATACACAAATTTCGCTAATCATACCATATAAAAAAATTACTGTTAACAACCTATCTTTATTCACAAATTCTATTAATTTTAAAATAACACTGGAATTCTTCAAAATAAATTATTATTCTCTTAGTAGTAATTTTTAGAAACTCTTACTATTTGCGGATATCGGGATTTTTTAATCAAACAAATAAATGAAATCAATTTAATTATTCTGCGAAAAATCGGGAAGGAGATTTTATGAAAACGGTGTACGAAATCTTAAACCAAAAAGGGAATGAAATATATTCAATTTCGCAAAGTGCTACTGTTTACGAGGCTTTGCAGCTAATGGCGGATAAAAGCGTAGGTGCTTTGCTTGTAATGGATGATAAAAGTCTGGTCGGAATAATGTCTGAACGGGATTATGCCCGAAAGGTAATTCTACACGGCAAGTTTTCCAGGGATACTCTGGTAAAGGAAATAATGTCGACAAAGGTAATTTATGTAAATCAATCTTTAAGCACGGAAGAATGTATGGCTCTGATGATAAATAAGCGGATACGTCATTTACCTGTAATTGAAAACGAAACACTTATTGGTGTAATTTCTATAGGCGATGTGGTAAAAGCATTAATTGATGAAAAAGAATTCGTTATAGACCAGCTTGTTCATTATATAACCGGAGCACCCACACTTAAATAAATTTCTAAAGATAATTATAGATGAAGTTTAACGTGCATTTTAGTTAATAATGAAGTAAGCCAAAGCATAATTAATGCGAATATAATTGAACGGATAATTCCTACAATTCCGTAACCGAAATATTTGGAAAGGAAATCGATTCCGAATATCCAGATAACCGCATAAAATATATCCGGCAGTAAATATGCAAGCAAGGGATTTGTACCGGCAGGCTTAAGAAATTTAGACCACCCTTTAATCTTTTTCAAATCAATCAGCCAATATAAGAATGCATATAACACGCCGCATATTGCTGCAGAATATAAAGACCAGCTTGGCGTTGCATAAATTTTGGATATGCCGTAAAGCGGTCTTAATAAAAAACCGGCAATAAACATCATTAAAGAAAATACAAGAATCCAGGTGATCCTTTCCTTCGGAGTTCTTTCCTTCCACACACCCATAAATAGAAATGAGACAATCATTCCAGATAAAACAATTGCGGTATGTGCCCCTATATGTCCGCCTAGCCAAAAATATTGTTTAATGTGCTGTGTATAAAAATTACCGATAGCGCCGGTCTTATCTCCGATATACAATAAAACAGCAATTACCATCATTCCTATTATGCCGGGTAAATGATTTTTGAAAATAAGGTATATTAAGCTCGAGAAAAAATATGCCCAGCCTATTAATCCTAAAATTCCCCACCACTTTGTTTGAAACCATCCAAGGCTGCCGGGCTGACCGCTTCTAAAAATTGCTGCAAGATAAATAATAAGAATTATTCCCAAGTATTTAAGTGAAAGGAAGATTATTCTTTCACGGCTTTTCGTTTTGGGGACCTGGTTCCATGCAAGTATGGCACCTATAAATAAAAGAAGCATCCAGACAGAATGACTCATTCCCACAACCTGAGAATTCAGATCGGAAATATTAACCATTGCAATGCCAAGTATTAAAAGCCCGGCAGTTCTTACTGCAACATGTTTTATTAACCTAAAAGTGTTATCTCCCATAGCAATTCTTTTATTTATCGCAAAAGGTATAGCCATACCTACTATAAATAGAAATGCCGGGAAAACAACATCAACAAAAGTCATCCCGTCGACATTTGCAGGCATGTGTTCCATCCAGCCAGGAATGCCTTTAATTGAAGCCAGATCGTTAACAAAAATCATAATGAATATAGTTAAACCTCTAAATACATCTATGGATTCTATTCTACCGCTTTTTATAACCCCGTTTGAATTTTCAGAGTTCATTATAACCTCAAATATTTTGGCTGGTAATTAAACTTATTTTTATTGTTTTGTTGTAATTTAATTTAATAAAAATAACCAGCGGGCATTAATACATAATTTTATTAAAAATATTTCTTGCTTTTAAATAATTTTTAAAATTGATTTGAATAGGCATAGGAATACAGCAGAATTACTTTGCCGTTGATTAAGTGTTAATCATTTATACCAATAACCATGAACAAATAACCGGTAGCTAACGATTAACCCTGAACAATTAACCGAGGAATAATTATTTTTTATACCTTCCCATTAATTTACCCTCATTTATAATATGCCCTTCCATGGCTTTTAGAAGCTGGTCCTTTGTTGCGCCGGAACCGATATGATGCAGCAGTGTGTTAAGAGCGTAAATTTTTATAAAATACCTGTGAGGTTTTCCGGGAGGAGGACATGGGCCTCCGTATCCTATTCTGCCGAAGCTGTTTGTTCCCAAAAGTATTTTATCCGAAATGTTTCTTGACGGCGTAACATCTTCATGAAGTTCCCTTAAGTTCCCTGGAATATTATAAATTACCCAATGAATAAAAATGCCGCCTGGTGCATCCGGATCTTCCATAATTAATGCAAAAGATTTTGCATCATCCGTTGTATCAATCCAGTGTAACTGGGGGGAAATGTTTGCCCCCTCGCATGTATATTTGGAAGGAATAAATTCTCCTTCCTTAAATGCAGTACTGGTTAGTTTAATTTCCATTTTTTTATGATGACTCTTTTTTTGTGAATAAATTTGATTTGTGAAAGCTAAAATAAAAAATATGAAGATAGTAAGGCAGATTATTTTATTTTTTGTAACGAATGAAATTAGCCCGTGGTTTTTGATAATATGCATATACATATTAATATCCTTTTTATTCCTACGTATAACTTAATTTATAATTGTTTCTTTTTCCAGTAAAATATTTTTTGTATTGGAATTATGAAATTAGTATGATGTGATAAAGAATAAAATAGTCATTTTTTAACCAGGCCGGAGTGTTTTGTAATAAGGTATATTTAATTATATTTGATTTAATTTTTAATGAAAAAAATCATCTGCCTGGCGGAAGTAATCAGGCCAATTTTTATTTAAGATATTTTACAAGGAGTATAAATGCACTTACCGGTCATCCTGATAATTGTCGGTGTATTTACAGCTGCGGCAATTTCACAAGTATTAACGTTTAAAACTTTTTTAAAACGCAGGCGGGAAGAATATAAAAAATAATTCCGGAACCGTCTGCTTTATAAAGGAGTGTGTATTATTATTAAATTTAAATTCCACCGGTACCTTTAATATGATTCAGAACACCCAAATTTTTTTATCCTTGAAGCGCCACATTTAACTGCTTAATTTATATCGAATAAAAATTAAGCGAGGATAGGTATGCAAAACTATATAATTTCCGTAAGCCGGGGAATTGTTACGAGCCCTTATATTTTAACCATCACTATTTTACTTTTCATAATTAGCAGTTTCATTTTTCTAAGGAAGAAAAATATCTTAACGAAATCATTACTATCTATATCAACCGCAGCAGTAATTTTAGACCTGCTTTTCTTAATACCCGGTAATACTGTAACTGAAATTGTTTACGGAAATAATATTGCTTCATTTCCGTTAATTCGTATTGTCAAAGCTAAACCCAAATCAAACAAAGCGGGCATGCAAACTGCTGCACTTACAAAAGAAATTGCCAACGCTTACGGTATAGATGCTTTTGGTAAGGTAGATTCAATACATTACACATTTAATGTGGATTTCAACGGGAAAATAATGAGCAGAAGCTGGGAATGGCATCCTAAAACCAAGGAGGTTACTTATTGGGGTAAAAACAAAAATGGTAAGGAGGTTAAGGTTTCTTACAACGAACATAATATGGATGGTAAAGTAAAAAAGATTGATGCGAAATTTATAAACGATAATTATTGGCTGTTGTTTCCGTTTCACTTAGTATGGGATACCAATGTTAAGTTTAAAGATATGGGAATGAAAAAATACC
The DNA here is from genome assembly GCA_046704255.1 of Ignavibacteriaceae bacterium. Taxonomy (GTDB): domain Bacteria; phylum Bacteroidota; class Ignavibacteria; order Ignavibacteriales; family Ignavibacteriaceae; genus FEN-1297. The sequence continues at coordinate 13,351 of JBJKSH010000197.1, read as the reverse complement.
CCATAGGCAGAGGCATGGGAAGAGCTTTAATGGTTGAATATGCCGATAATGTCGGCTACACGCCCGGCGATCATTTTGAATTATTCCTTGGTAAAAATAATATGATTAAGCAGTGGATTTATTTTCATCACGGCAGTACAAAACATCCGTTTGCCGCCGTGTGGACGGGAAATAAAAATTACGACGGGTTTACTATTTCCACTATGCATTACGGTTCAAATAAAAAAATCAAATTATGGTTCTCAAACATTAAGGTTAGCCTGGCAAAGTAGAAGTCATTGGTATGATAAAAAAGATCCTCGATACTTGATTCCGGATACCCGGTTTCTAATCCGGCATCAAGTATCCGGCATCTTATTAAGTCACCTTACACAAAACAAATTGCAGGAGTAATTGAATATTGAAAAAATGGAATAAATTTTAATACTCCATCATTCCATTACTCCAAAATTCCTGGAGTTTGCATAGCATGAGTTAATATGAAGTAACCGCCGCGAAGAGGCACAATTTTTTTTAAAAGTGAAAGAATACTTTTCTTCTACTCCCCGCTAAAAAAAATATTGTTGTTGTTAACCTGCCGCTCGGGAGCTTAAGTAAATCATTTACCTGGATGCAAGTGCATTATCAATTCTTACTCCCTTATCTTTTATTACGTATTGAATTATTTTGTCCAGGTCGCCCTTAACTTCTACAAGCTCCAGCCGGTCTAATTTGAGGTTGATTATTAATATTTCTTTAAAACTGCTATCCAAACCGGTTTTTATATAAATTAAATTCATCTTTCGCCCGTTACGGCTTTTAACAATATAACGCCATCCTCCGGAATTTAGCCGGTTATCAATTCTTTGCGCCAGCATCCGGTTATTATTAAACGAAGCATCACTTGTGTTCTTATATATTCCGATTTGGACTTCGGAAATATGTTTTATCATCTCTTTTGCTTCCCGGTCATTATCTGAAAAACCGACAGCCATTTTTGCCAAAGACATTCCCATGCCGCCTATTCCGAACTCCTGATCTTTATTATAGTGATAGCCTGTTGTAGAAAATATTTCATGTTTAATTTTTAGAAAATTCCCGTCTACATTAAAGCATCCCGTAAACAGGATGCTTGATAAAATTATTAAAATTACCCCGGTAATTTTATTTTTCATTTTGCATCCCGGTTATTTACTTTTAATACTATCCAGTGCAGGTATGTTAAACTTTTCACCTAACCTGCCCAATGCATCCATATCAATGTTGCCGACAATATTTATAAAAGATGATTTCCCATTCTTTTCCAATGCTGTAACAACAAGCCCTACAATTGTTTTTTGGTCGGACGTAGTTTTAACATATACATTTGTATTTTCGTCCGGGCTTTTAACTTTTACAATTCTATCCCAATTCTTATTTGAAAGCGAATTATCTATCTCGTTTATTTTTTTATTAAGATCTTTAGTATCGTTAGCGTTTACATCAAAGGAATATACCTTAATGAGTTTTAGTCCTGCTAACATTTTAGATAATTCGGGATCATCTTTTTCCGTGAGATTACTTACCATTTTTAACAGGTAGCTTTCGATATTTATTTCCGTTACGTTATCGCTCTTTAAATAGGGAGAAAGATTACCGAAATTCACATAACCGGGATATTGAGAGAAATCTTCTTTTTTATCTTGGGCGAAACCGGTTATTGAAAATAATATGGTTATTGTTAAAAATATTTTGATTAAGTTTTTCATTTTATCCTCCTTTGAATAAATTATTTATTAAGTTCATGCCTTTTTTTATAGGTGGAGAAACCTGCTTGCCCAAAACATCATCCGCAAGTTTATATTGGGTTTTTCTAAATACTTCCCCAACAAGCGCAAGAGATTCTTTAACCTGCTTTTCCGCCAATTCTACCTGAGCTTGTGAATATTCCGGTTTGTTCTCAGGTTTATAAAATAATACCATTGCAAATATTCCAAGCACAATTACTGCGGTGGAAAACACCACCGCAGGCTTTTTTATAAATTTGCCTAATGTTAGAATTTCTTTTCTTCTGCCGTTTAATTCCGGTTTAATTTTTTTATTCACCGAATCAATAATTTCAACCGGGCATTTTTCTTCTTTAAAAGAATTTACCGCTGCCGCAGTTTCTTTATATTCCGCCAGAAGTTTTTTCACCTCATGATTTTTTGCGGCATTTAAAAAGACTTTCAGCTTGTCAATTATTCCCGCATCACCGTAAGCTACTGCAATAATACGATCATGCAAATCATCGCTAATATGTTTCGATTGATTCATTTCTAAACTCTTTTAATTCCAACTGCAATTTTTTCCTTGCCCGTAATAAATACACTTTAACACTATTTAAAGGGATATTTAAAATTTCACTTATCTCTTTATATTTAAGCCCTTGTATTTCGTACATAACAAAAATGGTTTTTAAATTCTCGGGTAACCTTTCCATTGCATCGTGAATTCTTGATTTCAGCAGTTCCCGTATGGCGCTAACCTCGGGATTTTTAAGTCTGTCATTATCATGTAATCTTTCTCCGGAAGTTTCATCAATAACATACTCTCTTTGTGATTCCAACTTTCTTCTCCTCAAATAATCCAGGCACAGGTTATGTGTAGTTTTCATAATCCATGATTTAGCAGCATCAAAATTAAATTTATCTATATTGTTCCAGGTTCTTATCATTACCTCCTGTGTAACATCATCCGCATCAAGCTTATTCCTAAGCATAAAAAGCGAGTAACTGTAAATCCTGTTTTTATGCTGCTTAATCAATAATTTGTATTTAACGGACTTTAGCATTTTTTATCTTATAGACGAAACAATTTATAATATTGTTACAATTACAAGCTAAAAATATTCATATTCAAATAAAGTTAAAGAATAGATAAGTCAATTGCAGGTATTGAACAATTTTTACAAATTATAATTCTTAATCTGTCTTGAAAATATTAATAGAATTACCTACATTAAAAAATAAGTTCACATTATTATTGAATAGGGAAAACTATTCAACATTTTGTTTCCCGAAGTTTAATTATAAAAATAGGGAGATTTTAAATTATACAGGAAACAAAATACCATTCAATCCCGGCACTTACCATTCGTGAAATAGAATTGCTTAAGTATATTAGAAACGGCAATGGCAATAAAGAAATTGCTGATAAGTTAAATATTTCCGTCAAAACAGTTGAAACTCATAAGCTGAACATGATAAAAAAACTAAATCTTAAAAGCACTAGAGATTTGTTAATATTCTCAGCCATGTATTTTTTTAATATATTACTTTTACTGGTAGTTAACATGCCCGGAGAAATATTTTGACCTTTTAAAATAAGGGAATCCCTTATTGACAGACCAAATACTATTTGTTACATTACAAACGTTAATTAAATTATAAGAATTGTTAGCGGAACTTGCTAATGATTACTGTACAAAAGGGAATTAATTCAAACGGGAAAATTTCCATTATGCTACATTCGGGAAATACTTGTATATCTAAAAACAAAAGGAATCAAGTACCATTTTCTTATTAACAACATGTTTTTAATTGCTCAACTAGGAGAATAACTAGAAAGTGAATGTAAAATTTGTTTTTCAATATTTGACCATTGGGTTATTGTTATTCTTTAATACATGTAATTCAACTACCGAAGTTGTATCTCTCCCATTTAATTCCGAAGGGCAGATTGAGTCAGATATGGACAACGCAATTTTAAGACCAGATGGAACAGTCTGGACATGGGGAAATAATTATTCGGGACAATTAGGAAATGGAACAACATTACCCAATGAAATGCCAACTAGAATAACAAACTTGAAAAATATAGTAGCAATTGATTTATGTGAAGGTGCTGCAGTGGCGGCGGACAATCAAGGTAATATATGGTTCTGGGGAAACAGACTTATTTGGGAAGAACCCTCGGGTTATGATACTACAGTTGTTACACCGGTAAAAATTTCTTTTCTCTCAGGAGCTAAACAACTTCAAATTATATCGACAGAAATCCGAATTCTAAAAGAAGACGGAACAGTTTGGTTATTAGAATGGAATCATAATACCCCAACCAAATACATTTACCCCAAAATTATAGACGGGCTGAATAATATAAGAATTATTTCAGATTTTTTGGCATTAAAGAATGATGGGGTAGTATGTGAGTTTCCTGAAAACTCAGGAGTCGGTCCTGAATATGGAGGACTAAATGATAATAAAATATACGATGTTGGAACGGTTCAAAATGTATATATGCGCTATACTATAATATTGAAAAATGATAGTACGGTTTGGGCCTGGGGCAAAAACAAGTGCGGGAATTTAGGTAACGGATCATATGAAGATAATTCTGTCCCTACAAAAATTGATATATTAAAAAATATAATTTCGATATCTGCAAATGGTTCAAAATGTCTTGCATTAGATAACAACGGTATAGCATGGTTTTGGGGATTAATAGACTTAAACATTGATGAAAATATTGAGGTATTTCAAAACCGCCCAATAAAAATAGAAGGAATTACCAATATAAAAACAATTCATGCAAGTCCTGTAAATCAATTATTATTAATGAAAGACGATGGGACATACTGGGCCTATGATTTAATTACAAAAGGAATAAAAAGGATCCTTTAGTGTACCCAATTTAACAATATAATAAGGAGGTATTATGAAAAGCTTAATTTCATTTGCAGTACTGATTTGGATTGTTTTTTTCGTTGGTAATCTTTATTGCCAACATTTTTGGAAATATCCTGTTACTCCAGGTTCAGAAGAATGGAAGAAGTTAAAAACTGAATCTGAGATAATTTCCGTTCAACAAATACCCGAAGATGTTCTTAAAACGATGACCACAGAAGAAGTTCTTCAGGCATGGTTAGATTTACCTGGGAAAATGGAGATATTGGCTTTCAGTAATATGCAAATTGGCTTTAACAAAACAAGAAATAGATTTAATGTAGTCAATGAACTGTTAAATAGAAAAGATGCAGGAAAAATTATTGCGAAAAATTTCGCTACTATTTCTCCTTCAAATTTTAATAAAGGATGGAATTCGCAAAGGAAAGGGAAATTTATAACTGAATATGCCTTGATTGAATTCCTACTTTCACAGCCAGAAATATTAAAAAACCTAACAAAAAATGAGGAAAATTATCTTTTTGAAAAAGCCAAGAAAGATTTGGAAATAAAGAAGGAATTACCTAAGGAAGATTTTGATTCCTTTTGGATAAGTTCCGGCTTAATTCTAAGTAGCAGAATACTTGAAAAGGAAAATGTTCAGTTTAAAATCAAAATAAAATCACAAAAAGAATTAAGTGAACCTATAAAAAGAGGCGAAATAATTTCTAAAAAGGAATTTGATGCAATATATAAAAATGTAAGTGAAAACGGTTTATAAGTTTAAAAAATATGGAGATAAGAAATATGAAATCATATTTAAAAATATCAGTAGTATTTATTTTGGTTACCTTTCTTTCTAATATTAGTTTTTCGCATGACTTAAAGACACCAAAAGGAAGCAATGTCACACATTATCATCCGGGTGATACAGATTTTGAATTTCCTGATGGCTCTCTTAATTGGCAAACAGCTGAATACTGGACTTCCTGGGCAGATGATTATTGGAGGGCTTTATATATTGAAAGAATTGGTAGAGCAAACCAAGCTTATAATTGTCATGCGTATGCATGGGCAGACAGCAGACAATCGAATTCTGGTACATGGTGTACAATTGAAACACAATCAAATGCATCGGTATATTGGACAGATCATAGCTATTATGAAATATCATTCGATCCGTTTGATAATTACCCGGGAGCCAAGAAAATTATTTATGATACTAAAGAACATTCATTGCTGGTTGATAACATAAGTGAAAATATTGTTACATCTAAATGGGGAAAAATGCCATGTTATAGACATTATTTATACAGTGATCCTTATGATGGAGAAGGGCATGCAAAGTATTATAAATTTTATAAAGTTTACGTACCTCAGGATTTCTCGTCTATATATGATGCTATAGATTTTTCTGAATCAGGTCAAGAAATTTACGTTTCAAATTCTCAAACCTTATCGAGTGGAAATATCTCTGTTCCTTCAGGAATAACATTAATAATTCAATCTTCTGCAACAATTGACTTAAACCATAATTCAATTATTTCTGATGATGGTACAATCATTAAAGAAAGCAGTGCATTAATAAGCGGATTAGCAGCAACAACTTATGACGGCAGTTTATTTTCCTCAATACAGCCGGCAATAAATCATGCTTCGTATTACGATAACATAAATATTCAATCCGGAACATTCAACGAATATCTGGAAGTAAACAACAAAGTGCTGAGTTTTTATGGTCAGGGCGTAGGCAGCACTCATATTAACGACGAAATACGCTTTGTTAATTGCGAAGGGGGTCAATTATGCTATTTGACAAGTTATTATGTTACTCTGGATGATTGTTACAATGTTAATACATGGAGCCATGAAATATTAGATGCATGCGATTTGTTTAGCTATTATTCAACCGAATTGGATATTGGTCCCACTGTAAATAATTCAGAAGATGGGGTGACTTTTTATAATTCAAGCGGGTACATAGATTACTCGCATTTTGAAAATGATGAGACTGGCATATATCTAAATTCTAGTTCCACAGCAGTTATCTATGGAACTTCTTTTTGTTTAAATGATATGGATGTAGCAGCTTATAACTATTCTTCTGCGGATGCAAATCCGGATGATAATCCAGAAGAGTTTTCCTATCCAAATACATTCAGCCGCAACCCCGCGCCGGTTACAACGGGGAGTGTTGTTATACCTTCTACTTATTCTACTTGTGGAATGCCAAAAAGCTCGGTTTTAATATCTACACAAGAAAAAGATAAAATTGCGGAGGAATCAGCTAATAAAGATTTTGTTTTGCTCATGGATTCATATAATAAGCTGTCAAGTGAAGTAAGACAGGATACAAAACAAAACGGTAAATTCAATAAAGATAAATTTACCGGCAGGTATACAAGTATTATAGACAGCATGAAATCATTTATCAAATCGAATTCTAACTCGAATTGGTCTAAGACAGTTCTATCAACTGCCGTAGGCTGTTATAAGAAGCTAAATGATTATCAAGCAATGAAAAAGTTTTTGGATGAAACATTGTCTGATAAGAACCTTTTAATATTAAGCGGACTTTCCAAACGCTTTATGATTGATTATTATAACAACCAGAAGGATTATTCTAATTCGATATCATTGGCAGATGAGATTATAAAAGAGCATCAACAAGACAAAGATTTGCTTTGTGACGTTCAGTTTGAGAAAGGATTGCTATATCAATACTCGTTAAGTAATAATGATGAAGCAATAAAGTGCTACAATAGTATTTTAACTAACTACCCCGATAATGTATTAACAAAGCCAGCAAAGCGTCATCTAAAAAGTCTTGGAATAGTAGTAAAAGAAAACGCACCAAAGTTAGCGGCAAATACTGAGAGTAATTTTTCATTAGATAATTATCCCAATCCGTTCAATCCGTCAACAACCATTTCATATACATTAAAACAAAATGACCATGTTATATTAATAGTATATGATATTTTAGGAAAAGAAGTACAAAAACTTGTGGACGGGATACAAACAAAAGGAGAGCATGCTGTAAACTTTAACGGAAAAAATCTGCCCAGCGGTATTTATATATATAAGCTGATTGGAAATAATTTTAACATAAGTAAAAAGATGTTATTGATTAAATAAGTGAATTTATCCCATAGTTAAAAGGATGAGTTGACGGGAAGCATGTTCTTAAAGTGTAGATTTTATTTATTTTGTCCAAAGGATCGTTCCGACGAACAATCTACCCTAACTCATTCTTTTTTATTTCCGGTGTAAGGAGTTCTGAAATTACTTTTGACTTTTTACACCGTCTATAAAACCGACGGTAATCATTTTGATATTCTTCTTGAGTTTTATTTAATAATTACCATGCATAAGCTTCGGGAGCCTGGTTGCCCGGGCCCGGCCAAATTTCATCCAGTTTCTTTAATACATCTTCGGTAAGCTTAATTTCGGAGGCCTTAACATTTTGTTCAAGCTGCTCCAAAGTTCTAGGGCCAACTATAGGCGATGTTATTATCGGGTTGCTTAATACCCATGCCAGGGCAGCATCGGAAGGCTTAATATTTATTTCATTACATAAGCTTTCATATCGCTGCAATTGAAGCTTTAACTTTTCAACAGATTTCTGAAGAGCCTCACGGCTTCGCCTTTGTCCTTCTTGAGCATTTTCAAGAACACCGCATAAAATTCCGCCGCCCAACGGGCTCCACGGAATTACGCCTACTCCCATTGCTTTGCATGCAGGAAGTACTTCCAATTCAATATGCCTGTTTCTTAAACTGTAAATACTTTGTTCGGATACCAGCCCCATAAAGTTTCTTTGTTTTGCAATATAATTTGCTTCTACAATATTCCATGCTGCAAAGTTGCTGCTTCCCGTATAAATTATTTTACCTTCTTTCACAAGCTGTTCCAAAGCCTGCCATATTTCTTCCCACGGAGTATTACGATCTACATGGTGCATTTGATATAAATCTATATGATCTGTCTTTAATCTTTTTAAGCTGGCTTCACATGCTTTTCGAATATTATACGCAGATAGTTTAAGGTCGTTAACTCCATCTCCCATTTTGCCGTAAACTTTTGTAGCCAGAACAATTTTATCACGGCGGCCTCCTTTCTCCAGCCATTTACCGATTATGTTTTCTGTAATTCCGGCACCTTCTTTTCCGCCGTAGACATTTGCCGTATCAAAAAAGTTTATTCCCGTATCCAACGCCTTATCCATAATTTTAAAGCTGTCCATTTCATCGGTATAAGCGCCAAAATTCATTGTGCCGAGACATATTTTACTAACCTTTAGGCCTGTTCTTCCAAGATAATTGTATTCCATATTTTACTCCATTTTACAAAATTAAAAACTGAACCAATATGCAATTTACCCCTGTATGACCCCTTTAATTGGTCTCCCGGATAAATAATTTAACACATTTTCGGCAGCGCGTTTTTTCCCTTCTTCCAATGCGCCGGGAATTATTGCCGAATTATGCGGTGAACCAAGAAAGTTCGGAAGTTCAAAAAACGGAAAATTAATTTTAAATTCACCGCTGTTAAACGGCTCCTTCCACCATGCATCTATTCCCGCATTAAATCCCGGATGAGTTCTAAGATGCTCATATAAATCTTTTTCTTTAATAATTGCGCCGCGGGCAACGTTAACCAGCACTGCATCCGGCTTCATAATTTCAAATTCATCTTTTCCAAGCAGTTCAAACGTATCATCGTTCAACGGAATGGAAATTAATATTACATCGGAATTTTTTAAAACATAATTGAAGTCTTTAAGTGTTCCTATAAAATCAACTTCTTCGTCAGTAATGCCGGATGTATTTATTGCAAAAATTTTAACCCCGAAATTTTTAAGCAGTTTTGCCGATGCCTTGCCGATACTGCCGAAGCCGATTATACCGCAGATTTTACCGTGCAGTGTACCGGAGTTTGTCTTTTGATCAAATTCTCCGACGGAAAGTTTTTTATGATTAATAAGCAGTCTTTTTTCAATTGCCAGGATCATAGCAGCTGCATGTTCTGCCATGGGCATTGCGTAAGCGCCCTGGTTTGCAGCTATTATACATCCTTTGGGAAAGGTATCGAATTTAAGATGATCATAACCGGCAGAAACCAGCTGGATAAATTTCAGGTTACTTAATGTTTCTTTTTTTACAGCACTTAATTCTCTGGGAAGATTCCATGTAATTAGTATCTCTGCATCTTTTGTTAAGGAAGTATGTTTGTCTTCCGGGAAATCTTTTAGATATATTAAATCCGCTATACCGTTAAATATTTCCGAATATACTTTCCTGTCGGGTTCTTCCGATTTATGAGTTATTATTACTTTTCTCTCCATGAGCAGTTTAATTCTTAATTAAAAAAATAAAGAATGAAGATCAAACGAATAGTGAATTAATAAGATTTATTTATTCACAGCTTTCATTGCTCTTTCAGGGTATCGTGGACCTTTTGTAAATCCCTTAGGAGCAATTTCATCAAGTCGCTTCAAATCTTCCTTAGTAAGATTAACATTTAATGTCCCGATATCATCTTCAAGATATTTAATCTTTTTGGTGCCGGCAATAGGAACAATAAAATCTTTTTGTGCCAGCAGCCAGGCTAAAGCAAGCTGTGCAGGCGTACATTTTTTTTCTGTTGCCATTTCTTCAATCTTTTTTACTAAAGCAAGATTATATTCAAAATTTTCTTTTGCAAATCGCGGATGATTGTGCCGGTAATCTTTTTCAGGCAGGTCTTCAATTTTTTTGAATCTGCCTGTAAGAAAACCGCGCCCTAAGGGACTGTAAGCAACAAAGCCAATACCAAGTTCTTCGCAAGTCTGCAAAATTTTATCTTCTGGATCCCGCGTCCATAATGAATATTCCGTTTGAAGTGCGGTTATAGGATGAACCTTATTAGCTCGCTTAATTGTTTGAACGCTTGCTTCGGACATTCCGAGAAAACGTACCTTACCTTCTTTTACAAGTTCGGACATTGCACCCATTGTTTCTTCAATTGGTGTTTCAGTATCCACACGATGCTGGTAGTATAAATCAATAACCTCTACATCAAGTCTTTTTAAACTGTCTTCACAAGCTTTCTTAACATATTCCGGCTTACCGCTAATTCCCAAATATTCGCCGTTTTTCCCGCGTACATTTCCGAACTTAGTTGCAATTATTACTTTATCTCTAAACGGCTTTAATGCTTTACCGACAAGTACCTCGTTTGTAAAAGGCCCATACATATCTGCAGTATCGAAAAAGTTAATTCCCAAATCAACTGCTTTGTGAATTGTTCTAATCGATTCTTCATCGTCTCTGCCTTCATAAAACTCTGACATTCCCATACATCCCAGGCCGATAGCCGAAACCGATAGGTCATTTTTCCCAAGTGTTCTCTTTTGCATATTCAACTCCTTTCCATATTCATATTATATATTTTTCACGGGTTAACATAAGAATTTAAAAACTCAAGCGTAAGCGCCCATGCCTGTTTTGCCGCATTTGGATTATAGCTGGAGCGCAAATCGCAGAAAAATCCGTGGCCTGCATCGGAAAATACAACATTAGCATATTTTTTGTTTTTTTCTTTTAAAGCTTTTGTAACGGAAGATATTTGATCTTGGCCGATGTGTGCATCCTGCCCGCCCCAAAACATTAATTGCGGTGCCTGCATATCGTTAACCCTGTCCAAAATTCCATCTATGCCTCCGCCGTAAAAAGAAACTGCGGCATTTAGTTTAACAGCGGTGTTTGCCAAAAAAGAAGCTCTTCCGCCCATACAAAAACCTATTGACGCAATTTTATCGTGCAGAATTCTGGCATCGTTTTGCAGCCAGTTATGAACTGCAATAATATCTGCAGTTAAGCCTTCATTTGTTACGGCTTGAACATGCTTTCTAACACTCTCAAAATTATTATAATCACCTTCAAACCCGGGAGCGGTACGGTGAAAAAGTTCGGGTGCAACGGCGACAAAGCCTTCGGCTGCAAGTCTTTCCGTAACATCCCTAATATGTGCGTTAACACCGTATGCCTCCTGGAAAACAATAATTGCCGGAAAGCTCGCTGTATCTTTTGGTCTTGCAGCAAATGCCGCCATAGTTGTACCGTCCGATACGTTCAATGAAATGTCCTCAATTACCACACCGCTCATAATTCCTCCGAAACTAAATGTAGTATAAAAAATGTAGATAATGAAATTCGTCTGAAGTCGATTAATTATAAATAAAATAAAAGACCCTTAACGCAGAATTTAAAAGTGAATATAAAATATTAATAAAAAAAAAGACGTGCGCCTTGTTTCAAATTATTATTACCGTGCTGATGCGTTGATTCGGCATAATCTAATTTTTATTTTTGTAATTATTCTTAAATATTTTTCTCATACTAACTTTTATAACGGAGATAATTAATGGCTTATAAATTAATATTGCTGAGACACGGAGAAAGCAACTGGAATAAGGAAAACCGCTTTACCGGCTGGACGGATGTTGATCTCTCCGAACAAGGAATTAAAGAGGCAAAGAATGCCGGCGAAATATTAAAAAATGAAAAATATACTTTTGATATTGCGTTTACTTCCGTGCTTAAAAGGGCAATTAGAACTTTATGGATTGTTCTTGATGAAATGGATTTAATGTGGATCCCGGTCGAGCGATCATGGCGGCTGAACGAAAGACACTACGGCGCACTTCAGGGGCTAAACAAAGCTGAAACCGCAAAAAAATTCGGTGAGGAACAGGTTCATATTTGGAGAAGAAGTTATGATATTCAGCCTCCGGCATTAGAAAAATCCGATGACAGGTTCCCGGGAAAAGATCCCCGTTACCAGGGTTTATCCGATACAGAACTTCCGCTTACCGAATGCCTGAAAGATACCGTAAACAGATTTGTACCGTACTGGGAACAGAGCATTGCGCCTCTTGTAAAGGCAGGGCAAAAAATAATTATTACCGCACACGGAAATAGCCTGCGGGCATTGGTAAAATATTTAGATAAAATTCCTGATGAGGAAATAGTAGCATTAAATATACCAACCGGCATCCCGCTTGTTTATGAACTTGATGAGAAGCTTAATCCGATCAAACATTATTACTTAGGTAACGCAGAAGAAATAGCAAAGAAAGCCCGGGCAGTTGCAAACCAGGGAAAAGCCGGTGGTGCGTAATAATTATTCTATAATGGATCTTTAATTCCGTAAATATCGTGATTTTTATGAACGGCAGCTTAAATGTATTATGATTAAATTTATAAAATTTTCGCTGCCCTCCCACAATTCTGAGAAGCCGTTTCAGTTTTAGAGGGTGACCGGAAAGTAATATTTTTTAATAAAATGGAACGCGGATAGTGCGGACTTAGCGGATTTCCACGGATTTTAAATTTGAAAATTACTTTTTGGTCACCCTCAGATTTTAGCGCAGCTAAAATCAGGGAGATTTGCCCCCTTACTTTGTAAGGATTTAAAAACTAGTAAAAATATTCCGGGCTTTTTTAACACCGGTTCTATATTCAAATAGTTTAGAATATTCCGTAAAAAAACCGATACTATCCCTCCGAGGGATAGTATCGATAAAACAATTTTAGGCCACTTTCCAACTTAGCTTTTACTAATACACTCTTGTGGATCTTCTACGAGAATCAGACTATATAGCTGATGATTCACTTCTTATAACTCTTCATTTATAGTTTATTTAAAATAGTTTTTATAAAGCACTTAATATAGCTTACATAAAATTACTTCTTATTTCTATC
>JBJKSH010000196.1:0-19026 GCA_046704255.1 Ignavibacteriaceae bacterium | reverse complement strand
GCAACAACAGCAGTAGGAATTCTTCTGCTAACTTCTTCGGCATGGCTTGGACCGGATAAAACTCCTATTTGCTCTTCTTGTAAAGACGGGATTTCATCTTTTAGCATCTGAGACATCGTCATCATCGAGTTATTCTCTATCCCTTTTGCAACACTAACTAAAATTAAATCTTTTATATGAGAAGCCTTAATTTCCTTAACAACGCTTCTAAGAAATTGGGAAGGTACGGCAAGTACAATTAAATTTTTTCTTTCCGTAGATTCTTCTAGGTCGTGTGTTATTTTTATTTCGGGAGGAATTTTTATTCCCGGCAAGAAGAGTGAATTTTCCCTGGTCTTTTCTAGCTGTTTTGCATAATGTTTTCTATATTCCCAGAGGGTAACGTCGTGTCCGTTATAAAAAAGCAGTACAGATAGAGTTGTACCCCATCCGCCGGCACCTAAGACAGAAATTTTCATTTAGCAATGATTTTATTTTTTCTTTTTGGAAAAACTTAATTTGTTTTCACTGCCGTTAAGCAAACGAACAACATTTTTGCGATGAGTAAAAATTACCAGCATAGTAAGCAATATTACAAAAGGTAATAACGTATTATATCCGTGGATGTGCACGTTAAATAAATTTTCTCTAACTATTAAAGTAAGCGGAACCGCAATTGCCGCAACAATTGAACCCAACGATACATAGCGAGAAATTGAAACTACAACAACAAAAATACCAATTGCAATCAGCATATCTACTGTTGATAACATTAACAACATGCCCAATGCGGTAGCAATTCCCTTGCCTCCTCTAAACCCGGCAAAGACAGTCCAAATGTGCCCGATAACGGCAGATACTCCCGCAATAATTTGAACTAATGTAAAATCGTCGAAAGGTGTTACATTTGTAAACGGCATGGAACCGTATTGCAGCCTTGCAATTACTACAACCGCAAGTACTCCTTTTAATGCATCCAGAAAAATTACAAGCAAGCCCTGTTTCCAGCCAAGCACACGCATTACATTTGTGCCGCCGGCATTACCACTGCCGTAATCCCTTATATCTATTCCTCTGGTAAGTTTACTTACAATTATGCTGTTAGGAATTGATCCGACTAAGTATGACAAAATTATTATTACGGCTAATATAAACATTTACAATACCATTTAAATCAATAGGCATTTAACCTAAGAATATTATATCTTAATTTCAACTCAAATATAATGACGAACATTCTAATTAAAAAAAATAAACTATTAAATTACTCCGACAAAATTCTGAATTTGTCTATCAACACAGCATCCTCTTTCACCAACTATCATTAAATAATTATCGATGATTTATGCAATAAACTTAAGCGCTAATTATTCATTTAATAAATATTTTAACAATGCAATATCCTCTTTAGAAGTTACCTTAAAATTTATAATCGAACCCTCAACAATATTTACGGATTTTCCCGTTCTATGTACAAGAATAGATTCGTCTGTACCGTAAAAGTTTTGGGAGTAAGCCTTCTCCATCGCCTTCATTAAGATATTATATTTAAATATCTGCGGAGTTTGCACATAATAAATTTCATTCCGGTTAAGATAGGATTCAACTTTCCCCGCACCTTTTACCAAAGTATCTTTTGCTTTTAAGCATACAACAGCATTACCTTTTTTCTTAGCAAAATCTATTGCGCCGGTTAAAACCTTGGCAGGCAAAAGCGGGCGGGCAGCATCATGAACTACTATCAGATCATTTTTATCCGCTTTTAATGTTTTTAAAGCATTAAATACGGAATCCTGTCTTTCTTTTCCGCCTCTAACAATTTGCGTCACCTTACTTAAATTATATTTTTTCTTTAATCTTTTAAGAAGGGAAAAATAACCAGGCTCTGCCGAAATAATAATATTATCTACTAGCTTATTCTTTTGAAAAATTTCCAGCGTATATACTATAAGTTCTTTTTTGTTGAACTTTAGGTATTGTTTAGGAGCGGTAAAACCGCTCCTTAATCCTTTTCCGCCTGCGGGTATTATTACGTAGGTTTTCATACAATTAACATTGCGTCGCCGTAACTTAAGAACCTGTAATTTTCTTTCAATGCTTTTTTATAAGCTTTAATTACAAGGTCGGTTTCCGCAAATGCACATACAAGCATTAATAAAGTTGATTCCGGCATGTGAAAATTTGTAATTAGTCTTTTTGTAATTTTGAAGTCGTACGGAGGATAAATAAACTTATCCGTCCAACCGCGGTTCGGTTTTACAAAACCGTCTGCAGTTACACTGGTTTCAAGCGCACGGCAGGTGCTCGTTCCTACTACAAATACATTGTGCTTGGAATGAATAGACTTATTAATCGTTTCAGCCGACTTAACGGAAATTTCAAAATACTCGCTATCCATTTTATGCTTTGTAAGATCTTCAACTTCTACAGGCCTAAATGTACCCAAACCGATATGAAGCACAATCGGTACTATTTGAATACCTTTCTTTTCTATTTTTTGCATAAGCTTTGGAGTAAAGTGAAGGCCTGCGGTAGGGGCTGCAACTGCGCCGTCTACTTTTGCGTAAACAGTCTGGTAATCTTCTTTATCGGCAGCCTCCGGTTCGCGTTTAATATACGGCGGAAGCGGAGTCAATCCGATTTTTTCAACAGCTTTGTAAACGTTGCCCGGCTGGTTAAATCTTACGGTTCTTCCCCGGGATGTTGTATTATCTATAACCTCGCACCAGAGCTTATCGTTAAAATATATTTTATTCCCTATTCTTACTTTTCTTGCCGGGTCAACAATTACATCCCAAATGCAATCCTCGGCATTTAATTCCCTTAATAAAAACACTTCAATTTTTGCGTTGGTCTTTTCCTTTTTGCCGTATAGCCTGGCCTGGAAGACACGCGTCTCGTTAACTACCAAAACATCGCCTTTTTCCATGTAGTCAACCGCATCCGTAAATACTTTATTTTCAATTTCCTGAGTTTCCCTATTAATAACCATTAATTTCGACTTATCCCTTGGTGAAACCGGATGCTTTGCTATAGCGGTTTTGGGCAAGTTATATTTGAAGTCTGACAATTTCATTCTTCGATACCTTTTAAATGTGATCTAATCATTATTTTAAGGGAGCGGGTAAACGCTCCCTTTTATATAATTTTAAGCCAAAGGCTTACATGTACGCCTGCGGCTTAATAGTTAATTAATTATTTTTTCTTTTTAGATACTGCTTTTTTCTTTGATGCAGCTTTTGCTTTTTTAACTTTTGAACCGGACTGCTCTTTAACAACAGCTCTGGCTGCAGCCAATCTTGCAATCGGAACTCTAAACGGCGAACAACTAACATAATTCAAACCGATTCGATGGCAAAATTCTACCGATTTCGGCTCGCCGCCGTGCTCACCGCAGATTCCGATTTTTAAATCAGGGCGGACTGCCCGGCCGCGTTCAACAGCAATCTTCATAAGTTCTCCAACACCTTCCTGGTCAATTGATTGGAACGGATCCTCCGGTAGGATTTTCTTTTCTATATAATCAGGTAAAAATCCGCCGATGTCATCGCGCGAAAATCCAAATCCCATTTGTGTAAGATCATTTGTTCCGAAAGAAAAGAACTGTGCAACTTCCGCAATTTTTCCTGCAGTTATCGCAGCCCGGGGAATCTCAATCATCGTTCCGGTTAAATGCGGAATTTTCTTTAAACCGAACTTCGCGCAAACTTCGCCGTAAACTTTTGTTACAATATCATATTGGTGCTTTATTTCATTTACAGTACACGTAACCGGTATCATTATTTCCGGGAAAGGTTTTTTGCCTTCCTTTAATAATTCCGCAGTTGCTTCAAAGATTGCCCGTACCTGCATCTCTGTAACTTCCGGATATGTAATACCAAGGCGAACACCGCGGTGTCCCATCATCGGATTGTTCTCGTGCAGCTTTTCAGCACGTTCATTTAATTCATCAAGAGAAATTCCAAGGCTTGATGCAAGTTTTTCCCTTTCGTCAGCTCTGTTCGGAACAAATTCATGAAGTGGGGGATCGAGCGTTCTAATCGTAACACCATAACCATCCATTGCTTCAAGAGTTCCTTTTATATCCGACTTAACAAAGGGAAAGAGTTCATCTAGAGCGCTTCTTCTTTCAGCTTCGGTTTTTGAAACTATCATCTTGCGAAGTTTAAACAGTGGTTCTTCGGAATGTTTTCCGTAGAACATGTGCTCTGTTCTAAAAAGCCCGATTCCTTCTGCGCCAAAAGCACGCGCTTTAGCCGCATCTTCCGGTGTGTCTGCATTTGTCCTTACCTTCAGCCTTTTAACTTTATCGCAAAGTTTCATGAAAGTTACAAAGTCGGGATTTTCTTCGGCAGCTTTAATCATCGGAAGCTGACCCTGATAGACTGTTCCTTTGGAACCGTTTAGAGTAAGCCAATCGCCTTCGTGAACTGTAACTCCGTCGACAGAGAAATATTTTTCCGGATAATTTATTTTAATAGCACCTGCGCCTACTATACAGCATTTACCCCAGCCGCGTGCAACAAGAGCGGCGTGGGAAGTCATACCACCCCGGCCGGTTAAAATAGCCTGTGCGGCACGCATTCCTTCTATATCTTCAGGGTTAGTTTCTTCACGAACCAGAATTACCTCCTTGCCTGCTTTAGCCCACGCAACAGCATCGTTGGCAGAAAAAACAACCTGACCCGAAGCACCGCCCGGCCCTGCCGGTAATCCTTTTGTTATTACATCGGATTTTTGCTCGGCGGCAGGATCAATTATAGGATGAAGTAGTTCGTCAAGCTGATTAGGCTGAACCCTCATTACGGCTTCTTCTTTTGTAATTAATTTTTCCTTATACATATCAAGAGCCATTCTTACAGCCGCCGGGCCATTCCTTTTACCAACCCGGCATTGAAGCATGTAAAGGCTGCCTTCCTGAATTGTGAATTCAATGTCAAGCATATCATGGTAGTGTTTCTCCAGTATCTGCTGAGCCTTATCGAGTTGTTTATATGTAGGTGCCATCGCAGTTTCCAGAGATGGAAGATGTTCGGTATGCTCATTCTTTCCTACCTCGTTTATAGGATTCGGAGTTCTAATTCCTGCCACAACATCTTCACCCTGGGCATTCGGCAGCCATTCACCGTAAAAATAATTTTCCCCGGTTGCAGGGTTACGTGTAAATGCTACGCCGGTTGCAGATGTATCGCCCATATTTCCAAAGACCATTGACTGGACATTAACAGCAGTACCCCAATCGTCCGGAATGCCTTCAAACTTTCTGTATGCAATAGCACGCCTGCCCATCCAGCTCTGAAAAACTGCTGCTATTGCACCCCACAATTGTTCTATAGCTTCTTCGGGAAACGGCCTTCCCAAAACTTCCTTAACTTTTACTTTATAAATTTCTATCAGTTCTTTAAGATCATCTGCCGTTAATTCCGTATCATTTTTAACACCGCGTTCGTGTTTCATTTTTTCCAGTTCTTTTTCAAGCTGCTGCCGAACGCCTTTACCTTCTTCCGGCTCTATGCCGGCTGCTTTTTCCATAACCACATCGGAATACATCTGTATTAACCGCCGGTGAGAATCGTAAACAAAACGCGGGTTTCCTGTCTTTTCTATTAATGCTTCGCGCGTAGAGTTATTTAATCCTACATTAAGAATAGTATCCATCATACCCGGCATAGATGCACGTGCACCGGAACGTACGGAAACCAGGAGCGGATTCTTAGGATCGCCGAACTTTGCACCCATTGTCTTTTCAACTTTTGCCAATGCGTCTTTAACCTGTTTGTTAAGGTCTTTCGGATATTTCTTTTTGTTTTTATAGTATGCGGTACACATTTCCGTAGTAATTGTAAAACCTGCCGGTACAGGTAAACCTATATTAACCATTTCCGCAAGATTAGCACCTTTGCCTCCAAGCAGATTTTTCATTTCTGCTTTTCCTTCAGCTTTCTTATTTCCAAAGAAATAAACGTACTTTTTTTGTTTAGCCATTTTTTTCATCTCCTCCATATTATGTTATCGTTAATAATTTATATTTTTATTTTTCTGCTTTTATAAATGTACAGTTCATTCGTTTATTTTATACATTATAAAATTTTTAAACTCTTCATCCTCGTCTATTCCAAGCTCAATTTTTAGATAAAAGATATCTATATCATCAAGTTCCCTGGAATACTTAGACAGCTTAACAGCATCCTTTTGTGTTGTTATAACGGAATGTGAATTGGTTTCATAAAATTCCTTTCGAATTCTTTGAACTTCTTTTACGCTGTAATTTTTATGGTCTCTAAAAATCATTTTGTTTTGGGTATCCACACCGGCGTTGTTTAATACGGTAATAAACGAATACGGGTTTGCAATACCTGAAACTATCAATCCTTTTTGGCCTTTAAATTCTTCAATTTTGTATTTATTAAATTTCTTCACATCCACAAATCCTATTGCTTTGTAATATGCGTGGAATATTTTTATGCCGCTAAAATAATTCTTTAACTTTTCGGGAATTTCTTTTTTGTCCGAAAATTTCCGGTTTATTAATACGGCATCGGCTCTTTTAATTGATTCAAACGGCTCACGCATTAAACCGGTCGGCAGCAAATTCCTGTTTGTCGGTTTATCATCATTAAGAAACCGCTGTTCGCAAAGAAGAAGATTTATATCCCTGTAAATCCATCTATGCTGGAATGCATCATCAAGAACAATGGTATCCACGCCGGTATCTCGTATTAATCTTTCCGCACCGGTAACCCTGTTTTCGCAAACAGCAGCCGGGATTTTACATTCCTGTACGGTATGAAAAATTTCATCGCCGCATAAATCAACAGATGTTAAAACTTTTTCATCTTTTGAAACGAGGATATAACCTTTCGATTTTCTTCCGTACCCACGGCTTAAAACGCCTGTTCTTTTCCTTTCGCCTCTCAAAAGTTTAGTTAAGTATATAACCATGGGTGTTTTGCCGGAACCTCCGACAGTAATATTTCCCACAGAAATTACTTTTGCATTTACCTTCCTGGTTTTAAAAAACTTTTTGTCAAAGAACATGTTCCTTATTCTAATTATTCCGGAATAAACCGGTACTAACGGAAACAATATGATTTTTAAAAAGTTCATTAATATAACATCAACAAAAAATATATTACTCAGTTGCCTTTGCACACCGGAGCTATGGAATTTTGGAGTAATAGAATAAATCGTTCAGTTCCGGTGCTCCAAAAATCCATTACTTTAAAGTAGCACTATAATGTGAGTTACTTAAACATTGCCGCTTCTTTCTGAATTCTGTTCAATTCTTTTTCACATTCGTCAATAATTTTGGAAGTATTGTCATAATCAAGATTATTATCTATAAAAACGGGATTGGAATAGACAACTCTAACCCGTGAAAAAAATTTTGGTATCTGAAACTTGTCCCAGCTGTTCAACTTTCTGTTCCTGTTGTAACCAATTCCTGCCATAACCAGCGGCAGCCCGCTTTTTTTAGCAGTAATAACACCGCCGGCTTTAAGTTTATTTGCCGGTCCTCTGGGGCCGTCCGGTGTAATAGCAATAGAATTTTTATTTTTGGCATAGTCTATCATTATACCAAGAGCAACATTGCCGCCCGCACTGCTTGAGCCTCTTACAACTATGTAGCCCCAGCCTCTTAAAATTTTTGCAAGCAGGTCGCCGTCTTTGCTTTTGCTTATTAACGCTGCAAAGTTTTTATGCCTGCATAAATACCAAGGAGCCAGCATTGTACCATGCCAAAAAGCAAGTACGTAATTTTTTTTGCTGCCTTCAAGTTCGTCAATTACATTTTTATTTATAAATGTAATTCTTAAAGTCTTACAAAGAAGATTAACTGCATAGGATAATAAATAATTTCCTATAACTCTTAAAGTATCCTGTCTTATTTTTCTAAGCTTCATTCAAAATACTATATATTACCCCGGCAGCATTGCGTGATGCACCTTCTTTACCAAGCTTTTCATTTATAATTTTCAGCTCACTCTTAATAAATTCGTATAAAGAAGAATCCGATAAAATCTTTTTACTTTCTCTATATATCGAATCTTTAGAAACTTCGTTTTGAATTAATTCCGGAGCAATTTTTTCTCCCGCAATAATATTTGCCATACCGATGTTATTAACTTTAATAAGGCTCTTGCCTATTAAGTAGGTTAAGTAACTTGTTTTGTATACTATAACCATCGGAAGGCAAAGCAAGCCGGCTTCCAGGGTGGATGTTCCTGATTTTATAATTCCTATTTTTGCAGATTTTAAAAGATCATACGTATGATCTTTAATAACCGTAAAGTTTTTAGTCCCGGCAATTTTATAAAAAATACTTTCATCTATATTTGAAGAACAAGCGACAACAACCTGCAAATTAAATTCTCCGGCTAATTTTTCCGCAGCCTTTATACTACCGGGAAAGATTTTTTCAACTTCATGATCCCTGCTACCGGGCAGGATTAGTATTATGTCCTTATCTTCCCGGAGATTATACTTTTTATAAAGTTCTTCCTTAGATAAAAAATTATATTTATTTATGTTTTCAATAAGAGGATGCCCTACAAATTCAACATTCACACCAGCTTGCTTATACATCTTTTCTTCAAACGGAAAGACAACAAGCATTTTATTTACAAGTTTTTTTATCTTTTTAATTCTGCCGGAACCCCAGGCCCAAATTTGCGGTGAAATGTAATAAATAATTTTTATCCCGAGCTTTTTAAATTTTTTTGCAATGTTTAAATTAAAGCCGGGGTAATCTATTAAAACAACACAGCTTATTTTTTTTTCGTTTACCACTTTAATCAAATCTTTTTGAACTTTCCTTATAAAAGGCAAATGCTTTACAACTTCCGCAAAACCGAGAAAAGCCATTCTGTTAATATGATAGATAATATTCATTCCGGCGGCTTTCATTTTATCGCCGCCGATGCCGTAAATTTCCAGTTTGCCGTCAAGCTTCTTTAATTGTTTAATTAAAGATGCCCCGTGCAAATCACCGGAAACTTCTCCTGCTATTATCATTAAATTATTGTTCAATTTTAAATTAGAGCCTTCTAAAAAACCATAAAAGAATAATCGTTAACGTAACAAATCCAAAGGCCTGCAAAGTTCTTCTTTCGGATTTAAATCCGGTTTTCAAGCTGAAAACAGGCTGCTCCAAATTTTTAGTCTTGTAAGGAATAAACCTGGGGATAAACCTTGGAACACTTTTAACAAAATTTTCATAATCCTGCCCGAATGTTTTTCGTAGGTAACCTTCTTCTTCTTTAACTATAAAATAGTATTGAACAAAAAAGAAAGCGAGCGCTGCTATCTGAAGGTATGGGAAAACAGCAAAGGACATAATTCCCATGCCTAAATACATCAGCATGTTGCCTACATACAAAGGATTGCGAACATAAGCAAACGGACCTCTTACAACTAAAAAGCTGCCGCCTACGGTTCCGGTTGTGCGTGTTTCGCTTCCCGCCCAGCTTACACCCCAGAATCTTATACACTCTCCGGCAGCCGCTATTACAAATCCAACTATTAAACTCCATACGTTGGCATCTTCATAAAAAAACATAACCAATAAAAACGGTATTGGTGTATAGCTTCTGTATTTAAAAAATTTTTCTGCAGTTTTAGACATATATCGGCTTATGGTTTATTGTTCATTCAGACAGATACGCTTCTCTTCTTTTCAATTCCGCCTGATATCTTTTCTTCAATCTTTTTTTCAATCTAAGTTGTTCAAGCTTCGTAGCCACATCATAAAAATTTTGAAACGGGAAATATGTTATTCTTTCAACTTCACAAAATTTAAGTAAGTCATCTTTGGCAAAAATAAAATCGCAGAACTGGCATGTAAATTTATCGGAGTTGCCGTCACCTATGAACACAGTATAATCTTCATCGCTGCTGTTGTTAATTATATGATTCCGCTTGCAGTTAGCCGAGCTTAAACAATTGATATCCGAATACGGGAAAGAAGGAACCAGTTTATTCTCTTTAAGAATTAAATGATTGGAATAAACTTTTAAATGTTCAAGGTTTTTACTACTTAAAATTCTGCTTATGTAATAATCAAAGCCGTCGCTTAAAACAAACAACTCCATTTTATTTAAATTGCAATATTTCACAAATTCGCAGAAGGTCGGATCTATTTCCGTTTTATCTATAAAATCATCCAGTGTTTTCTTATCTATGTCATCAACAGTTTTGCACAATAGTTCCCAGCTTTCCTTTGCGGAAATTTTATCACTTAGCAGGTTGATACTTATGGTTTCAATTTTATCTGCATTGCCGAACTTACGGAATATTAATTCTCCCACATCGCTGGTAGTTATGGTACCGTCAAAGTCCGCAAATATTTTAAATACTTTTTTCATCATTCCTAAACTAGCGTGTAAGCACCATTTTTTTTACACTTACAAAATTACCGGCTTTAAACCGGTAGAAATATATACCCGGTTTTAATCCCTGCGAATAAAACTCAATATGATTTTCTCCGGCATTGAATGATTTATTAATTTCACTAATCTTATTTATATGCTCATTAAAAAAATCCACTGTAACATCTGCCGGCTTTGGCAGATAAAAACTAATTGTTGTGGAATCCGAGAAAGGATTGGGAGTATTTTGAGCAACCACAATTACAGAAGAAATACCGAAGTAATTTATCCTTGAAATTTCCGACATTTGCTTGTTGCCGGCAGTATCTGTTTGAATAAGCCGGTAATATAAAGTTCCGGTTGTATCCGGTACATCTGCAAATTGATACTGCATAACTTTCATTTTACCGGAGGACTGCAGCGAGTCGATTACAACCCAGTTTGTACTATCCGGTTCTATTTTTGAAGCTCTTTCCAAAATATAAATTGTTGAACCGAGTTCGTTTGCCGAATACCATGTTACCAAAATAGTATCGTTTTCAATTTGAGTATTAAAACCTATAATTTGCGAAGCATAGGTTCCCGAATTAAATATTTTTTGGCCGTAAATATTATTTTGTTTATGCCTTGTATTTTTGAATATGGCTATAGCGCCGCCTTTTTCATCCGGCACCAAAGATAAATAACTTTTAGGCGTATTATAATTTAGTGAAACAGCAAGCCCAAGCGAATCCCATACATTTTTACCTTTACCGTTTATTCTTTGAATAAAAATATTTGCAAATGTAGAATCAACTCTTCTATCTATCCAGGAAATTATTGCACCGCCTTTGCCGTCACCTATTATCTTTTGCCCGAACTGATTGCCGCGAAACTTAATAA
Organism: Ignavibacteriaceae bacterium; assembly: GCA_046704255.1. Classification (GTDB taxonomy): domain Bacteria; phylum Bacteroidota; class Ignavibacteria; order Ignavibacteriales; family Ignavibacteriaceae; genus FEN-1297. Next base: position 7,798 of record JBJKSH010000196.1, on the reverse strand, counting down.
CCGGCAGCCCATTCTTTTTCCATAACGGCTTACCAACCTTATTAAATTTTTGAAGATAAACATCTTCATCCTTTTGAAGCTCGTTAGTCCAGCTTAAAAAAATAGTAGAATCTGAAACAAAGGGCTGCGGGTTAATCTGGCTTCCTTTTAAATTAGTAACAAGCCTGCCGCCTTTTGGCCAAAGGTTTTTACCATTATAATTTATAATTTGATGGTAAATATCTTTTTGAGATTTCTGAAGCTGCCATGCAATATAAACATAGTTATATTCAAACTTTTTGGAAATGTACGTTAATACACTACGGGAAGGCCCGGAAATATTTTCCGGTTTTATACCCCATGTAGGTTTGCCTTTAGAATTTATATGCTGTGCAAAGACCATACTTTTATTCCCGGAAGTGCCAATCCAAAAGACAAAAGCACCGCTGCTGTCATCCGGTACTATTGATGTTGCATTTTTTCTATCTTGAGAATTAAAAACATCAACGCCGCCTTTATTAAACAACAAATTTCCGCGGCGGCTGATTTTTTGCACCATAATTTTGTAGGCCCCGGTAATTGAAGGATCTTTTGAAACATAAGAAACAAAAACATAACCGGAATCGTTTACACACAAAGAATAATCACTTACATGGTTATTTGTATTAGTAATTCGCACTCCGTTCTCCGTCCACAAACGCAGCCCGTTGTTTTGTACATCTTGAATATAAATATCACCTGAATTAGAAAACGTATAATCCGTCCATAATACAAGAGCGGAATTAGGCATGTAAGAAACACAAACGGGATTTTCTTCAGAACCGCTTAAGCCGGTAACTTTTTTACCGTCGGCACGAAAACTAACTTTGCCGTCATTATCGATATGTATAAAATAGACGTCGTTAACAAGGCCGTCTTTTTTATCCTGCCAAAAAACAAACGAACCTCCGTTGTTATCGCTCACAGCGGAAATATTAATCGGGTTGGAAGTTCCTATAACCAGCTTTGTATTTTCATTAGGATTATTTGACCATTGTGCAAATGTTCTTAAGGGAACAAGAAAACATAAACCGATAATAAAATAAAATAAATTTATAAATTTGAACCCGGTTAAATGCTCAGACATATTTCCGCAGCTAATTACGTAATAACTATTGTACAAAATTAAAATCCTCGTTAAATCTTACACTTACTAATTTGGAAACTCCCTCTTCCTGCATTGTTACTCCATATAAAGTATCCGCCGACTCCATAGTTCTTTTATTGTGTGTTACCACAATAAATTGAGTGTCGGTACTAAAATCCTGAATAATTTTTGTAAACCTGTCTATGTTGGCATCGTCCAAAGGAGCATCTATTTCATCAAGAATACAAAACGGGCTCGGCTTTACTAGGTAAATGGAGAAGAGCAGGGCGATTGCAGTAAGGGTTTTTTCACCACCGGATAAAAGCTCTATTGTAGTTGGGCGCTTGCCTTTTGGCTTTGCAATAATTTCTATTTTGCCTTCAAGAGGATCCGCATTTTCTTCCAGGCGCAAATCCGCCTCGTCGCCGGGATTAAAAAGCCCGCGGAAAATATTTACAAAGTTTACCCTTATCTTCTCAAACGTATCCATAAACTGTTTCTGGGCTGTGCTATTTATCTCTTCTATGGTTTTAACAATATCTTTTTCGGATTCAATAAGATCGTTTCTTTGTTTTGTTAAAAATTCCAGTCGTTGTTTTTCTTCTTCAAATTCGGAGTAAGCAAGAAGATTTATGGGACCGAGATTTTTAACCTGCTGTTTTAATTGATGAACTTCATCCGTTCTTTTGTTAAACTCAAAGGAATCTAGATCATCAAACGTTTTATTATCAATTTCGATGGAGTAATTTTCCCGTATGTTTTCTCTAAGGTTGGAAAGCTTCATATTAAGTTCGTTTAACTTCATTTCATTTGAATGAATATCATCCGAACAAAGTTCTCTTTCTTTCCTAAGGGAATTCTGTGTTTCTTCTTTTACGGAAATTAATTCCCTTACTTCTTTATATTTTACGTCTATCTCATCTTCTTCTTTAATAAGTTTTTCCTTACCCAGGATCAATTCATCATAGTCATACTTCTTTTCTTCAATAATATTTTTCAGCGTTTCGGCCTCCCCGGTAGAAGATGAAATATCATACTCACGCTTTGCTGTCGATTTTCTAATATTCTCTATGGAATTTCCCGCTCGGTTAACGGCATTTGTCGTATTTTTCTTTTCGCCGTTTAATCTTTCCAGTTCAAGATTTATTTTATTTACATTAGCTGCCAGAGTATTGTACTCTTGTTCGAATTTCTTAAAGTCTTCCTCAAGCAGCTTTTGCCGGCTTTCGGCTTTTTGTCTTTCATCTTTATTTTTTTCAAGTGCGTTGCTAAGGCTTGCCCGTAAATTATCGAACATGTTTGATTCGGAAGCCAGGTCGTTTATTTCCTGTCTTGTTTTTTCGATTTCGTCGCCGGATTTTCTTTTTTCAAATTCGAACTGCGCTATTTGCTTTTCAACATTTGCCAGGTCGTTTACAAGAAGCCTGCCTTTTTCTGAAAGTACTTTCAGATCAATTTCATTTATTTTAGTTTCCAATTCATCCGTTTCGGCTTTTATTTTTTTTAGCTTCAGTTCCTGTTTGGGAAATTCTTCTTTAAGTTTTTCAAGAAACTGTTTTCTGCCGAACAGTGAATCATCCGGCTTTGGTGCGGAGCCTGCTTCCACGGCACCCGATTTATCTACAAAGTCACCCGTTAAGGTAACAAAGTTAAAACCGCCGTATTTACCTGCAAGCTCAAAAGAGCGTTCAAGCGAATTTATAATTGCGGTTCTTTCCAGGATCTTTTCAAAAAACGGTTTCCACTTTTCTTCGGATTGGATAAAATTTATTGTCCAACCTAAAAAGCCGTCTTCTTTTTCCAGCTTCTTTGTATTGCGTTTAAGTGAAAAATCCCGGAGCTTTTCCACAAAAGTTTTTTTATGCCCGTTTCTAAACCCGGGCACGTAAAAAGATGCTTTGCCTATTTCGTTGTTTTTTAAATATTCAATTCCGTTTTTAAGATCATCAATTGTTTCTACAAGTATATCGTTTAAATTGCTTTTTAACGAAGCTTCTACGGCAAACCTGTACTCATCCGACGAACCGCAAATATGTGCAAGTAACGTTCTGCCGCTGCCGGCCCAGTCATTATCTTCCAGCAGTGCCTTGGCGCCTTTGGGAACTCCTTCCAGATTGTCTATTAAGTTTTGAATTAAATTAATTTTTTCCTTCAGCCCGTTTAAAACACCTTTATATTCTAATTCTTTTTCTCTTTTTAGTCCCAGCTCTTTTTCCAGATTTTCTTTTTCTTTTTGTTTCTTCAGGTAAACTGATTCCGCTTCGGCAAGGTTTTTTTCGGTATCACGTTTTTCCATCTCAAGTTCTTCTAAAAAGCCGACTGTCTTTGCAATGTTGTTTGTTAACGATTGAATTTTATTGTTAAGCTTGCCAATCGACGTGTTTTTGGACTCAAGGGATTTTTCGATATTGGAAAGTTCATTTTCCTTCCTGGTAATTTCCTTAAACTTTTCAAGCAGATAACCGGAACTTTCTTTTAAATTTTTTCCTTTTTCTTCAAGTTTTATTTTGAAGTCATTTAATGTTTCCCGTATAGCGGCACGTTCTTCTTCTTTGGAAGAAATTTTAATTTCGAATTCTTTAATTGCGGTATTCCCGTCTGCAATAAGTTCTTCCGCTTCTTTAAGCTGATAATTCAGTTCCTCAAGTTCCTGCCTATACCGCTCAATATTGCTTTCCAAAGATTTTTTACGTTCTTCGGAAACGGAAATATTTTTTTGAACGTTATAAATTTTTTCTGTCTGTGCTGTAACTTCCGTCTGCTTGCTTTTTAATTCATACTCAATCTCGGTAAGCTGCAGTTTAATTCCGTGCATTTCATCTTCCAGTTTTGAAAGCCCGGATTCCACTTCAATTTTCTTTTTAAATCTTTCGTCTTTACTTTCTTTATATTGTACTTTTTGAATACTAAAAAGAGCAGCTTCTCTTTCGGCTAAATCAAGTTCAAGCTCTCTAAGAGTAGAAGAAAGTTTGTTATATTTATCGGCTCGTTTTGCCTGGCGTTCAAGTGAGTTTACCTTTTTTTCAACTTCCGTAACAATATCGTTAACTCTTGTTAAATCGGCTTTTACTTCATCCAGCTTTTTTAATGCAAGCCTGCGGCGCAGTTTGTATTTGTTTACTCCGGCAGCTTCCTCAAATAATACCCGGCGTTCTTCGGCTTTACTGCTTAAGATAGTTTCTATCATTTTAAGTTCAATAACGGAGTAAGCATTTGCACCTATGCCCGTATCCATAAACAGGTTGGTAATATCTTTAAGCCTGCATATATTTTTATTAAGAAGATATTCGCTTTCGCCGGAACGGAAGATTCTTCTTGTAATTGTTACTTCGGAATATTCCGTAGGAAGTATTCCTTTGTTATTTTGAATAGTCAGAGAGACTTCCGCCATTCCCATTGGTTTTTTATCGGAGGTGCCGTTAAATATAACATTCTCCATTTTATCGCTTCTCAAGGTACCGCTGCGCTGCTCGCCGAGGCACCATCTTATTGCATCAACAATATTGGTTTTACCGCAGCCGTTGGGGCCAACTATGGACGTAACTCCTTTGTTGAAATTAATTATCGTCCTTAACGCAAAGGATTTGAATCCTAATATTTCCAACCTTGATAAATACAATTTTTACGCTTACCCGAGAATATTATATTGTTTGAAAGTAATCTGGAGATAATCTATTACAGAGCTTTTCATTTGGTAAACTAATAAAATACCACCCACAATAATTAAAATGATGAGAATGCCGTAGAAGTAAACACTGCCGGGGTTAACATCAAAAATAACATATACACCTTTTATTAACCTGTAAAAAATCCAGATTAAGAAAAGTACAAGTAATATGTATATATAAATATTTATTATATCCCCATTAAGAGCACGGTACAAAATTATTCCTACCGGTATTAAAAGAACCAGCGGAAGAAATGACCAGATTACCGTAAAATAAGAACTTGCCAAAAAGATTTTGTTTCTTACGAAAAATGATGCTGCTTTTATAAAAAAAGTAAGCAGTACCAAAGCTGCAATAATAACAAAAGTAAGCCACAATATTGCAGAAGCCGGATGCCATGAAAGGTAGCTGAAAATTTTCATTATGCCGGGGCTTCCGAAAGATAAAATTACCTTTTCAAATACGACGCTTTCTCTTACATAAAACAATAAATTACTTAATAATAAAGCAGAAACGGCGGCAATTATTAAAGCAAGCACCGTGGAATGGTATCCGGACATTATTCTTTGATCCCGAACATCAGCAAAAAAATTATACGGTCTTAAGAGCGCCCGTGAACTGTCTTCCCTAAATTTTCTTCCTGAATTAACCAGCACACCCATTATTATTGCAAGTACCAAACCGGCAATAATAAATATCATTGGTGAGTCATCTTTACGGCTGCCTATTGGTATAGTTACTTTTTCCGTATTGTTAAGTTTTGAATAGATAACTTTATAAGCCAGCCTGTTTGTACTTCTATCTTCGCCGCAAATTCCAATTCTATATAAATTATCCCTATTGTAGCCTGCTACCAGGGATGCATAATCACCCCTGTAATCGAACATAGTATTAATAAAGTAACCGGAAAGCGGATTTGAGCTTGAATAATCCATCAGGTTTTCAAAATATTTTGCCTGTGCTTCAAAAGTATGTTTGTTTAAATATCCGTTTGAATTTCCGGTATTAACAACATAAGTAGCCGCACTTATAAAAACTTTACCCATACCTACTGCAGACTGCGCATCTTTAAAACCGGCATTCAAATTATTTATATCCTTATCAAAAAGCTCTACGCCGTAAAGATCTACGCCGGAAATTGGCTTTAAGTCCATACCGGAAAACGAGGCATAAGTTAATTTTTCGGATGAGTTTTTTACTATTGCAGCTAAAGTTTTTATAAATGCTATCTGTGCCTCCGAACCCGGAAGGTATGAACTGCCGAGACCTATGGCGGCAACAGCGGAATATTGCTTGTAATAATTTATGTAACCTGCTAAATAGTTTTTACAGCGGTCAATAAAATTATATTCCTCCGCAAGCTGATCCGGCACGGAATTAAGAGGCATTTCTATAAATGCAAGCAAACCGTATTTTTCACACAGCTCAAGGTAATAAGGGTGCGGAACCGCTTTGGCAAACCTAACGCAGTTGAATCCCATATCCTTTATCATTTTTATATCATCTTCCATTCGGCCGTAAGTTGCAAGATTCCCGTAATCTGTAAATGATGGAATGTATGTAACTCCCTTCATCATAAACATTTTTCCGTTAAGAGTAAGAGAATCTCTGGAAGCTTTAAATTGATAAACCGCAAGAGAACGAAGTGTTTTATCTATAATATTATTGCCGGAAAGTATTTCAACATCAACTAAATAAGATTGCGGATTAGAAGGTGCCCAAACTGCAGGCGAATTTAATTCGAAATTTTCAGATATGGACTTTTCTCCGTTAGGTTCTAGTTTAAACTGATTACCCTGAAATAATTTTTCTACTTTACCTGCCGGAGAGATTAAATTAACCCGGAAGGAAAACTGTGCGGGAATTTTTGTTGTGTCGCTTTTTTTCTGCTCTCTATCGTCAATTTTTGTATAGAGATTTATTTTTGCATTATTCGTTTTAGGATTATAGCTGCAGTCAACATTCAAATTGGAAATTGAAACAGCCGGCATAACTCTAATATAAACATCTCTTAATATTCCGCCGAAACTTTGGGGAAAAAGGAAACGCTGCTTTAAAGGTATTGTATCTCTTGAGTCCAATTTATAATAAAGTTTAACGGAAAGGGTATTAGGTTTATTATCATATAAAATATCCCTTGGTAAATCAAACTTAAAAGGGAAATCGCCGCCGGGATGCCTGTAAATACTAACCCCGTTCACGGAAATATCCGCCGTATAATTTATACCGAGGAACACAAGTTTTAATTTATGATCAAACACCTGTTCTTTTGTAAGAGAAAATTCTTTTTCAAAAACCAGTTCGCCGCTTCCTTTAAAAATTGACGGAACAGTTACCTGAACCTTATTCTTGTTTTTATCACCGGGAAAATAAACATCCCACGTTCCGTCGAGCGGAATAATATATCTTGTTTGTGTTATATTGAAAAATAAAGAATCCGATTCTTTAATATGGTAGCCGGGTAATTCCTTAAAGACAATTTGGCAATTTGCGGATTGGGTGAAAAACAAAATAAAGATAAGAAAAGCAGCAGAAATATATCTGGAGAAGCCCATCCGGTTAAAGCGTCCTATTTATTAAAATTAAACCGACAAATATACTAAAGAAAGGGAGGGAAATCAATGTAAATTTTAAGGCAGCCATTGTATTAATTTCAAATAGCTGCCCTAATTAAGCTCTTTAATTATAGTATGTTACGCTGATTTGATTATGCTTATAAACGAGTCTGCCTTTAGGCATGCGCCGCCAACGAGCGCTCCGTCAATATCATTTTGGGAAAGCAGTTCGGCAGTATTATCCGGTTTTACACTTCCGCCGTATTGAATTACTAAATTATCTGCGGCTTCGGCGTTATAAAGCCCTGCAATCAATTCTCTTATATATGCATGAACTTCCTCTGCTTGAGCAGGAGTAGCTGTTTTGCCTGTACCTATTGCCCAAACAGGTTCGTAAGCAATAATTATTTTACCAAGCTCCTCAACGGAAACGTCCTTAAGACCGTTGGTAACCTGTCTTTTAACTACAT
>JBJKSH010000195.1:0-4684 GCA_046704255.1 Ignavibacteriaceae bacterium | reverse complement strand
ACGCAATATCTTAATTTAAAATTTTATAGGCAAGGAAAAAATATTTTTAAAATTATTTTATTTATCACTTGCTATTGTTATAAAAAAAATAAAGATTTGTATTACAAATAAATATAACCGGTATTATAATATATACCCAAAGCTCTTTATTATATTGAACAGTGTTAAAGGTCCGGGCGAACTTTTTACTATTTGTACTATATCCTATCTGCTAAAAGTTACCGTAATAAAATAATAGATGATAGTAAGAAGGTTACCTTTTTCGAAAAATTATTTAGAATTTAATCTGGTTGAGCATACTGCAAAAAGAATTAATCAACAAAAATAATACTTGATTTTTAAGTTCAAATTAAATAGTTAATTTTTGGAATTAATTTTTGAATTCGATTCATAGATTAAATTATAAATTATTTTAATAGCGTCCTGGCAAGTATATTAAAAGTCATTTTGACGAATAAAGGAGAGTAAATATATGAGGTCGTTGTTACTGACTATCTTCCTAACTACTTTTATATTAATAGACATTTCTCTGGCAGCATCCGGGAAAATTTCCGGTACAATAAAAGATTCCAAAACTAACGAACCTTTGATTGGCGCAAATGTGGTTATTGAGGGGACTACTGTGGGAGCTGCATCAAATATTGACGGTTATTATGTCATTCTTAACATACCTCCCGGAACCTACAAGCTTAAAGTTTCTATGGTTGGATATGCTACGGTGGAAATTGAAGATGTAAGGGTTAACATTGATCAAACTACAAACATAGATGTAAGCCTTGAACCTAAAAGCATCCAAACCCAGGAAGTTGTAGTTGTTGCTCAAACCCCAATTGTGCAGCCTGATGTTGCCGGAAGCCGGGCTAATTTAAATGCTCAGGAAATTGCCAATTTACCGGTTACCAGCGTATCGTCTGTAATCGGACTTCAAGCCGGTATTCAGAACGGATTTGATGTAAGAGGCGGCGGAATGAACCAAACCGGACTAATGGTAAACGGGCAGATGATGAGGGATTACAGAACTAATAATCCGTTTACCGGCATAAGCTACACATCCATTCAAGAAATACAGGTTAATACCGGCGGCTTTGGCGCCGAATACGGAAATATACGCGCAGGACTTGTTAATGTTGTTACTAAAGAGGGAGGAAGAGACAGATACAGTATTAGTGTTATTGCTCAAATTAGCCCTGCTACTCAAAAACATTTCGGAATATCCCCTAATTCTCCTTATTCCTACTGGATAAGACCGTATGTTGAACCCGGGGTTGCAATGTATGGTACAGCAGCCGTCAATCCTGCTACGGGAAAACCCTATTGGGATGCTTATACCCAATCTCAATACCCACAATGGCCGGGGTGGATAGCATGGCAGAATGCAAAATATAAGAACCAGGGTTCAAGTGATCCTTATGCCGGTTTAACTCCTCTTGCTGCTCAAAAACTTTTTCTTTGGCAGCATAGAAAAAATACTAATATAACAAATCCGGATTATGTTTTAGATATGAGTTTAGGCGGCCCGGTTCCGGTTATTGGAAAAGAATTAGGCGGCCTAAGGTTTTTTGCCTCCTATAGAAACACTCAAACCGAATACATGATACCTCTTGCTACTCAAGGTGTTAATAGTTATACCGGTCAATTAAAATTGACATCCGATTTAGGTAAGGGAAAGAAGTTAATGCTGCAGGGATTACTTGCCCGCACCGTAGGAACCAACAGCAATAACACCGGGGGACCCGGTTGGTTTTCTACTTCAAGCGGTATAGGGGGTGCTTTAAGTGAAGTAAGTTATATTGATGCCAGAATATTTTCTGATGATTATTGGGCCCCAACAAGGGTAAACTATTATTCATATGGAGGTAAATATACTCAGGTGTTAAGTCCTACGGCTTATTTTGATGTTGAAGCCACAGCATTTACTTCAATGTACCACACTGATCCCGGGCTGGCTAGAAATACGGCAGGCCTTGTTTTATTCGGCAATTCTTATTGGGCTGATGAAGCTCCTTATGGATTTCTTACAACCCCTTCCAATTCAATTGAAGGAATGAGAATGAGTGTGGGATTCAGTAATTCAAGAGATACAAGTGTTGTTTCCAATTACAGTTTAAAATTTAAATTGCAAAACCAGATTAATAAGTTTAATGAAGTTAGTGCCGGAGCGGAATTTAATTATACGGATAATAACGTTAATTCCGGTTCAGTAGATGTTTATTTACCTAACGGTAGATTTACCTCTCACTGGCATACTTTTCCGATCGGTGCTGCATTGTGGGCGCAGGATAAATTGGAATTCGAAGGTATGATTGCTACCCTCGGGCTTAGGCTAGATTACTCCGACCCTAACGGCTATTGGTACAGCTTTGGCAATTATCCCTCTGCTTTTGCTTCTGCGGCATCTCCTGTTAATTTTGATAATGTTTTAACGCGAATTAAAACGGTAAAACAGCTAGACCTAAGCCCAAGGCTGGCAATATCATTCCCTATTTCAACCGACAGCAAGTTATACTTTAACTACGGTCATTTTAGGCAAATGCCTATCCCGGATGCTTTGTATCTTATTAGAAGATTCTCCGATAATAATGCCGTTTCACGTATCTCCGACCCAAACATCCCTCTTGAAAAAACAGTTGCTTATGAACTTGGTTTCGAACAAAATTTGCTCGATCAATTTCTTATTAGGCTTGCAGGATATTACAGAGATAATTCTCTGCAGGATACTGCCGTAAATTACGTAAGCAGCGATAATAAAATTAATTATTATATTGTAGAGCCTAATAATTATAGCGATACGCGCGGCGTCGAATTAACTATAACAAAAAACCGGGGCAGCTGGGTTCAAGGTTTTATAAATTATACTTACATGGTAAATACCAACGGTAATTTTGCCTTCGGTACATATTATCAAAATCCTGCCGAACAGAAAAGATATGAAGCTACGACTACCTCTTATTACCAATCAAAGCCGCTGCCAAGGCCGTATGCCAGAGCCAACCTGGATTTCTTTACTCCGCCCGACTATGGGCCGGTTCTAGGCGGATATCATGTTCTTGGTGATTGGAGGTTTAGCTTTATTGCTTCATGGACTTCCGGTCAATGGTCTACTTGGTCTGGCGGCGTTACAATTCCCGGAATATCCAATAATGTGCAATGGAGAGATTACTGGAATGTTGATCTGAGGGTTACTAAAATGTTAAATCTTTTCGGTGTCGATCTTCAATTTTTCTGCGATGTAACGAATCTATTTAATTACAAATACCTGTCTCCTGGCAGATACGGTTTTTATGATGGTAATGATTATACTGCTTACATGAAATCCCTTCATCTTCCTGCAGGAATTGTTACTCCTGCATTCGGATATGTTAATATTCCGGGAAATGACAGGCCCGGTGATTATAGAAAGGGTGACTATCATTCCTGGGATGAAATTCAAAAAGCAGCACCTGCACAAAGAGATCAATGGATTAAAGATAAAGCTTATATAGATATGCCCAATTTAACTTATTCAACTTTTCTTGATCCGAGGCAAATTTTCTGGGGATTAAAATTAACTTTTGCCATTAATGATTAATAAAAAGAAACCTGAGATAGAGGAATAAATGAAATTAACTGTTAAAATAAATGTGTTAATAATTAGTGGTAGTTGCTTCGTAACTTTTTTGTTCCGCCGGGTTCTGGATATACGTTCCGAATCCGAAGTTACCGGACGTGCTTACATCATAAGTATAGTTGATGAAACCCTGAAGCCATCTTCCTCTGTTCTTTGAAAGCGTTATTTCAAAACCACGCGTATCGCTGTAGTTGTTAGGCTCTATTATATTGTAATTAACTTTGTTGTCGCTGCTTTGATAATTAACCGTGTTTGCCTGCAGCGAATTGTCTTTGTAATAGCCGGCTACTCTTACAAGCAATTGGTTGGCAATGTTCTGCTCGTAACCGAGCTCGTAGGCAACCGTTTTCTCAAGCGGTATGTTGGGATCGGACACATAATTAACCGCGTTGTTGTCCGAGAACCTTCTTATAAGGTAAAGATCGCTGGGAGTAGGCATCTGCCTGAAGTGTCCGTAGTTAAAATACAGCTTGCTGTTGTCGGTAATCGGGAAAGAGATCGCAAGCCTCGGACTTAAATCAAGCTGCTTTATTGCTTTTACCCGCGTCAGCATCGTATCGAAATTAATCGGCGTAGCCGCCGCTTCGAATGCCTTCGGATAACTGCTGAAATCATACCAGTATCCGTTGGGATCGGAATAATCGAGTCTTAAACCGAGTGTTGCGATCATACCCTCGAATTCCAATTTATCCTGTGCCCACAAAGCCGCCCCGATGGGGAACGTGTGCCAGTGCGAAGTGTATCTGCCGTTCGGCAAATATATATCAACCGAACCGGAATTTACGTTGTTATCGGTGTAGTGGAATTCGGCACCGGTACTTACTTCGTTGTACTTATCTATCTGGCTCTGCAGTTTGAATTTAATATTATAGTTAGAAACAACGCTTGTGTCTCTTGAGTTGCTGAAACCTACGCTCATTCTCATACCGCCGATAGCTGTCGAAGGATCGGGAGTAAAACCGAGAGGAGCTTCGTTCGCCCAGTAAACTCCGCCAAACTGATACAGTCCCGTGGTATCCCTTGCAGCTCCGGGATCGGTATGATATTTAGACGTAAAAGCCGTGGCCTCTACATCGA
>JBJKSH010000194.1:0-4046 GCA_046704255.1 Ignavibacteriaceae bacterium | reverse complement strand
AAAATTTCTTTTCGGGAAAGTCCGCCTCCGTTTACATCTTTACGCATGGGGAAAAATACTTTGGTTGCAATTACAACTTCTTCTCGCTTTGCAAATTCACGCAGTGCTCTGCCTGTAATTTCTTCGCTAATACCGTTTGAGTACATGTTGGCAGTATCAAAAAAATTTATTCCGGCTTCAATTGCTTTTTTAAAAAACGGACGGCTCTGTTCTTCATTCAAATGCCACTTTCTAAATTCAGAACTTCCGAAGCTCATGCATCCTAAGCATATTCGTGAGACCTTAAGTCCCGACTTACCAAGGTTTGTATATTCCATAATATACCTTTTTTGTTGTTGAAGATATAATTAATCTAATTTCATCGATTTGCTTTACGTTACATGAATCTCGCTATAGATTTATTGTACTTCAAACTGGAATTTATATAATTTAATAAATTCCTATTAAAATCAGTTATAAACATTACTGTTGTGTGAATAGAAATTCCAATCATATTTCATTATATTTATATGTGTATATATACACGAAAGGAAATATATGTTAACAACAACAATTTCAAGTTTCCGTAAAGATATCAAAAAATATTTGGATACCGTCTCTAAAAACTTTGAGACACTTGTTATAAATAGAGGAAATGATAATGGTGTAGTAATTATGTCTTTGGATGAATATAACTCTCTCAACTCTACAAAACATGAATTATCTTCTAAAATTAATGAGAAAAGATTAGATTCGGCAATAGAAAAGCTGAAAAAAGGTTCATCTTTTCAAAAAGACTTAGTTGAATAATGAAGTTTATTTTTGTTGATGAATCATGGGAGGATTATTTGTTTTGGCAAAAAACAGATAGAAAAATTCTAGACAAGATTAATGATTTGTTAAAAGATATTTCAAGGAATCCTTATTCCGGGTTAGGAAAACCTGAGCCGTTAAAATTTAAATATAAAGGATTTTGGTCAAGAAGAATTACCGTAGAACATAGATTAATTTACCAAGTTAAGAACGATGAAATTCTAATAGCCAAATGCAGATTTCATTATGATTAATAATCTTATCATCTATCTTAACTATATCCTCTTTTAAGTAAATATTTAGCTCCTGCTGCAAATGCTTTTGTATCCGGTACAAAAAATCCGAACGCATCTGCAAGCCGGTTTGTTACATTAAATGCAAAACAAACGGCAAGTGCATCCTCAATCTGATCATACGAAACTCCGGCCTGTAGCAATTTATTCATATCGCCGGTATCTACAGAATGTTCTTGAGTCAGCTTCCGAAGCATTCCTAATGTTGCTCTAAGCTGTTCTTCAATTGGTGCTGTTTCCAAATTGTTAAGTACTGCATCAACTTTTGTTTTATCTTTATATGCAATTGAGGAAGTTGCAGTATGCGCACCAATGCAAAATTCGCATTCATTTAATTTGGAAATAAATGCAGCCATCAACTCGCGTTCTGCAACCGTCCATTCGGAACTTCCACGCATTGTTTCATGTGTAAACCGCTTCATTTGATTGCCGTAAAAATCGGAACGGTAAAAAATTATTTTTGCTGCATCAGGTAATGGATGTCCCGAAGCAATTTGAATAACTTTAAACAAAATTTTTGTCCCGAATTTGTAACCGTTGTTAAGAATATTAAGCCGCATCGTCTTTATCCTTGTCTATTTTATTTTGTGCTTCCGATAAAGCTTTAAGTGCGGATTCATACTGCCTAGCGGCCTGACCAACGGCCGCACAAATTATTAAATCAAATATTTTATCTTCGCTGAAACCCGAAGTAATAACTTTTTTAATATCTTCATCTGTAATTTTAGCAGGATGTAAAGCAACTTTGTTTACTAAAAGTTTTAAAGGTTCGGAAGCAATAGAGTTATCGAATGCAGCACGACGTTCTTCTGCTTTTGCATCTCCTTCACCTTCAAGGATACGTCTTGTTATTGCTTTGTATAATGCGGGTTTATTATTGTTATTAATCATACTGCACTCCGTGAAGACTTAGCGCCATGGTAATCCAACCACCGAACCACTTCGGTTGAACCAGATGAACGTGCAATATCCAGAGGCGTTTTCTTATCATATCCAATCCAATTCAGGTCTGCACCAAATTCAACAAGATATTCAACAACAGAAAGGTGTCCTCCATGACATGCATGCCAAAATGCATTCGTAATTTCTTCGGACGAAAGCGGGGGGTTTGCTGAGACGAATTCCCGGACTTTGTTCAATAATCCAAGAGCTGCAGCCTGCCATACTGTAGTTTTAGCCCCGCGTTTTAACAATTGACGTGCGGCATTCCATTGGCCGAATACTACGGCATCGGACATAGGCGTACCGCCGGTGAAGACAGCTCCGGGAGATTCGATATCTGCGCCACAATCAAGCAAGGCGTTAAGCACGGCAACATCATCATTGCTTGCCGCCCAGTGTAAAGCCGTTTCTGCAAATTCATTTGAAGGGGATTTAATTCCCGCATTTACATCTGCTCCGGCAGAGACTAAAATCGACACAGTGTCAGCGCCGTTCGGAAAGTGTCCCGGCCAATCTGCCGCGACATGTAAAAGTGTTCTTGAGACTCCTTTACTATCTATAATCCTTGCTTGCACTAATTCCGGATTATCATTTATAATTTTTTTAAGTGCAGCAAGATTACCTTTTTGAATTGATTCCGCAATTTCCACGGCTAGTTTATCTTCCTTCAACAAGGTCAGCATAATGTTATCCTGAAATTCATATAATAAAATTCAAATATGACTTTTAAACTTTTAGACAAAAAATCAACCAATTAACTTTAGCTTTACAAAATTTTTGAACTATCAAACAAAATCATCAACAGCACCCATAGTTAATAGGAGACTTGAGGCTAAGAAATTAGTTGTTCGGCTGTAGTTGCGGGCTCCACAATATTTCCCATAAGTGTCCGTCCGGATCTGCAAAGTAGCCGTGGTATCCTCCCCAAAATGCTTTTCGGGCTGATTTGGTAATCTTTGCACCTGCGCTTTTAGCAAGCTCCATTACGGCATCAACTTCCGCTTCGTTTTTTACATTGTATGCAATTGAAAATTCCATAAAAGGAAGGAGGAGTATAAGGTACTTCCGCATCCCATGCTAAATTCTTTCTTGAATAAATTGCCAGAGTCATTCCGTTTTTCATCTCGAAGAAAGCTACTTCACCATGTTCAAATTCTTGTCCGACTATCCCTTTGGAGGGAAAACCCAAACCTTCGTGGTAAAATTTGTAAGCTCTTTCCAGGTTATCCACACCTAATGTAAGTACTGCAAATCTTGGTTCCATAATTTGTTATCTGTTCTTAACATACTAATTAAGATGAAAAGCTAAATAAGAGATGTAAAATTTGATGTGTTATTACGCAAGATTTAAACGATCATATTCCAAGGAATTCTTTGTCGGTAATTTTTCCGTTACCTTTCATCTTAAAGGATGCTTTTCCGTTTAAGATACCTATTTCTCTAGGCGTATTTTTATCTTCTAACGGCACAAGCATGGCAACAGGCTTTTTTGACTTGCCATAGAGTATTTTTACCTTTTCTCCTTTTTTAACTAAGGATAGAATTTCCGAAAAATTAGTTTTTACTTCGCCTACTGTTAGTGCTTTCATAATGTCAAAGATATAGCTTTCTCTCTAATTTGTCAACTTGACAAGTATCTCTATTATTTAGTAAAATGAAAATCTGTTTTTTTACTTCCAATAAATGCAAAGTTTTATTATTTTTATTCGAAAATAATCTGATGTAAAATGTATAAATATGTTGCTCTTCTTCGCGGTATAAATGTCGGCGGAAACAAAAAAGTACCGATGGCTGAATTGAAAAAGGTTTTAGATAAAGCCGGATTTAAAAATATTAAAACATTACTGGCGTCAGGCAATGTTGTTTTGGATTCGGATATAAGAATTAAAGAATTGCCGCTCGTAATTTCCGTTGCAATTGAAAAGTCTTTCGGATTTCCTGTTCCGGTTTTGGTAAGAGGTTTCAAAGACATTGAAAAAATAATTTCATTAAATCCATTCAGGGGTATAAAAGTTACAT
>JBJKSH010000193.1:0-6108 GCA_046704255.1 Ignavibacteriaceae bacterium | reverse complement strand
CATCGGCACCGCCGACTCCGATTGCAATCATACCAAGCCCGCCTGCATTAGGAGTATGAGAATCCGTACCAATCATCATACCGCCCGGGAATGCATAATTTTCCAGTACAACCTGATGAATAATTCCGGCGCCGGGTTTCCAGAATCCTATTCCGTATTTTCGGGATATACTTTCCAGAAAATCATAAACCTCCTTGTTTTCGGAGGTAGCCCTTAAAAGATCATCTTTTGCTCCAACTTGCGCCTGGATTAGATGATCGCAATGCACGGTTGACGGAACGGCTGTGGTTTTTCTTCCGGCAGACATAAACTGCAGAAGCGCCATCTGTGCAGTTGCATCCTGCATTGCAACACGGTCGGGGGATAACTCCGCATAATCCTTCCCTCTTTTTAATTCTGCGGAAGGATTTTCTCTTAGGTGAGTATAAAGTATTTTTTCTGCATAAGTTAAAGGTCTGTTTAGAACCTTCCTTATATCTTCTAGTTTGCTTTTATATTCAGCATAAACTTTTTTTATCATATCTAAATTAGCAGCCATAATAATAACCTTATTTTTTTTCTATTCATGTTTATTACTAAAATAACAAAAAGACGGTTAAATTGCTTGCGGTATAAAGGAAGGAAGAAACATTAATTCATCAAATATCGGCAGGCCTTCTTAAAATATTTTATTAAAAAAGCGTTTTATTAAAATGAATATACCGGATAGTTTTTATTAAAATTATTTATATTTAAATATAAAATTTATTAAAAAAAGTACTTCCGGATGCGCGAAATTACCCTATTAATAGTAGATGATGAGCCTTCGTACCTTGAGCTTATGAATAGTTTGCTTCAAGAGGAAGGTTATAAAAAAATTATTACCGAACAATACCCGGAAAAAGTTCTTAATATTCTTAAAGAAAACCAGGTAGATATTATTCTGCTTGATGTTTACATGCCTAAAATAAACGGATTGGATTTACTTGAAGAAATAAACCAGGCACACCCCGGAATACCGGTAATTATTGTTACTGCCGTTGACGAGATTGATATTGCGTTAAGAGCCGTTAAACTTGGCGCTTACGAATTTATAACAAAGCCGACAGATGTTGACAGGCTGCTTCTGTCCATTAAAAGAGCCTTGGACCAGAGAATTCTTGAAATGGAATTAAATTCTCACCGGGCATTGCATTCTAAAAATACTTCCAGGAAAACTTATTTTTCGGATATAATTACTTCTTCTCCTTTAATGTATAAAGTTTTGGAACTTGTGGAAATTTTTGCTCCGACAAACGAAATGGTTCTTATTACAGGCGAAACCGGTACGGGTAAAGATCTTATCGCCAGAAAAATTCATCAGCTTTCTCCAAGAAGAGATTATCCTTTTGTTGCCGTTAATCTTGCTTCAATTACACCTACACTTTTTGAAAGTGAATTATTCGGCCACGAGAAAGGAGCTTTTACGGGAGCTGAAATTAGTAAAAAAGGATTTTTTGAAGAAGCTAACGGCGGCACTATTTTTCTTGATGAAATAGGTGAATTGCCTAAAGAACTGCAGGGTAAGCTGCTACGAACAATTCAATATAATCAGATTTCCAGGTTAGGAAACCCGAAACCTATTCAACTTGATATTAGAATAATTGCAGCTACTAATAAAAACTTAATGGAAGCCGTAGAGGAAAAAGAATTCAGGGCGGACTTGTTTTACAGGCTTAATAGGGGCTTAATACAATTGCCCCCGTTAAGAGATAGAGGTGAAGATGTAGTCTTACTTGCACATTATTTTTTAAAAACAAGCAGTATTATTTATAAAAAAGAAATTTCCGGTTTTACACCTGCTGCAAAAAATTTATTAAAGAAATATAAATTCCCCGGGAATATCAGGGAACTGGAGAATTTAGTTTTTAATGCAGCAGCCAAAACAAAATCAAAAAAATTTATTTCGGAGCTTGAACTGCCGTATCAGCCGGAAGTTGAGCTAGACAAAGACAACAACGTAAAATTGGTTTCAATTGATGAAGCTGTAAAAGAACATATAAAATCCGTCCTTAATTATACAAACTACAATATTCAAAAAGCTGCCGCAATTTTAGGCATAAGCGAAAGAACACTTCAAAGAAAAGTAAAAGGAATTAGAGAAAAAGGAATGACTACTTAAGGTTAATAATTTTCACTGCGGATATATTCTTGAAGTAAGCTGCTCCTAAAATCCTAATTCTTCCGATTCTTGCATTTAGCACTTGATGAGAATTGAGCATTCGACCCGGTATTGAGTTTCCGTATTTTAGGACTTTACCTTTTCGTCACTAAAAATATTCTGCAGTTCTCTTGGTTTTCTTTCCTTCCAGGCGCCTTTATGATAAGCGTATCCTGCAACAAGAGGCATTGCAATAGTAGCTTCGGAATAAACCATCTGCTCGAATGTGGTTTCAACCTTCCCCCACGAGCTTGCTTCCTTTAAAGTAGAACTTGAAAGTGCACCGTCTCTTACATCCGCAACAGTAATTTGAACTGCGTATTTATGCATCGGTACATCTTCTTGCAAAATATCTGCAGCTACAACAATATCCTGTGTAAAGTTTTTTGGAACGCCGCCGCCAATCATAAAAATACCGGTTTCTTTTGAGTTTAATTTTATTTTGGTTAATTCCAAAAAATCTTTTGCAGAATCAATTGAGGCATGCTTATCGGGATTTTTAGTCTGATGCATTACAAAACCGAAACCGGCGGAGCAATCCGAGAAAGCCGGAACAAAAATAGGAACATTCATTTTATAAGCAGCATATATAATTGAGTCTTCAACTTTAGGACCGCCGTTTTCATCAAGATACTTCCCGAACTCTCTTAAAAGCTCACGGGAGGAATAAGGCTTAGGTTCAAGGCCGTTGAAGATTGCTGCAGTAGTTTCATCGCAAACTCTTAATTCATCTTCATCAATATAAGTATCGTAAATTCTATCGATATGTAACTCTCTTAAAAGATTATCATCACTGAAAGGCGTGCCGATGTAATGTTTGAATCCTAACGATTCGAAAAAGTCCTGGTCAACCATAAGTGCACCTGTAGAAACAATTGCGTCCACCATATTATTCATAACCAGATCGTAAACAACTCTTTTTAAGCCTGCACTGAATATGCTTCCGGCAAGTGTAAGAATAATAGTACAGTTTTTATCGCGAAGCATTTTATCGTAAATTCTTGAGGCTCTGTTTAAATCACGTGCTGAAAAAGCCATCTTTTCCATCGCATCAACCAAAGAAATTACGTTCAACTCTTTTATATCTATATGCTTAATTACGTCTTTTAAAAAATCTGATTTGCTTGCCATGTTAAAGCTCCATACAATAAATTTTATTTGCGGCTAAAATAAAAAAATTACGGCTAAAGAAAAAAGATTTAAAAGTGAATCCCGCCTTTACCCCAGAAATTGTTATTGAAATTATAGATATAAATTTTTACATTAAAATTAATGATTATTTGTGCGGGTTTAGTAGGAGCTAGCTATGAAAGGTTTGTTATTTACGGCAGTTTTAATTTTAACATTTTCATTTATTTCCTGTAATAATGAAAATCTAACCGGTATCCCCCTTCAAAAAAATACTTCAGATGTTTCAATCGGCTTATCAATGAAAACCGCTGCAAGCGGGATTACAAGAATTGAAGGAATTCTTTCGAGGGAAAGATACGATACTTTATTTACTAACTTTATAATAGCCGGCGACACCGCAACCGGCAGATTTAATAATGTACCGGCAGGCCTTTGGCATCTCCAGGTGAATGCTTATAATATGGATACGTTAAAGTATACGGGTTCATCAAATGTGGAAGTATATGCTGGAGTAACAACCCCGGTCAGTCTTACTCTTGTTCCGTCCAACGGTTCAATTGATATAACGGTTACCTGGGGAAGCACCGGAGTTAACTTAATAAGCAATCCCAGTTTTGAATTTAACGGCGAGCCTTCTTTATCCGGGTGGACAATATTTGATACCGCATTTGCTAAAGTTGTTCAGGGTGGTGCGCCGGGCGAAGGTAATTGGTCTTTACAGCTTTTCCAGGGAGGGCCTATATATTTGGGAGGATTGGCAAGCACAATTGTTACCGGTCAATCCGGCAGTTCAAATTATACACTTTCTTTTTGGGAAAAGAATTTTGAACGGATGTTTTACGGAGTAGTATTCATAAGGCAAATAAGAAAAGGTTCTATTATATATTCTGTTCAAGTAAATGCTGATACAACTAGCTGGGCTTTGTTTTCAAAAACAATTCATCTTAATATGCAGCCGACTGATTCACTTAAAATATCATTGCAATCGGTTAATCCCGTTGTAGTTGCAGCAGAACCTGAAAAAACAGATACAGTATCCTACGGAACTTTATTTGACGGAATATCAATCGTAAAAAACTAGCTAAGAATATTTGAATTTTTCATATTCATTATTAAAATTCAAGTATTCTTAATTCATTTGTCCTTCATTCAATTTCAATGAAGAATGAAGAACAATTAAACATCTGAATTAAGAATCCAAATTATCTTTTATCAAATATTTTAATCCTTTAAAAATTATTTTTGCCGAGATATAATTTTTAATTTTTCTAAGGAAGGTCTTCGCCTCTTGCCGCAATAAATAATTTAAACCATTCTTCTCGAGTAAGTTCAATTGAATCGGCACGACAAATTGCTGCGATGCGTTCCGGCCTGCGTGTTCCTATTACCGGTTGAATTTTTGCCGGATGCTTTAACAGCCACGCTGTTACAATTGCTTCGTTCGATACATTTTTATCTTTTGCCGTTTCCGAAATTATTTTTAACAGATTTTCACTATTTTTAAATTCGCCTAATGCAAGCGGAGACCATGCCTGCACGGTTATATCATTTAACCTACAATAATCAAGTGTACCTTCGCCTCTTATAAAAGATGCAGGCATTCTTTGATTTGTTATTACCCCTGCGTTAATTAAATCCGAATGGATTAAATTTATTTCAAGTTGGTTTACTACTAAAGGCTGAGTCACATTTTTCTTTAGCAAATCTATTTGGTAACCGGTGTGGTTGCTTACGCCAAAGTACTTCACTTTTCCGCTTTGATGCAGATGATCAAAAGCTTTAGCAGCTTCTTCCGGTTCTGCAAGAGGATCGGGACGGTGAAGAAGAAGTATATCCAGGTAATCTGTCTTGAGTCTTTTCAAACTGCCTTCCACCGAATTCACAATATGATTATAACTAAAATCGAATCTATGCGGATTACCGGCTGCCGGATCATCTGCAAAGCGAATACCGCACTTTGACTGTATGATTATATCACTTCGAAGATCAGGATGTATTTCCCATATTTCTGAAAACATTTCCTCGGATTTTCCGCGTCCGTAAATATCAGCATGATCAAAAATATTTATTCCTTGTTCCAATGCAGCGTTTATTGATTTAACTGCTTCGCGTTTCATTTCTTCTTCAGTAAGCTCAGAACGGTTGCGGTTGTTGCCTAAGTTCATGCAGCCGTAAACAATTCTTGTTGGTTCAAGGCCTGTGTTGTGTATTTTTTGTTTTTGCATTATGAATTCCTTTTAAGAAGATTTAAAATAATATTTTGTTATACCATATTGTTTATATTTTATGAGTTATATAAAAAATTAGTTTGATATTTACATGTAATAAATTATATATTGTATTTCATAGTTACAAGAAATGGATGTACGAAGATTATTTGTGTATTTCATTTCTCTGGTTATTTCACTCTTAATGTTTGCTAACCCGGGGCATTCACAAACAAGCGGTTGGTTTTGGCAAAATACTCTGCCACAAGGTAATAAGCACAGAAAGCAATCTCAATGCAGTTTACTTTATAGATGCCTATACAGACACTGTGTAACGAGGATTAAGAACAATGTGAAATCTAAAATACCAAAGACATTTTCTCTTTTGCAAAACTACTCTAATCGGTTAATCCAACAACAACAATCAAGTATTCAATCCCAAAAGCAAGCTTTGTAACATTATCTTAAGAGGAGCATCTTTTTAGTAAGGCTCGCATATTTAGTCTTCAATTGATAGAGATAAATACCATTTGACATTATTTCACCTTCCCGGTTTTTACCGCTCCATGTTACACTATATTTCCCGGATGG
>JBJKSH010000192.1:0-36797 GCA_046704255.1 Ignavibacteriaceae bacterium | reverse complement strand
TATACAAAATTTATTTTTACCCCGAAGGGGTTTCATACTACAGACCGGGACAACGTCCCGGTATTTAATTGATTTAATACAGCCCCCCCAAACCCTGAAAGGGTGACATAAGAATTCACGTATGAACCATTTCGGTAATCTCTAAACTTGCTTTACAAAAGATATACTTCACCCGCATATCCTGCCGTCCTAGACGGTAAATTATTGTAAAGACAAAAAGGAAAATGAAAGCAGATCCTCGTAGAGGATCTACAAGAGCGTACATCAATTTTTCAATTCAACTGAAATGCAATTCGGAGTTTTGTGTGCTGTCCTACGGTAATTTGTGCCTTCCAGTGTAACTACAGAATAAAACCCTTACTATCCAACACATGTATGAGTCGCTACTTAATCGCTTCAAATCTTCAATTAAAGCGACCTGGAAGCGACTCATATTAGACTGAGATGAGTGTTGAATTAGGATAATATAAGGTTCACTCCCGGCTATTGTTACTAAACATACTTTTTCAAAGGATTATGCCGGCAAAGTTCCTGCTATCCCAAATTGATTTTCCATATTTAAAAGAATATTTTTCGGCATAAAAGCGAGGTAATTTTGACTACCGAACAAATCATAAGAGCAGTTCCTAAAGTTCTCCTTCATGATCACCTGGACGGAGGACTAAGGCCGCAAACCATAATTGAACTGGCAAAAGATTTAAAGTACAATAAACTTCCCACAAAAGATCCGGAAGAACTGCGTAAGTGGTTTTTCCGCGGCGCTAATAAAGGTAACCTTGTTGAATACCTGCAGGGCTTTGATCATACTTGCGCAGTAATGCAGACAAGGGAGGGACTTAAACGCGCTGCATACGAAATGATGGAAGATATGAAGAACGACGGTGTCTGTTATGTTGAAACCCGCTTTGCACCGGTGTTTCATACCAATAAGGGGTTGTATCCCGAAGATATTGTTTCTGCCGTACTGGAAGGACTTGAAAAAGGCAAGAAGGACTTTGGTGTTGGATACGGATTAATTTTATGCGGCATGCGTAATATGAAAAACACACTAGAGATTGCGGAGCTTGCAGTTAACTTCCGCAACCAGGGAGTTGTAGGTTTCGATCTTGCCGGCGAAGAAGGCGGCTACCCGCCTAAAAAACATATTGAAGCTTTCCAGTTTATTCAGCGTGCTAATTTTAATATTACTATCCACGCAGGCGAAGCATTCGGTAAGGAATCCATCTGGCAGGCTATACAATGGTGCGGCGCTCACCGCATCGGCCATGCTACTCACCTTATGGAAGATATCGCATTCGATAAGCAAGGTAATGTTGCAAACTTTGGAGACCTTGCACAGTATGTACTGGATAAACGAATTCCTCTTGAAATATGTCTTCTTAGTAATGTTCATACCGGCGCAGTAGATAAAATTGAGAACCATCCCTTCGGCATGTTATTTAAAGAAAAATTCCGGGTTACTTTAAATACAGATGACAGGCTTATGAGCAATACTACATTAACAAAAGAATTCATAGTAGCCATAGAACATTTCAATCTTAACCTGGAAGATGTGGAAAAGATTACAATCAATTCAATGAAGTCGGCTTTCATTCCTTACAAAGAAAGGCTTTACTATATATATAATGTAATTAAGCCGGGGTTCCAATCAATGAAAGACAAATTACTATCACTCAAAACTTATGCAGGTACAAATGAAGAAACTATTCACAAATTATAATTTTGAATTTGATAAAAACGAAAGAAAAATACTAAAGACTTTTTGCGGGCAGAATCTAAAGCAAATACAGGGGGACAATAAATATTATTCGGAAATAAAAGTTTTTAATTCCATTCTTGATAAGCTAAACAGCAGTTCCGATGTAATAAAACTTACTAAGGAAGAAAGGACAAAATTAAAATTCCAGTTGGAAGAAAATATTAAATATTTAAAAAAGAAAATTCAAAAGAGCTGGTTCTTAACTAAATGGCTTTACGGCTCTATGCTTAGGCAGTACGAAAATATCGTAGAAGAACATTTTAAAAATTAATTCTTTGCGTCTTTGCATCTCTGCGGTTAATTTTTTCCGCACCGCTAAGGCGCAAAGCCGCTAAGGAGGCTGACATGATTTCAGATGAAGGTAAACTAAAAATCAAAGCGCCGCACGGAAGCAAGCTTACATGCAAGGGCTGGATTCAGGAAGCAGCAATGCGCATGCTGATGAATAACCTTGATGCTGACGTAGGTGAGAAGCCCGCCGAGCTGATTGTTTACGGCGGAAGCGGCAAGGCCGCACGAAATTGGGAAAGTTATGAATCGATAATTTCATCTTTAAAAAATCTTGAAAACGATGAAACGCTTCTTGTTCAATCCGGTAAACCGGTTGCAGTTTTCAGAACTCATACCGATGCACCACGGGTAATTATTTCCAATGCAATGCTTGTTCCCAAATGGGCAAACTGGGATGAATTCAGAAGACTTGAAAAACTAGGCTTAACTATGTTCGGGCAAATGACAGCTGGAAGCTGGATTTATATCGGTACTCAGGGAATTCTTCAAGGGACTTATGAGACTTTTGCTGAGTGCGGAAGAAAATATTTTAGTTCAAATTTGTCCGGAAAATTTTTATTAACCGCCGGACTCGGCGGCATGGGCGGTGCACAGCCTTTAGCCGCTACTATGAACGGTGCTGCCTTTTTAGGAATTGAAGTTGATAAAAAAAGAATTCAAAAAAGAATAGACACCGGTTATATTGATGTTATCTCGGAAAACCTTAATGAAGCCTTAGACCTTGTACTTAATGCAAAGAAGGAAAAGAGAGCTCTCTCAGTAGGACTTGTTGGAAATGCAGGTGAAGTTCTTCCGCAAATTCTTGAAAAAGGAATTGTACCGGATATACTTACAGATCAAACATCCGCACATGATACTTTAAACGGTTATGTACCTATGGGAATGAGTTTAGATGATGCATTAGTACTTAGGAAAAACTATCCGAAAGAATATATAAAAAAGGCAAAGGATACTATTTCAGTTCATGTTAAAGCGATGCTGGAATTACAAAAACTCGGTGCCGTTACTTTTGATTACGGCAACAACATCCGCGGCGAGGCAAAGGACAACGGTGTAGAAAATGCTTTTGATATCCCCGGTTTTGTTCCCGAATTTATACGTCCGTTATTCTGCGACGGTAAAGGCCCTTTTAGATGGGCTGCGCTTTCCGGCAACCCGGAAGACATTTATGTAACCGATCGTGCTGTCAAAGAAACTTTCCCGGAGAATGAATCGCTTTGCAACTGGATAGACATGGCGCAAAAGAAAGTTCACTTCCAGGGGCTGCCTTCCAGAATTTGCTGGCTTGGTTACGGTGAACGTGCAAAGATGGGAAAAATATTTAACGATCTTGTCGCATCCGGAAAAATTACCGCACCCATTGTTATCGGCAGAGACCACCTTGACTGCGGCTCGGTTGCTTCTCCAAACCGGGAAACAGAAGCAATGAAGGACGGCAGCGATGCAATTGCAGACTGGCCGGTACTAAACGCTTTGCTGAATACTATCGGCGGCGCTAGCTGGGTTTCGGTTCACCACGGCGGCGGTGTTGGTATTGGAAATTCTATCCATGCAGGAATGGTAATCGTTGCCGATGGGACAAAGGAAGCAGAAAAGAGATTAGAAAGAGTTTTAACTTATGATCCGGGTTTGGGCATTGCACGTCATGCAGATGCAGGCTATGAACGCGCAATTGGAAATGTCAAAAAATTTAAGATAAATGTTCCAATGCTGAAATAATTTTTTATTAAAAAATATAACCGGTATAATCAATGGGACACAGATAAAACGGATTAACACGGATTTTAAAATCCGCGGCAATCAGTTTAATCTGCGTTATCCGCGTTCTAATGATTTCTATAAGATTACTTCAAAAAAAGTAGTTATTTTAAAATCACTAATTAAAAATTAGTTTGGAGGATAAAATGCAAGTAAAAGTATTAATAGCAGATAAGTTCCCGGTATTTTATATAGAAAAGTTAAAGGAATTGGATCTTGATGTAGATTACCAGCCTAAGCTCGGTGAAAATGATTTGCCCGAAGCAGCAAAAGATGTAGATGTCCTTGTTGTTAGATCTACAAAAGTTAATTCGGCTGCAATTAAGGGAAGCCAAAATCTTGACCTTATCATCCGCGCAGGTGCAGGAGTAAATAATATAGATATTCCTGCTGCTAACGAAAAAGGTGTTTATGTAGCTAACTGTCCCGGCATGAATTCTATTGCGGTTGCAGAACTTACTATGGGGTTAATAATTTCTTTAGATAGAAGAATTCCCGATAATGTAATCGACTTTAGAAACGGCATATGGAACAAAGCAGAATATTCAAAAGCAGAAGGATTGATGGGAAAGACCTTAGGAATAATCGGTGTAGGCAATATTGGTAAAGAGGTTGCCAAAAGAGCTCTGGCATTCGGAATGAATGTTTACGGTAAAGATATTTCCAGGATAGAAGGAGTTGCTATAAAAGATTTTTCAGAGATGAACCAGCTTCTTCCTTTATGCGATATTGTAACGGTCCATCTCCCGGCAACTCCGCAAACCAAGGGTTTGTTTAATAAAGAAATGTTCGGCTACATGAAGCCCAATTCACTATTAATTAATACTGCCCGCGCAGATTTAATTGATCAGGACGCTCTTATTGAAGCTATTAAAACAAAGAACATACGGGTAGCAATGGATGTAATCAAAAATGAACCGGAACAAAAAACCGGTGAAGTAAAATCTCCTTTGCAGGATTTGCCTAATGTGTATATTACCCATCATATCGGCGCATCAACGGAACAAGCGCAGAATGCAGTTGCTGCGGAAACCGTAAGAATAATTAAAGACTTTATAAGCAGCGGACTTATTGCACACTGGGTTAACAAAGGGAAAATTCCCGATGCACATTATCAGCTTGTTGTTAAACATTTTGATAAGCCAGGAGTGCTTGCATCAATTATGAGTATTATAAGAGATGAGAATATAAACATTGAAGAAATTGAAAATGTAATTTTCGACGGCGGTGTGGTTGCCTGCTGCACAATGAAGTTGAAAGTTCCGGTAACAACAGACATGCTGAAACAAATGAAAGAGAATCAAAACGTGTTAAGTGTTTCGCATGTTGCAATTTAGCAGCAACCTTCGGAACAACCTGAAAAATCAAGCAACCTTCAAGGTTAGCAGAGTAAAAACCACAGGCGACCTTGAAGGTTTCGGAAAATCTTGAAAGTTACAATGTAATCTTAACTCTAAAACTTTTGAGTAGCTTAGCTAATTAAAAAACTTTTTATTTCCTCCCTGGGAATTTCTTCCCCTACAAATTCAACTTCTTCACTGTAGTCGATATCTTCAAAGTAAGAAAGCAGCTGTCTGAATAATTTTGAAGAAAATAAGTCGCCGAATATTTCTTCGGCTTTTTTAGTAATTTGTTCGATACTGAAAAATGATTTTAATAAAAAATTCAAATCTACATAGTCTTTCCATTTTGCTCTTCCTACCAAAGCGAATACTTTCATCGCACTTAACGCTAGAAGATTAGGCATCCTGCAAATTTTCTCAAACGAAAGTTCAGGTTCAATTCTATAAGGATAAGTAAAAAATGCAACCTTAGCATCTTTAACTTGCAAATGCATTTGATCGAAAGCTTCATATATTATGCGTTTCTTTAGGTCAACTTCTTTATACTTTTTTTTAAGTGAAATCAAATCAAGAGTTTCTTCATTTGTAAAAAGATCAAAATCAATAGACCTTCGGTGACCTATTTGCAATGCAACGGCTGTTCCGCCTACCAGGTAAAAATTCCTTTTAAATTTTTTAATAAAAGGAAGCAGTTCAATTTGAGATTGAGTTAATATTTCTTTGTACATGCCTGTTAAAATATAAAGTGAAAAAATTCTTTACCTTAGGGAAATAATTACACCGTTTTCTGTTTGTCTGGGCAAAAAATATTTCCGCAGTTTTTTTCATACCTATTAATTCAAATAACTTTTTTACATCATTAAGATTTCCATAATTCAAAATAGTTTCCACAAGCAGTTCAAGGGTTATTCTTTCCTTAGCATTTTTTTTATATACCAGAATAAGCTGCTGTGTTCGCGTATAAACTTTTTTATTTCTTCGTTAAGTTCCAGCATTTATAAATTTAACCCATCAAAACGGCAATAGCAGCGGTGTTAACAATATCTTCCCAACTGCAGCCGCGGCTTAAATCGAAGAACGGCTTTTTTAATCCTTGTATAATCGGGCCAATTGCTTCGCCTTTACCAAGACGCTGCGCAATCTTGTATCCTATGTTTCCGGCATCCAGGTTTGGAAAGATTAAAACATTTGCCCTGCCGGCTACTTCGCTGCCGGGAGCTTTTTTCCTTCCGACCGAATCTACAATAGCTGCATCAAACTGCATTTCGCCGTCTGCTGTTAAATCCGGTCGCTTACTCTTTACGGCATTCAACGCTTTTTTCACTTTATCAATTAATTCATGCTCGGCGCTTCCTTTGGTAGAGAACGAAAGCATAGCAACATACGGCTTTTCGCCGGTTAGCTTTTCGTGATTAGCAGCAGTCGAAATTGCAATGTCGGCTAATTGATTTGGATCCGGATCGGGTACCACTGCGCAGTCTGCAAAGCTGTAAGTTTTTTCCGGGAATACCATAAGGAAAAAGCTGGATACAATCGAAATACCTTCCGGCATACCGATGCATTGAATACCTGCTCTTAAAACATCGGCAGTGGCAGCAGTAGAACCAGCGACACTTCCGCCGGCCAATCCTTCTTTAACCATCATCGCACCGAAAAACAGATCGCGTTTTACGGTTTCTCTTGCTTCTTCAATTGATATCCCTTTTTTCTTTCTTAAGTTAAAATAGATATTTGCAAAGTCGCTTAGCTTGTCGGATTTAACAGGGTTTATTATTCTAACGCCTGTTAAATCGATATTTAAAGAAGCGGCGCTATTTCTGATTTTTTCTTCATCGCCTAATGTAATAACAGAAGCTATTTTATTTTTAGTCAATGCTTCTGCTGCCCTTAAAACTCTTTCGTCATGCGATTCCGGTAAAACTATAGTGCTTTTTCTTTTTGATGCTTTATCTTTAATATTTTCTAAAAGATTGTTTCCCATATTTTTTCCCAATAAAATATTTATAAATTACATTGTAAAATTAATAATAATAATCGGTATATTTTAAAAAATCTTTGTCGATTGATATATTTTTATTTATAATAGGGTTATAATTTGTCGTATGATGTGTCCGTAATCCTTTCGATTAACGTTGATTATTGATAAGAAAACCCATAAATTCACAATCTTAATTTTACTATGATAGCTGAAAATTTAAAGATTGTAAGAGAAAAAATAGAAAAGAAGTGTTCCGAGTTGAATCGTGATCCTTCCGAAATAAAACTTATTGCGGTTTCCAAAAATTTCGGAACAGAGCCGATTGAAGAAGCCTTTAAACTTGGCATAAAAGATTTCGGCGAAAACAGGGCACAAGAGCTGGATATAAAATTTGAAAGACTCGGGGATAAAATAACCTGGCACTTCATTGGAAATTTACAGAGAAACAAAGTTAGGTTTGTAGTAAACTCCGCCGGTTTTATTCACTCGGTAGATTCTCTTTTAATTGCTTCCGAAATAAATAAATTTGCCGGTAAAAATAATAAAGTTCAAAAAGTTCTGTTAGAAGTTAATACATCTAACGAAGAGACTAAATCCGGTTTGGCTGAATACAGTGAAATAAGAGACCTGGCTTTATATTGTAAAGATTTTCCTAATATAGAATTGATTGGCTTGATGACAATTGCTCCTTTAACAAATGACGATAATTTAATCAGGAATAGTTTTGGCCGGTTGCGTAAAATAAAGGATCGATTAAATACGGAAGGCTTTAATTTAAAAGAATTATCCATGGGAATGACGTCCGACTATGATATAGCACTTGAAGAAGGCGCCACGATGTTAAGGATTGGTTCCGGCATATTCGGTGAAAGAGATTATTCAAAAAGTTGGAAGGAGAACCTATGAAGGTTTCCCCCATTAGTATTAAAAAGCAGGAGTTCAATAAAGCTTTAAGAGGGTACGACAAAGATGAGGTTCAGGCATTCCTCGATAAGCTTGCCGATGAATTCGAATCGCTTCAAAAAGAAAATGATTCGTTAAAAAAAGAACTGGAAGATGCAACTGTAAGGCTGAATGAATTCAAGCGTATTGAAAAAAATCTTCAGGATACTTTGCTTAGAGCACAGGAGTCTTCGTCCAAATCAATTGAATCTACAAAGAAGCAGGCTAACCTTATGATTAAGGAAGCGGAAATAAAAGCTTCCCAGATTCTGGAGAAAGCAAGAGAAAACGCAAACGAAATTAGGAATGCGGTTATCAATTTACGGGAAGAACGGGACTTGATAATTGCCAACTTAAAATCTATTATCAACTCTCAGGCTCATCTTTTAGAAATGAAAGTTGAAGAAGCCGGCGAAGAAAAAACGGAAGTGAAAAAAGTTGAACAGGCAAAAAAAATAGATATAAACGTAGATGAAATAGTTAATAAATTATTGTAGCAAATGGATAATTTAATTCAAAAAATAAACGAAACTGTTAAAGTAATTAGAGAAAAAACCACGGATGAATATCCTATCGGAATTATTTTAGGTACCGGCCTGGGCGGACTTGTAAAGGAAATAAATATTCAGTACGAATTAGATTATGCTGATTTACCACATTTCCCTTTATCAACTGTAGAGTCACACAAAGGTAAATTAATTTTCGGAACCATCGGCAATAAAAATGTTGTTGCTATGCAGGGCCGCTTTCATTATTACGAAGGCTACAGTATGCAGCAAATTACATTTCCTGTTAGAGTAATGAAATTCCTCGGCGTAAAAACTCTGCTTGTTTCAAACGCATGCGGAGGTATGAACCCGCTATACCGCAGAGGCGATGTAATGCTGATGGTTGACCATATAAATCTTCTCGGCGATAATCCTTTAATAGGGAAGAATGAAGTTGAGCTTGGACCAAGGTTTCCGGACATGAGCGAACCTTACAACCGGGACTTAATTAATATTGCCGAAGATGTTGCACTGGAAAATAAAATCAGAGTTCAAAAAGGAGTTTATGTTGCTGTTCCCGGGCCCAACCTGGAAACAAAGGCTGAATACAGATTCCTTAGAGCGGCCGGAGCAGATGTTGTTGGCATGTCTACAATCCCGGAAAACATTGTAGCAAACCATATGGGAATGAAAGTTCTGGGAATTAGTATAATTACGGATGAGTGTTTTCCCGATGCGCTTAAGCCTGCAAAAGTAGAAGATATTATTGATGCGGCAATGAAGGCCGAACCCAAAATGACCTTAATTATGAAGGAAGTAATTAAGAGGATATAACGGTTATGAAAAAAATTATTTATTATTTAACGCCGGGCTTGCTTGGAGTGCTAATGTTTGCCTCCAACTTCTTGAACACAAATTTATTTAATTTCAGCGGCAATTATTTTGCGGTTTGGTTTGTTCTTTCCGTTTTATGTTTTGCATGCGGCTGGTTTATAAACAAAACTCTGGGCTGGCGCTACGGCGGTAAAGTTGTTTTTTCCATGATCATAGCAGTTACAATTATCAGCGTTCTTATGATTTCATTCTTCAGGGATTACTTTGCAGCAAATGATTTGTTAACGGAAAATTTGATCCTATACAGCCTAAGGGATATAACGCTCGGGGCAATGGCCTTTTTCGGAATGTCGGTAGTGGAAATCTTAACACTTCAACGAGATTTTTTAGTGCTTAAAGAAAAATTTAAAGTTTATGAAGAACTAAATTTAGATGCAAAAAAAGAAGCGGCACTAGAATTAAAAGATGCAAAAATTCAGGCACAAAAAATTATAAATGATGCCGAGTTGAACGCCAAAAACACTTTTCTAAAAAAGGAAAGAATTGAGAAAGAATTAAAGGAATTTATTCAGGCGGAAAAAGAACTTATAAAAAAGTATGAAGAAGTCTGATGAAAATTACGGTAGAGTGTATGTTTAACATTTACTCTTACATTCATGTAAGCACTTAAGGTTTGTAAAACTTTACCTAATCTCCTCACTTCAGACAGAAGTGAAGGACGGAAGGTGATATTAACAAATTTCAAATTAAATTATATTAAGTAATAATACTATTGTAAATAGATGTTTAAGCCAAATTTAGAAAAAATAAATTACCCGGAAATTGAAGAAAAGATATTAAAATTCTGGCAGGAAAATAATATTTTTGAAAAGAGCGTATCTTCTCGAGATGAATCAAAATCATTTACTTTTTATGAAGGGCCGCCTACTGCAAACGGCAAGCCCGGTATTCATCACGTAATGTCTAGAACCCTTAAGGATTTGGTTTGCAGATATAAAACACTGCAAGGTTTTCGTGTAGAAAGAAAAGCAGGCTGGGATACTCACGGCTTACCCGTAGAAATTGAAGTAGAAAAGAAAATAGGCATTAAGCACAAAAGCGAAGTAATTGATTACGGCGTTGAAAAATATAACCAGGCATGCAGGGAATCCGTGTTTACTTATCTTGACCTCTGGGAAAAGATGACTACGCGAATGGGTTACTGGATTGATCTTGATTCCGCATACATTACATTAAAGAACGAGTATATTGAATCTGTCTGGTGGGCATTAAAAACCCTTTTCGATAAAGGGCTGATTTATAAAGATTATAAAATTGTTCCTCAGGACCCAAAATCGGAAACAGTACTTTCTTCGCATGAACTTGCATTGGGTTACCGCGAAACAAAAGATCCTTCCGTTTATGTTTTATTCAAATTAAAAAATGAAGATGCTTACTTTTTAGTATGGACAACAACACCGTGGACATTGATTTCGAACGCTGCCCTGGCTGTTGGAAAAGATATTGATTATGTAAAGATAAAACACAAAGATAAAAATATTATCCTTGCAAAAGAACGTTTATCAGTAATCGACGGCGAATACGAAATCCTTGAAGAAATGAAGGGAAAAGATTTAGAGAACAAAGAGTACGAACAATTTTTTGATTATATTAAAATAAAAGATAATCCCGCTTATAAAGATAAAAGAGCATTCTTTGTTGCACCGGGAGATTTTGTAAGTACCGAAGACGGCTCCGGAATTGTACATATCGCTCCTGCGTTTGGTGCAGATGACTATGAACTTTCCAAGATATACAACATCCCAATGATGCAGCCGGTTACACGTGGCGGATTGTTTACTGATGAAGTTACGGATTTTGCAGGCCAATTTGTTAAAGATGCCGACAAAGGCATAATTCAAAAAATGAGAGAGGAGGGTAAGCTTTATAGAAAAGAAACAATTACCCACTCCTACCCTTTTAGCTGGCGGCATGAAGATGTTCCCGTAATTTATTATGCGCGTGAGTCGTGGTTTATTCGCACTACATCAATTGCAGACCGGATGGTTGAATTGAATAAAACCATAAACTGGCAGCCGCCGGAAGTAGGTGCAGGCAGGTTCGGAAACTGGCTGGAAGAAAATAAAGATTGGGCGCTTTCCCGCGATAGATTCTGGGCAACTCCGCTTCCTATTTGGGTAAGTGAAGATGATGATATGTTTGCAATTGGAAGTGTTGAAGAATTAAAGGAAGGTTTTGTTGAAGAAAACGGGAAAAGAATTCCGGTTAAGGATTTTGAAAAAATAGATCTTCACAAACCGTTTGTAGATCAAATTCTATTTGAACGAAACGGAAAAACATACAGAAGGACTCCGGAACTTATCGATGTCTGGTTCGACTCCGGTTCCATGCCTTTTGCACAATATCATTATCCTTTTGAAAACAAAGAGTGGTTCGAGAAACATGCATTTCCCGCAGACTTTATTTGCGAGGGAATAGACCAGACAAGAGGATGGTTTTATACGCTTCATGCTATCGCGACAATGTTGTTTGACAGTGTTGCTTTTAAAAATATAATTGTTAACGAGCTTATCCTGGACAAGAACGGGCTTAAAATGTCAAAGTCAAAAGGCAACACGGTTGATCCTTTTGAATTGTTTGATAAGTACGGTGCGGATGCTACAAGGTGGTATCTGGTAACAAACAGCCCGCCGTGGCGGCCCACCCTTTTTGATGTAGACGGACTTATAGAAGTACAAAGAAAGTTTTTCGGAACATTGTTAAATACATATTCGTTCTTTGCTCTTTATGCGAACATAGATAAGTTTGAGTTCAAACAGGATTTGCTTCCTTATGAAACAAGGCCGGAAATAGACAGGTGGATTATCTCCAAACTAAACTCACTTGTTACGGATTATGAAAAGATGATGAACGACTACGATGTAACAAAGGCAGCACGGGCAGTTTCCGATTTTACAATTGATCATCTTTCCAACTGGTATGTACGCCGAAGCAGACGGCGCTTCTGGAAATCAGAGATGAATGAAAGCAAACTCTCGGCATATCAAACTCTTTACGAATGTCTTATTACAACAGCCAAATTAACTTCTCCTTTTGCACCTTTTATTTCGGAGGAATTATACCGGAATTTAAATACCGTAACAAAGAAAGAAAATTATGATTCGGTACATCTAACCGGTTTTCCAAAAGTTACTTATATAGAAAAAGAATTAGAAGAAAAAATGGAAATTGCCCAAAAAGTTGTATATCTTACACGTTCTATTAGGGCAAAAAATAACCTGAAAGTCAGGCAGCCGCTTACTAAAATTATGGTGGTTGTGGATAAGACGAAACGGGAAGCACTTTCTAAAATGAAAGACGTTATTCTTGATGAAGTTAATATAAAGGAATTGGTAGTTCTTAAAGATGATTCCGAAATTGTTAATAAATCTGCAAAGCCCAACTTCAAATCCATCGGACCTAAATTCGGTAAAAATGTAAACGCTGTTGCAGGCCTTATTAAAAAATTCGGCCAGGCGGAAATTTCGAAACTGGAAAACGGTAAAAACGTAACAATAAAAAATAACGATGAAAATATTGAGATAACAAAAGACGATGTTGAAATAATAAGTTCGGAAATAACCGGCTGGGTTGTAGAAACAGCCGAAGGTGTTACTGTTGCCCTGGATACGGAATTAAGCGCCGAACTTATTGCAGAAGGCTTATCAAGAGAATTTGTTAACCGTATTCAGAATATGAGGAAGGATGCGGGGTTTGAAGTAACCGACAGAATTAAAATTAAATTTGACGCCGGTAGTAAACTGGCAAATGCGGTAATCTCTTTTAAAGATTATATTTCCAATGAAACACTTGCTTCGGAAATTGTGAATGAATCCGGTTCCGGCAATGGTTTCAAACAAACCTGGAAAATAGATGAACATAATTGTACCATTGAAATTGAAAAGGTTATTTCCTAAAATAAGGAGACCATAAAATGGCCAAAAAATCTACATCAAAAAAAACTGCTTCTAAAAGAACTGTTAAGAAAACAGTTAAAGCTAAAGCTGCCGTTAAGGCTAATGCTTCCGTTAAAACTAAAAGCACGGCAAGGCAAACAAAAAAGAGCGCAGTAAAAACCAAAGCTAAAAAAACCGCATTAACCGGGAAAGCTGCAGTTGCCAAAAAACCGATTAAACAGAAAACCATAGAAAGAAAGACAGGAACGAAGAAATCTATGCCTAGAAAAAAGACTATTATTAAGGAAACCAAGGTTGAAGAAACTCAAGCAATTAGTTCGGCAGAAGCACGTGCTATTGCTATTCAAAATATTAAAGGATACGGACAAGGAGACCTTGATCATTTTAGAAAAATTATCCTTGCGCGCAGAGATGAGATTATTGAGCAGCTTCAAAACTTAAAAGAGCAAATGCTGGACCCAACTACGGGAGAATATATAAATGAAAATTCGCCGTACTCTTTGCATATGGCAGAGCAGGGCACGGATGCAATGGAAAGAGAAAAAACTTTTTTATATGCACAGCGCGAAAATAAATTTCTCGGCTACCTTGAGGATGCATTAAAGAGAATTGACGCAGGCACGTACGGCATTTGTATAGAATGTATTGATGAACCGCAGCATCTGTGCGATACATGCCCCCTTATTCCAAAAGCAAGACTGGAAGCTGTACCGCATAGCCAGCTGTGCCTGCCGATTAAACAACGACAGGAAAAAAAATAGAAGATTTCAGTTAATGGTTAATGTTAACAATACCCTGCTTCCGGTTGACGAATTACTATTAACATTTTACTTTGATTGTTGATTTATATTTTAGATATTTTGAATTGAAGGTATATAGTGAGAGTTTTGATTGCATCATTATTTGTCGTTATTGCGGATCAAATTTCCAAATTTATTGTTAAAGGTATTTCCATACCGTTATTAAATATTAATTTACACGGAATGTTCCCCGGCCAAAAAATTCCGATTGCAGGGAATTTTTTTGATATTACCTTTGTTGAAAATCCGGGAATAGCATTCGGGATTAATTTCGGCGATACTTTTAAATTTTTTATCGCCGTATTTTCTATTATAGCATGCGCCCTGCTGATTCTTTATCTTTATAAAAACAGACATAAACCATTGCCGTTTAGATTAGCCGTAGCTTTAATTATCGGGGGAGCTTTGGGCAACCTGTTTGACAGGATCTTTTACGGAGTTATTTTCGGCTACGGTCCGCTTTTTTACGGTAATGTGGTAGATTTTTTTAATATTAAGTTTTTTAATATTTTTATTTTCGAAAGACTTTTAGGAAGCTATGTTTTTAATATTGCCGATGTAGCTGTTACAACAGGAGTTTTGCTGCTGCTGTATTCTATAAACAAACAAAGAGCTGCCGAAAGCGGGACTAACACAGTTGTTGAAAATTATCTAGCGGAGAATAAAGAATAATTTGAGAGTCTTATTTGTTTCACTTGCCATTGTTATTATCGATCAGGTATCAAAGCTTTTAGTTAAGGGGTTTTCAATTCCGGTTTTAGATTTTCATTTTTCAGGCATGTATCCGGGGCAAAGAATACCTATAATAGGAAACTTTTTCAGGCTTACCTTTATTGAAAACCCCGGTATGGCTTTCGGCTTTGATCCCGGTGCGCATATGAAACTGTGGATTTCTCTTTTTTCACTTGTTGCCAGCATCGGGTTATTAATATATTTATTTTTGATCAGGAATAAAAAACTCAGCTTAAGACTTTCAATTGCATTTATTCTGGGAGGTGCAGTAGGAAATTTAATTGACAGAATGTTTTACGGAATATTCTATCATTATGCACCATTATTTTACGGCAGGGTTGTAGATTTTCTAGATTTCGATTTCTTCAAGTTTAATCTTTTCGGTAGAAGTTTTAACAGGTGGCCTGTATTTAATTTTGCCGACGCTTCAGTTACAATTGGTGTTTTAATTTTAATTATTTTCTACCGCAGTGCAAAGCCAACAGAAAAGGAAGAAACGGCAGAGTCTGATGAAGGAGGAATATCTCCGGAACCTGCACCCGGTAAAGATTCTTCCAACTAAATTACTCACAAAATATCAAAATTCAATCCCATGGAAATAGAACTAATTTTTGCAAAATTGTAATCCATATTTATATTAAAAAGCCCAAAGGTAGCAGAAATACCTGTTACAAATCTTAATCTGTTTATTCCGTTCAAATTAAAATTAATATTCATTTTAAAAATATTGTTACCGGAATTTTGGGGTACATATTTATAATTAACAATAAGAGTTTCCCATTCAAATTGTAATGCACCGTAAATATTAAAGACGCCAAAATTTTTATTTACCAGAGCATTTAATGCAAAAGTATTTAAATTTATAAATCTGTTTCCCGTAGTGTCCGTTATTCCCATATTTTGATATGCAAATAAAAATTCGACATTAACAGGTAAATCGGGCAGATACATATTTAAGTTGTGTTCAATACCAGCCCCAAAAAAACTTGAATTGCCGTAACTTCCCAGCTTAAAGGAAGGCAGCCACCTTATAAAAATATCCGTACCAAAGTATGTA
Source organism: Ignavibacteriaceae bacterium (assembly GCA_046704255.1). Classification (GTDB taxonomy): domain Bacteria; phylum Bacteroidota; class Ignavibacteria; order Ignavibacteriales; family Ignavibacteriaceae; genus FEN-1297. The sequence goes on along the minus strand of JBJKSH010000192.1, from coordinate 20,859 downwards.
CCTGCACCAATTTGCGGTATAATAAGCGGTGCTATATCGGCTGTAACCAAACCGCCGATAGTTTTTTCTTGCTTTGTTTCATTTATATAATAAGGAAGAAGTCCTTCAACATACAGCGTATCATTTATTTTAATTGTTGCATTGCCGGGCTTACCGCTGCCAAAAATTGTAGGTGCATTTTTAACGGTTGCTTTTCCGGAAACAGGATATTCCCGCCCATAATAATTATACATTATAGTATCGTAATAAACCGAGCTGAACATTTTTTCGTTGCCGGGTACAAAAGCACCGATTGTTTTAATTCCGATTGAAATATGAAAGCTGTTTTGTCTGTTTGATATTATGTCCGCTGAATTATAAAACCCGGAATTAACAGCCGAGCCAAAAACATTTATAAACGGCTGAAGGTACGATTGTGCATATTCACCTATTACTTTGCTTAAGTTATTACTTAAATTCTGGGAATGTAAATTTTTATTAAATAACAAAAGCAAAGATACCGATACATATATAAGTCGTTTTTTCATCGAAGTCTTGCAAAAAAATATCCATAACCTAATTTACAAATAATTACAATACACCAATTGCCTTGTTATTCATATAACCGAATATGTCGGCAATCTAAAGCTTATAATTTAATTACCAACTTGTTGTTGGAAAATTGAGTTTGATATTTCGGTAAAGGCGCTCCTGCAGGGCCTTGTGTTACCTGCCCGGTAACGCTAAACCTGGAACCATGGCATGGACAGATAAATTGCTGAACAGAAGAATCAAAATCCGTAATTGTACATCCCTGGTGGGTACAGGTTGAAGATAGTGCATTAAAGGAATTATCACCCGGTCTATCTACCAGCAGCGAACCGTTTTGAAATTGCACAAGTGCGGCGCTATTTGTTTTAGCCAGCGGGGAAGAAGAATTTATATCTAATGTTATTGTGTTATTAGCTGAGGATGTATTTATTTTAGACAATCCCGATGCAGAAGGCGGCACAAGAGGATTTGCATTGCCGCAGCTTTCCAGTACTGTTCCTAAAACTGCCGGCATAGATACTACTGCTGCACCTTGAATTGTTTTTGTAAAGAACTCCCTTCTTGTTAACTTCATTATTTAACTCCGCATATTAATGATTTGATAATCGTTCGGGGCATTGAACAAAACTTAACTCAAATTTATTTGTTATGTAACGAAGCATCAAGGGTGTTTTTAATATATAATGATTATAAACACAGTAATTACAATGAATTGACTGAAGGCATGTTTTTTTATTAGAGAAAATCTTATATACTTCCCTGCCGAAAGCAGCCCTAATTTTACCTATTCGGCAGACATGTTCAAATGAATTAGGCATCCTTCAAGGTCTAAAACAGTTACCTTGAAGGATAATGTGTAACTTCAGTGAGTAAGTATTTATTGTGTTTTAATTCTTGCGGCTTTACCGGAAAGATTTCTCAGGTAATATAATTTGGCTCTTCTTACGTCGCCAATCTTAAGTACTTCCACTTTTGCAAGCTTGGGAGAATTAAACGGGAAAATTCTTTCTACACCTACGCCGCTGGAAATTTTTCTTACCGTAAAAGTTTTATTAATACCGGCACCGCGAATATTTATCACATCGCCTTCAAAAGGCTGTAATCTTTCTTTATCACCTTCAACTACACGCACATGAACCCTAATATGATCGCCGGGGCTGAATTGCGGCATGTCTGTTTTCATTTGATCAGGTAATATTTTATTTAAGTCAATCATAGTTTACTCCGCTAATCTGTTATTATAATTTCTCCATTTTTCAGTTAAAATTTTAGATTGTTCTTCTTTCCATTTTTTAATTTCTTTATCGTTGCCGGAAAGCAGTATTTCGGGAACTTTCATTCCCCGGTAAACTGCCGGCCTGGTGTAATAAGGTGCTTCAATTTTTTCGCCGTCCTGAAAAGAATCATCCAGTGCCGATTCGCTGTCATTCAGAACGCCGGGTATAAGCCTCACAATTGCATCAATAAAAACCAATGCCGGAAGCTCGCCACCGGTAAGTACAAAATTACCGAGCGATAATTCATCCGTTGCAAACTTTTCAATTACACGGTAATCAACTTCTTTGTAATGACCTGTAACAAAAAGCAGATTACCTGAAAGAGATAACCTGTTAGCCACTTTCTGGTTAAATATTTTACCTTTAGGCGAAGTAAAGATTACATGTTCGTAGTTCCTTTCTTCAAGAAGCTTTTCTATACATTCAAAAAACGGCTCCGGTTTAAGTACCATTCCGGGGCCGCCGCCAAAAGGTTTATCGTCAATCTGCTTATGTTTGTTAAAAGCATAATCTCTTAAATTATGTACAAAAATCTCAACCTTCCGTTTTTCCTGAGCCCTTTTAATAATGCTTAAAGTCAAAGGGCTTTCCAGTATATCCGGAACTGCCGAAATAATATCAATTCTCATCATCTTCGTAGAAATTTTCGCCCGGAGTTAAAATCATAATTTTTTTTTCGGGGTCAAAGCTTTCAATAAAAGACATAACAGCCGGGATTAAAATTTCTTTTCCTTTATTATCAATAACATACACATCGTTTGCAGGAAACGTAAGAACATCCTTTATAATACCAAGCTCCTTATCGTTTCTTAAAACTTTGCTGCCTAATAAATCATGAATAAAAAAATAATTACCAGGCAGCTTAACAGTATCTTTACGTTCGACAAAAATATTTTTGCCGATTAAGACTTCCACGTCTTCCCTGGAATTGAAATTTTTAAATTTAAGGAAAAAGCTTTCTTTTTTCTTTTTCACTTTTTCCACAAAAAAATCTTTTTTATCCTCAAAGAAGTCAATATAAACTTTATGAAGATTAAAGAATCTTTCCGGGAAATCCGAGAAAGAAGAAATTTTTACAAATCCTTCTTTACCGTAAGTAGAAACAATCTTGGCAATTAGAAAATACTCTTTCACCAAAAGAAGAGGGTTTTATCCCTCAATCTAAAATTTCTAAAATAGCTCTCTTCCCCTCTTTGGCTGCAATAGCAGTTAGCAAGGTACGCATAGCCTGCGCAGTTTTTCCTTGCTTACCAATTACTTTGCCAACGTCGTCTGCCTGAACTTTGAGAGAAAGAACAACCTTATTATCTTCCGGAGATTTTTCCTCAATAACTACGTTATCGGGGTTATCTACCAGATGTTTTGCAATGAATTCAATGAATTCTTTCATAGAAAGAAGCCTCCTATTTTACAGCATGGGAGCTTTTAGAAATTATGCACGGAAAAATACTTCGGTAAAAAGTAACTAGCTACCCTTTACAATTCACCTTCTGTATTCTTTTCAGAAGCAGCGCCCTTTACTTCTGCCGTACCTTCCTCAATCTTCTCTTCTTCCTTTACTGCGGCCTTTTCTTCGGCAACAACTTTATCAACTTCTTTTTTAACGGAAGACCTGCTTTTTACCTTTACTTCTCGTAACTTAGACCATTTATCAAGCTCTTCTTCAATCTTTTCAGCCTGGAGTCCTTTTCGTGCTAATTCTCTTTTTAACAATATACCCTTTTGAGTTAAAAGACTTTTAACAGTATTGGTTGGCTGAGCACCAGCATTCAGCCAGTATAAAGCTCTATCTTCCTTTATATCCACAGTAAACGGATCCGTTAAAGGATTATAAAGGCCTATAGATTCGAGAAATTTTCCATCACGTGGAGACCTGGAATCGGCCGCAACAATTTTGTATATAGGTTGTTTTTTCTTTCCCATTCTTCTTAATCTTAACTTAACTGCCAAGTTTTTTGAACCTCCAAATATTTATCACATTTAAATTGAATTTCTACTTCTGCCATACGGCAGTAAACATTACCTGCCTAAACGCAGGTTTGCAATTGACGAATCATTAAAACCTTTTTTTGCAAGTCTGCCCATCATTCTTTGCATTTCGCCAAATTGCTTAACCAGCCGGTTAACATCCTGGATAGATGTACCACTGCCCCGGGCAATTCTTTTTCTGCGGCTCCCGTTTAATATTTTTGGTGCTGCTCTCTCTTTTAAAGTCATAGAATTTATAATTGCTTCAACTTTTATAAAAGCATTATCATCTATTTTAGCATTTTTTATCTGGGTACCAAGGCCCGGAATCATTCCGAGCAGAGACGACAAAGAACCCATTTTCTTAATTACTTTAATTTGCTTAAGAAAATCATCAAAATCAAATTTATTTTTCCTTAATTTTTCTTCAAGTTTTTCCGCCTCTAATTCGTCAAAGCTCTGCTGGGCTTTTTCCACAAGCGAAACCACATCACCTTTACCCAGAATTCTGGAAGCCATCCTGTCAGGATAAAACAACTCCAGAAGGCTTAACTTTTCTCCGTTGCTTATAAATTTAATTGGCTTGCCAACAACGGAACGAATTGATAATGCAGCACCGCCTCTTGCATCGCCGTCTAGTTTTGTAAGAACTATGCCGTCAAAGTTTACTCTTTCGTTAAATGCTTTTGCAGAATTTACGGCATCCTGCCCTGTCATGGAATCTACAACAAATAAAGTTTCCGTAGGGTTTACAAGGGTTTTTATGTCGGCAACCTCAATCATCATTTCTTCATCAACATGCAAACGGCCGGCGGTATCTATTATAACGGTATCAAAACCCTTTTCTTTAGCATAAGATTGAGAACCGGAAGTTACTTTGCGCGCATCTTTCTCTTCAATTGAAAAAACCGGAACGGATATCTGTTCACCGAGTAATCTCAACTGTTCAATTGCGGCAGGGCGATAAACATCTGCAGCCGCAAGCAGCACTCTGCGGTTGTTTTCTTTTAACCGCTTTGCAAGCTTTCCGCAAAAGGTTGTTTTACCGGAACCCTGTAAGCCTACAACAAGTATTGTTGTAATACCCGAACCATTAATCTTAATTTCGTTTTGCGAACTGCCAAGTAAAACAGTAAGCTCATCAAAAATAATTTTAGTAATTAATTGTCCCGGAGTAATAGAATTAATTACTTCCTTGCCAAGAGCTTTTTGAGAAACTTTTTCAATAAACTCTTTAGCAACATTGTAATTAACATCAGCATCTAAAAGAACACGCCTTATTTCCCTTAAGGAATCCGAAATATTTTTTTCCGTAAGCCTGCCCTGCCCGCGCACCTTCTTAAGAGCCGCTTCGAACTTATAAGTTAAATCTTCAAACATAATTTACTAAAAATAATCATAATTTTTCTAAAAATTTTCATTTTAATACTTTAGCCCGGTTTTTATACTTCATTTTTTTCCAGGACACAAACTTCAATTTACATTTCCCTATAAGTTTTTAACATACCATAATTAAATCTAAGTTCAAGATTAAGTTAAAGAAGTTATAAGATTTGCATCCAAATTTCACTTAAAATTGAATTTAAACTTGTTCTCCGGGTTTATCCTGCTTTAAGTGCATTGGCACCGGAAACAATTTCCAGAATTTCTTTTGTAATAGCTGCTTGTCTTTCCTTATTGAATTTTAACTGTAAAGTTCTTATTAATTCCTTAGCATTAGTTGTCGCATTATCCATAGCGGTCATCTGGGCGCCGTATTCTGCCGCATTGGATTCGAGCAGTATTCTCCACATCTGGGCTTTTAGATGTTTTGGTAAAATATAATTTAGGATTGATACCTGATCCGGTTCAAAAATATAATTATTGAATGCTGGTTTTTCTTTCCCCGGTTTATTCAGAACAGGTATGGGTAAGAATTGCTCAACTACTATCTTCTGCTGGATAACAGATTTAAATTCATTATAAACTATAATAACCTTATCAAAATCGGCTTTCAAATAGCCTCTTATTAACTCGTTGGAAATTTCAAGAGCGGAATCATATTTTAAAGATGAAAAGAAACCTTTCTTATTATATGCTACGTTATAATCGCGTTTGGAGAAAAAATCATATCCTTTTTTCCCTACACAAAAAAGCCTGCATTTTATTTTATTAACGGAAAGTTCTTCTTCTATATACCTTGCCGTTTCTTTTATAATGTTGGAATTAAACGCACCGCAAAGGCCTCTATCCGCAGTAACCACAACAACGGCAGTATGCTTCTCTTCCCGTTGTTTAATATAAGGATTTGCAGTAATATCGTTTTCCGTAACAAGGTGAGACAACATTGAAAAAATTTCTCTTGCATAAGGACGAGCATTAATAATTCTATCCTGTGCTCTTCTAAGCCTTGCAGCAGCAACCATCTTCATTGCTTTTGTTATCTTTTGCGTACTTTGAACGCCTTTAATTCTTCTTTTTATGTCTCGTAATGTTGCCATAATAATTTTTAGGCATGCGCCTTGAATACATTTAACAATTCTGTTGCGGCTTTTTTAATATCCTCAATTGTTTTATCGTTTAATTGTCTTTCCTTTTTAATCGAATCATAAATTTGCGGCACATTAACTTCAATATACTCGTGAATTTCTTTTTCGAATCGTTTTACTTCGGAAACCGGAATTTCATCCAGCATACCTGTTGTTCCTATAAAAATACTAACTACCTGTTTTTCAACAGGCATTGGTGTATACTGGCCTTGCTTCAAAAGTTCAACAAGTCTTGCTCCTCTGGAAAGAGTTCTTTGAGTGGCTTTATCCAGATCTGAGCCGAATTTAGCAAAGGCTTCCAACTCTCTATATTGTGCGAGGTCCAATTTTAAGCTGCCCGCAACTTTTTTCATTGCCTTTATTTGTGCATTGCCGCCCACACGGGAAACGGAAATACCAACGTTAATAGCAGGCCTTACACCGGCGTTAAATAAATTTGATTCCAGATAAATCTGACCGTCCGTAATAGAAATTACATTAGTAGGAATGTAAGCAGATACATCACCTTGTTGTGTTTCTATAATAGGCAGGGCAGTTAAACTTCCGCCGCCGAGTTCTTCACTAAGTTTTGAAGCTCTTTCAAGGAGCCTTGAATGTAGATAGAATACATCACCGGGATAGGCTTCACGTCCGGGAGGCCTTCTCAGCAGCAGTGAAAGTTCTCTGTAAGCGGCAGCCTGCTTGGAAAGGTCATCATATATTACCAAGGCATGTCTGCCGTTATCTCTAAAATATTCACCAAGAGTAGCACCCGAATACGGAGCTATAAATTGCAACGGTGCCGGTTCGGAGGCTGATGCGGAAATTACGGTTGTGTAATCCATCGCTCCCTGTTCTTCCAGTTTGGCAACTACCTGAGCAACAGTAGAGCTTTTTTGACCTACAGCTACGTAAATGCAATACACAGGCTCAATGCCTAAAGCTTTAGCTTCCTCGGAATGAGTATACTTCTGGTTGATTATTGCATCAACAGCAACTGCAGTTTTCCCTGTCTGCCTGTCTCCTATAATTAATTCTCTTTGTCCGCGTCCGATAGGTATCATAGCATCAATAGCAGTAATACCTGTTTGAACAGGTTCCTTAACGGGCTGCCTTTGAATAACACCGAGAGCTTTTCTTTCAATTGGTAAAAATTTACTAGAGTTAATTGTTCCTTTACCATCGATAGGCAAACCGAGCGGAGTAATTACTCTGCCTAGCATATCTTCACCAACCGGCATAGAGGCAACCCGCTTAGTTCTTTTTACAACATCACCTTCTTTAACAAGCGAAGACTCTCCAAATAAAACACAGCCAACGCTGTCTTCTTCAAGATTTAGAACCATTCCAAATACATCATTCGGAAACTCAACTAATTCACTGGCCATAACCTGGGACAGGCCGTAAACTCTTGCGATACCGTCTCCAACCTGAAGTACGGTACCCACATCGTAAATATCCGTTTCGCTTTCGAAGCCGGATAATTGTTTTCTTAATATTGCAGATATTTCATCAGGTTTTACTTCTGCCATTTTCCTTCCTTTTCACAAAGTGATCCCGATTTGTGTCGGGGTAAAATCATATATTAATTTAAGCTTACACTGCCTTTAAGCAATTGTTTTTTTAACAACTCCAGTTGATGTTGTATTGAAGCATCAAAAACAGTGTCTTCTACCTGAGCTACAAATCCGCCTATAATGCTTTGGTCAATTTCAAAATGAAGTCTTACATTCTTCCGTAAATATTTTTCCAGATTATTTTTAAATTGTTCTTTCTGCTCACCTGAAAATTCTACGGCAGATTTTACTTTAACATTAACAATTCCAAGCTTATTGTCTCTTAATTGCAGAAAAATTTCCGTAATGCTTTCCAAAAGATTTTCCCGGTCTTTATGAATAACAAACTTAAGAAAGTTCATAGTTTCCGGGTTTACTCTAGATGTAAAAAGATCTTTTAAGATAGCAAGTTTAATATTCGGTTTAACAACAGGGCTGGACATTGCCATTGCCAGCGGCCTGCTGGACCGAAGAACAGTATTAACCAATTCAACGTCTGCTGCAACGTTATTAAGGATATTTTTTTCTACGGCAGTATCCAGCAGCGAAGAAGCATACCTATGTGAAACTTTATACTCACTCATTTTAATTTTTAATTATCTCGCCTATATATTTATTCACAAGTTTTTTCTGTGCTTCCTTATCCAAACTTTCCCTAATAATTTTTTCGGCAGCCTGAACAGCAATTTCCGCAACCTGGTTTTTCAACTCATCAAAAGCAGCTTCTTTTTTCCTATCAACCTCAGCACCGGCTTCCTCAATAATTTTCTTAGCTTCCTTTTTACTTTCCTGAATTATTTGCTCTTTAAGCTTTTCTGCATAAGCCCTGCTTTGATTGATGATCTGCTTGGATTCTTCTTCTGCTTTTGCCAGATTAACCTGATTTTGAATAAGTACTTTTTGTGCTTCTTCCTTTGCGGTTTGAGCCTTTTCCAGGGATTCCTTAATTGCTGTTTCCCTTTGGTCCAGTACCGATAGAATCGGCTTCCACGCAAATTTTTTAAGCACCCACAGAAGTACTACAAAGGTAACTACCGTCCAAATTATTACCCCGGGATTTACTTCAATCAAACTGTTTCCCCCCTCGGCAATAACTGGGATTAAAGACAAACTAAAACCGGTTACCATAACTTCATTTCCTATTTTAAAATACTAAAGCAATCATTTTTCAACTATAAATACAGAATGAAATTAAGCAGCTTTGAACGCCAACAATATACAAATTACCAAACCAAAAAACGCAATACCTTCTATTAGAGCAGCAGCTATGATCATGGCTGTTCTAATCGGGGCTATAGCTTCCGGCTGCCTGCCCATAGCTTCCATTGCACGCCCTGCTAACAACCCGATACCAAAACCGGCTCCAATAACTACAAGACCAGCACCTATACCGGCGCTTAACCAACCTAGATCCATATTAATCTCCTTTAATTTTTAATAGTTTGTTATAAATTAATGTTCCATGTGTTTTGCCATACCAATAAACAATGCTGTTAACATTGTAAAAATATAAGCTTGTATTAATGCAACCAATACTTCCAGAAGTTCAATGAACAACGTAAAACCAACAGAAACCGGTGCCACATAAACAGTGTGCATTATAAAAATTAAGCCGACCAAAGAAAAAATAACAATATGCCCTGCAACCATATTAGCAAAAAGACGAACACACAGTGCAAATGGTTTTGTAAATAAGCCTAAAATTTCCAGCGGAATAATTACAATAACTATCCAGCCCGGCATTCCGGCAGGCACAAGGTTTTTAAAATATTTAAAGAAACCGTAACTTCTTATACCGCTGTATTGTATTACTATAAAAGAAATTGCCGCCAACGAGGCAGTAACCGCAACATTACCAGTTGGTACAATAAGATTTGGCGCCGGAACCAATCCGAAAAGATTACAGAAAAGCACGAAAAAGAAGAGAGTTAACATGTACGGTAAATAACTTTCGTACCCTTTACCAATAGAAGGCTTTACAATTTCGTCTCTTACAAACTCTATTATTATCTCGAAGATGCCCGACAATCCTTTGGGGATCAAAGAATTTTTATATCCCCTGGCAGCTAATATGCTTAGAATAATAAGTATAGCAGTTACAACCCAAATAATAAAAATATCTCTGGTAATGGAAATATCAATTCCGAGAATTTGAATGTGAGGAAGATACATATTTCCCAACGGCCCCAAATTAAGATAATTAGAATCCAACACGTGGTGTATAATCCAGCTAGGGTCGCTGCTGCTTTCCGCTGCTTTTTTGGCTGTATCTGCAACGGCTGCCGAATTGGTTAAAATATTAAAAAGCATTAAAAATTTTTTTAACTTCTTACGCTAAGATAGATTATTTGTATTGTAAGATAATATATATAAAAAATTAAGATTGAAAATATAAAACTATTCTGATTGATATCCAAAAATTTGAGGGATATTATCACGAGCAAAATCAATACCATTAACCTAATTGACATGCCGGAAAATATCGTCCCTATTACTTCATCATTCTGCTTGTTTTCCGCTTTTTTAACATAAAAAATAGATGTAAAAAAAGCTGCTGTAGTATAAAAACCAGCCAGGAAAAAAGCAAAATAATCTCTTAATGAAATAATTGAAAAAATGTAAAAAAACGAAATAATTACCAACACTAAGGATACAGTGATTAAATTATATAACTGCAGCTTGTTTTTAGTTAGGTTCATTAAGATTTTAAAACCGTTTTTAGAAAATTATATAGGCCGGAAATGATTCCTAGGAACGAAAAGACAATAGTAAAAATTGGCTCTGTTTTAAACTTGCCGTCCAACCATACGCCAATAAAAACCATAATAGCAACCGTAGCCGCAAGCTGTAATCCCAGGCCAAAATAATTAGCCCAATTGTTATCAGTATTATTACTATCTTTTAACGGATTATTTAGCTTCATCTTTTTGCTGCCCGGCAGGCAGAAAGCCGGGCTTATTTTCTTTTACACCCATTTTGCTGCTGCCGTCAAAAATTGCTCCTTCTTCAACAACTAATATTTTGGAAATAATATCTCCTTTTAAATTTGATGTAGACTCCAAGACAATTTTTTCATTAGCTGTAACTGTACCGACAATTTTACCTCCGAGTACAATTACATTGGCATTAACTTCGCCGTTAACCTCACCGTTTTCTCCAATAGTTACATTACCGTTGGCATTTATATTGCCGTTAACCGTGCCGTCAATTCTAAGGTTGCCGTTGCTTTTAATTTTCCCTTCCAATACAACACCGCTGCTAATAATTGTAACTGCGTCCTGTCCGATGCTTTCGTTGTTAATCTTAGTCTTCAATTTTTCCTCCGCTAAAAGTTAATTAAAAGTTTCATTGGATTAATAGGCTTCCCGTTTTTCCATATCTCAAAATGAAGGTGCGGCCCTGTTGTAATTTTACCGGTATTTCCACTAAGTGCAATAATTTGCCCTTCCAAGACAATATCCCTGGGTTTCCTTAGCAGTTGTGAACAATGCTTATAAACCGTAATGTAGCCGTCTGCATGGCCGATAATCATCATATAGCCGTCGCGAACCGTATAGTCTGCAAATATGACGTACCCGCTGGCAGCGGCATATACGGGCGTACCGGTTTTTACTACTATATCTATACCCATGTGACCGGTTTTAGTGTTAAAGCCCCTGCTAATAAATCCGTTTACAGGCATCATAAAATGGATTGTATTCTTATCGGTGTTTTCAGTTTTAGTAGTGTCCTTAGCAAACAATCTTTGAAATATATAATATACGTCCCCGCCGTACGGCTTCTTTTTTGTTTTATTACTTTCTTTTAAAGTACCGGATAAAGAATCAAACAAACTTGAATCGCCTAGCATAATAGCATCTTTCAACTGCTGGTTTGTAGATTTTAAATTTTCCAGTTCGGTTGAAAGGAAAAGTAATTTTTTATTAAGCTCGTTTACTATTTTTTGTTCGGCAGGGTTTAACCTGTTATTGCGTGGGTAAATAACGCCTTTTAAAGGAGTAAGGTTCAAAATAAAAAATCCGGCTAAGAGAAAAATAAATGCAAATCCGCCGGCATATACAGCAACCTTGCCAATACTAAAAGTAACAGATTTGGTTTCCGTGCCTCCCGCTGACGGAATTATAACTAAAGACAATCCCTTTAACTTTTTTAGATTTTTAAAATTCACTTAGACAAATACCTTATAAATTAATCAGCACATATTAAATTTTTCCATCACATTTTCAAATTTAATTTTTCCTTCCCTTAAAAGCACCGGTTCACTATCGCTTAAGTCAATTAATGTTGAAGCCTGGTAATATGATTTTTTCCCCGTATAAAATACTGCATCAATTTCCGAGGAAAACTCATCTTTAATCATACCGGCTTCCAGCATTGGCGGACGGCCGCTCCTGTTAACACTGGTAGAAATTAACGGCATCAAAAGTTCAGAAGTTAATTTTAAACAAAAGCGGTTATTTGGAATTCTAAACGCAGCAGTTTTTACACCCAATATTTCACTCGTTTTGGAATTTAACGTAAGCACAATTGAAACAGGGTTCGGCCAAATTGATAAGAAAAAGTCCAAATGTTTTTCCGATTTGATTTCTATATACTTAAGCAATGTTTCTATGCTATTAACCAATAGAATATACATCTTGCCGGGTTCACGCCTTTTAATTGCATCAATTTTTTGCACAGCATCTTCATTAAAGGGATTGGCGCCAAACCCGTATATGGTATCGGTGGGATAAACAAAAACTCCGCCTTCAAGGTATAATTTTTTAGCATCCTGAACCGCGCCGTCAAAATATTCATCTAAATTTATAAATTCCGCATCTTTAATTTGTATCATTAATAATATCCCTAATTCTCATTAAAACAGTTTCCGGTTTTAGATTTTTTCCACACGCAAAATTTTTAACCGGACATTCATCAAAGCCGTGTATTCCGCATGGTTTACAAAATAAGCCTTGCAAACTTACATAACTACTCTTTTTATTAAAAGGGAAAAATCCGAATTCCGGTACAGTTGAGCAATAAATTGTAATTACGGGAATATCGGCACAGATTCCCAAATGTGCCGGTGCGCTGTCGTTTGATATTAATATTTCCGTTCTTTTTAGTAATTCTATCGATTCCGTAATAGAGAACATTCCAGCAGTATTAAAAACGCCTGCGCTGAAATTATTTTTTATTTCTTCACAAAGTTGTTTTTCTTTTTCACTTCCAATAAGTAAAATATAAAAATTATTATCCAAAAAATACTTAATAATTTTTTCAAAATATTCCGAAGGATATTTTTTTGTATTCCAAACGCTGCCGGGAGCCGCAGCTGCAATCTTTTTATTTATATTGTTTGTGGCTATAAACCTGTTGATTTTTTCTTTTTGTAAAGAAGTAATATTTACTACAGGTGTTATCCGCCAGTCATCTTCGTTATATTTATAATTAATTAAATCCAGGTTTCTTTGTACCTCGTGCCTGCTGCTTTTATAATCAACTAAATATTTATATACATGCTTAAAACTGCTGTTGTTAAACCCGTATGTTTCTTTAACGCCAAGCTTCATAACAATAAACGAACTTCTAAACGAACGATGGGGCGAATAAACAATATTATAATTATTTCTTTTTATTTCTTTTATAAATTTAAGTAAAGAGAAAAATGATTTATGTTTTCCTTTTTTATCAATTAAGATAACATTTTGTATAAAAGGAGAAGCGGAAAAAATTTCGCCGGCTGCGGGAATTGAAAGTACGTCAATTTTTCCTTGAGGGTACTTTTCCTTTAATTTTTGAATCATAGGAAGCGTTAAAACTGCATCTCCTATAAAAGCGGTTTGTATGACCAGAATTCTTTCCATATCAATTTAATATTTCCACCTTTTATGCTGCCAAAGCCATTGCTCCGGGTATTTACGTGCAAAGCTTTCCAGGTAATCAAACATTCGCTGGTTTAATGCAATAACTTTTTCTTCATCTTTATCCGGCAGGTTGTCCATACTTATTTCGTAAAATTCGGTTTCATAGGAATTGTCCGGCTGTCTAACCGCAATCCCATATAAAATAGGCGAGCCGGTTTTTAGCGCAAGAATAGCGGGCCCGGGATAAACAGAAGTCTTCATTCCGAAAAAATCAACTCTTATACCTTCGGCAGGTCCTCGCTGGTCTGCTACCATTGCAATAATATTTTTCTCTTTTAATTCTTTATAGATTTGCCTAATGGAAATACCCAGCGGTACAATTTTGTTCCCCCACATTATCCTCATATTATCCAGCCAGTTGGTAACATAGGCATTGCTTTGAGGCTTTACAACAACATATAAAGGTACACCAATCTGCATTCCCATAGAAACAGCCATATATTCCCAATTACCAAAATGCGCCGAAACCAACAGCAAGCCTTTTTTTTCTTCGTACTTTTTTTTCACAAATTCCAGATTACGGCATCTAACGGCATTACCGGCCTGTTCCCCGGTCATCCACGGAATATAAAGTATTTCTATAAGCGCAATGGCTAAACTCTTGTAGCTGCCGTAAGCAATTTTTTTTATTTTATCTTTTGAATATTCCGGGAAGGCTTTATGAAGATTGTCTATTGTGGTTTCTTTTCTTATCGGGATTATGTAAAAGAATATAAATGCAAGCAAGATAGATATTCTTCTTGCTGTTTTAAGCCCGGTTACTTTAAATAAGTGGCTAAAAAATACAAATATAAAATATTCTATTTTATCAGACATCCGGTATGAATTTTAAAAACTAATTATCACTTTTAAATTTTATTATTCAAAGTTAACTAATACAATTCATTAAATAAAACATTAAAAAGTGATATTTCTTTACTTTAAAAGTTGGGGATAGTTGGGCGCATATTTCCGTTATTCCCTTGGTTACCGGGATAAATTTCAAACTATAATAAGTAATTATTTAACGAGGCTATGGATAAACGAATAAACATAAAAAAGAAAGACGAAATTTGTAAGTTATGAATTTCATTATATAATACGTTTTTCGTCTTTACGTTTATCGTATAGTTTTACGGACACTAATAAGACGTAGTAGTAATTCTGCTTTGCCAGTTATCGTCCCTTACTTCTCCGCGAGCAGTAGAATTAATAAGCTGGTAATCCGAGAAACCCGTTAAATCCGCAAACACAAAAATTACGCCGCCTTGGATATCGTTATAGTGCCAAATTTCATAAGGCTTTGTATCAATTTCATTGGGGTATCGGTCTATTTCGCTTGGTTCGCCGTAGATTAATAAAACTCTGCCTCTGTCTGTTTTCCAACCGGGCGTATTGAAAGTCCCGTATTTCTGATCGGCTTCTTTTACTCTAGACATGTAGTTCTGGAAATATTCATTTTGCTGCGAAGCCGGATCCGGATTTCGCTTGTTCCAAAAGTTAAATAAAAATTCCCTTTTGCCCGTTAAAGTTTGAAGCTTACTCCACTGGCTTATTTCCTCTGAAGATGCAATATACTTTGCTTTGGCAAACATGTCGTTACATTCCTCAATAGACATTATGCCAAACTGACTGCTTAGAACCTTGGAAGACTGTGTAGATGCGGTATCAACTACTTTAATATCTGGGTTGTAAACAAAAAATCTTTTTGAAGAAATCATACCTTTGTTATTTACGCTGTCCAGTATACCTATACGCAAAATGTAGCTATCCGTTGGAAACTTATTAATAGGAACGGAACCGACTTCAACTCTTGAAGGAATTCCTCTTGATAATTTCATACTTTTATCATAATATAATTTTCCCCTGCTGCTTACAATTGTACTAAAAATTTTTAACGGAGCATCGCCTTTTTTACCGTAAGGATCATACACTTCATAATAATAAAACACTACCGGCAGGTTTTCCCCGAACACCAGGCTGGGAATTGGTGTAACCTCAAAGGTATTTTTATAGAAAATTGATTTTTTGTTTGGGCTGTCTTGTAATATTTTTGATGCCAGTTGTATATCGCTGATAGCAATACTGTCTTTTTCAAAGGGGCGCACTCTAATAAAATCGTAGCTTGTCTTTTTATTTTCAGGGTTATAATTATCAATTACTTTAACAGTGCATTTGTAAACGCCGCTGGGCAATTCAAAATTTAATAGGCCGACTAAATTCTTTTGAGCAATTTTAGAAGTATCTTTAACCGGGTAAGTCAATTTCCAGCTTTTATTTACAAAATCTTTTCCGGTAACAGTATCTACAAAAGAGATATTTAACGTTCCGCCAACATCGTAATTTGAACCCGTTTTATGCACTGTAAAGGCGGATTGATTTAAGGAATAATATAGCTGGACATAATTATCTGTTGAATCATAGGCGAACTGGGCATAATCAAAGTCAAATAAGTTATTGTTCTCCTGTGAAAAACTCTTTACACTAAAGGAAAGAATTAGAAAGGCTGCGATTAGTATTTTATATTTCATTTGAGGCTTGATTATTAAAGTTAAAAATTATTTAGACAACCGGTTAATTAAATTACAAAACAAAAACAAAATAACATAACACTTTTTTTTTGTCAAGTGTTTTACAAAGATAGGAAATTAACGAGACCAACTAACTTGGGGTTCCCTCATAGTTTAACGGCAAGAACATCGTGGACCCCGCTAATAGATTCGATTGAACTAAGTACCTCCGGATTTATCTCGCTATCTACATTAATTACGGTTAAAGCCTCTTTGCCGGCCTCAAACCTGCCGAGTGAAAGCCCTGCAATATTAATATCAGATTCAGCTAAAACTTTCCCTACATTTGCAAGCATTCCAGGTTTGTCAATATTAAAATAGAACAACATTGCACCTTCCGGTTTTAATTCCAAATGATAATTATCCACATATACAATTCTTACTTCGTTATTACCGAATACCGTCCCGCCTAGTGAATGCTGCATTTGATCGGTAACAAATTTAACGGTCATCAAGTTTTTATAATTTAAATTATCACCGGATTTTGTTTCGTTAACAATAATTCCCATTTCCTTTGCAAGCAACGGAGCATTAATTAAATTTACGCTTGAAGTTAGCTTCCTGGAAAGGAACCCTTTTAATACACCGGCAGAAAGCAGCGCTATATAATTATGAAGCATTTCGCCGCTGTAATTTATATTTATTTTTTTTAACTGCCCTTTGCTAAGCTGAGAATGAAGGGCTCCCAAATTTTCCGCAAGATTAGCATAAGGTTTAATCTCTTCCTTAATTCCGGCTTCTGCTGCAGTAGTATTAACAGCGCCTCTTAATCCTTTGTTATTAAACATTTCAATTATCTGTTCCGCAATTTGAAGTGCAACTTTTTCCTGTGCTTCCTCGGTAGAAGCACCTAAATGAGGTGTTGTTACAACCTTAGGATTTTGAATTAATGCACCGGAAAAATCCGGAGGTTCTTTTTCATAAACATCAAATGCTGCCGCAGATACCTTGCCGGAATCCAGCGCTTTTACAAGATCATTTTCGTTTATTATTCCGCCTCGTGCACAGTTTATTATTTTTACTCCGTCTTTACATTTCCCTAAAGCATCACTAGAAATAAGATCCCTCGTTTCTTCGTTTACCGGTACATGTACGGTAATAATATCAGATTGATTTAAGACTTCATTAAGGCTTACAAGGTTAACGTTAATTTTGTCTGCTACCTCACCGGAAAGAACCGGATCAAATGCTAAAACTTTCATACCGAAAGCCTTTGCACGTGCAGCAACTTCGCGCCCTATTTTGCCAAGCCCGATAATACCAAGAGTCTTTTCAAATAATTCGGTTCCTTTGAATTTTTTTCTTTCCCACTTACCGGATCTTAAAGCCTGATTTGATTGAGGAATATTTCTACACATAGACAGCATTAAAGCCATTGTATGTTCTGCAGCAGAAATGGTGTTGCCCCCCGGCGTGTTCATAACAATTATTCCTTTGCGTGTAGCCGCTTCAAGGTCTATATTATCCACACCTGCCCCTGCCCTGCCTATAACCTCCATATTATCCATCAGTTCAATCAGGTCCGGCGTAACTTTGGTATCGCTTCTTACAATTAAACCGTTATAATCTGAAATAACTTTTTTAATTTCTTCTTTAGGCATGCCAGGGTTATATGTAACATTATACCCTTCGGTTTCCAATAATTCTATACATTTTTTATCAACTGAATCGGTTATAATTATTTTTTTCATTTATCAAGAATAAATTATAAATATTTAAGCGGCCAAATTTAGGACAATTATAAGGTTTTATAAACTAAGATTTAAGCGGTAAATTAAAAGACCTTATAAAACCGTGCTTATTCTTTGGACTATATTCTTTTTCGGAACCGCACCTATCACAGTATCTTTCAACTTTCCGTCTTTAAAAATTAATAAAGTAGGAATACTTCTTACCCCATATTTAATAGATGTCTGCTGGTTTTCGTCAACATCCAGTTTTCCTATTTTTAATTTACCGTTATATTCATCTGCAAGTTCTTCCACAATAGGAGAAATCATTTTGCACGGGCCGCACCAAACAGCCCAAAAATCAATTAACACCGGCATATCTGATTTTAAAACTTCGGTCTCAAAATTATCATCTGTAATAGTAATTGGTTTCATTATTTTCCTTAGTTAAATATTTAAAATTGATTTGTTATCGGATTGCCCCTGGCCCACAAAGCTAATTACATCTTCTCCGCCGTCCGCATGGATAACACCTCCGCAAATCCATTCGCCCCCATCTTTACACAAAAGTGAAATTACTTTTGCAACATCATCGGGCGTGGTTAACCTGTTTCTTGGGTTTTTTCGTTTTGCTACTTCAATCATTGGAATATTTCCGGGAATTTTTCTTAAAGCCGGAGTATCCGTAACACCTGCCATAATTGCGTTTACGGAAACATTAAGATATCCTAGTTCTTCGGAAAGCTGCCTTATGTGTGACTCCAGCGCAGCTTTGGCAGCAGATACTGCTCCATAAAAAGGAATAACTGTGTGGCCGCCTGAACTCGTCATTGCAAATATTCTTGCCTGTTCTGCAAGCAAATTATTTAACACAAGACCCTGAGTCCAATAAACTAAAGAATGCGCCATAACATCAAGCGTCATTTCCATTTGTGCTTTTGTTATAACTTCATCTTTACTATTGGAAATAAATTTTTTTAACGAACCGAAGGCGAGTGAATGAATCAAAACTTTAATTATAGGTTTGCCTTTGGCAAAAGTTTTAACTTCTTCAATTATTTCATTTCTCTTAACCGCATCGGCGGCATTTACATTAAAAAAAACAGCCTTTGAACCAAAAGATTGAATTTGCGCCTTGATATTTTCAACATTAGGCATAGTAGCCTGCCTATCCAGGTGAATACCAATGATATTAAATCCGTCTTCGGCAAGTTTAACGGCTGTAGCTGCACCAAACCCGGAAGAGGCACCAAGTATCAAAGCCCAAAAATTTCGATTCGATTCGCTTTCCATCTTACAAAAAATCCTTCTTGCACTTGTAAAAATTAGGGCTGAAAATTACAAAATTGGTGTTTGTTAAACAAATCCGCAGGGCCTCTAACTTTATTTGTACCTCTAACTTTATTTGTACCTCTAACTTTATTTGAGGAAAATCATTTTCTTAACAGAGCTATAACTACCGGTGCTGATTTTGTAATAGTACACTCCACTGCATAGTCCGCCGGCAGAAAAATTAATTAAGTAGCTCCCCGCAGCCTTGTATTCATTTATAATTGTTCTTACTTCTCTGCCGAGCAGATTATATAATTTTATTGAAACGAAACCGGATTCCGGTAATGAAAATTTAATTGATGTATTTGGATTAAACGGATTGGGATAATTTTGTTCAAGATTATAATCCAGGGACAAATTATTATTAACCGATATAACCTTTGAATATTTATATTCGCCGTCGTTATCAATTTGTTTAAGCCTGTAATAAAAAATTCCTGTGTGTGAAAGTTGATCATCTATAAAAGAATAATTCTTAGATGAATTGCTGTTTCCAGCTCCTTTCACAAATCCAATCTTTATCCAGCTATCTGGATTCACCTCCCGGTTTTCGGCTGACTGCTTATTGCCGACAATAGACCGCTGAATCTCAAATCCATAATTATTTATTTCATTTGCAGTCTGCCAAAAAAGATTTACTTTACCGCTTATTACTTTTGAAGTAAAATTAGTTAGCTCAACAGGCAAAGGTGCTTCCGACCATGAATCCGAAACACGAATGCCGTCAATGTATGCATTCGGTGTATTTGCTCCTTGTCTAATTTGAATCATATTTATATAAGCCGGATCTGTTTCAGTATCGATGAATGTTAAATCCGGCGCTGGTTCTGCACCGTTAAGCGAAGGATTAATCCACAATTTAACCTGATCATCTGTAGAAGTTGAACTAATGAAAGCATAAGCAACAACTATTAAATATGTTTCACCATAATTTAATTCTTTGGAAGTAATATATTCTGCTGTTGATCCGGATTTCTTTTGTAATCCTAATTGATATTTGGACGTAGTAACATTATTACGTATACTCAACAGGCCAATTCCCGAATTTCCGCTTTGAAAATTAATAAAGTAATCTCCTACCGTGGGTGTATCCTTTAACGAAGTATTATCAACAACTTCAAGCAAAAAACTCCAATATAAACTTCCGGAGGAAATATTAGATGAAAAATCATGACGATAGTCCGTTCCACTGCCATTTATATGCAGCATATTTCCAATGCCGGTGGCTGGATAACCGGAATAAGATAAACTTCCTGTTACTATATAAGCTGGATTCCCGGCATTTGTAACACGCCATTCTGTAACTTTTGAAGTTGTAATTAAATCATCAAAAGAATCAACTGGATAATCAAAATTTTCTTCCAATAATAATGTTTGAGCATGTGCGGTTGTATTAATTAGAATAAACAACGTAAGAAATGATAAAGCAAAAGTGTTAATATTTTTCATTTTCTCTCCGGAAATTTTATTAATAATTAGATGTTAATTTTCTAAATGAATAATAAAATGTTTTTCTGCCCGGAAATGATGAATAGAAAAACTCTAATGTTTGTATTCATTAAA
>JBJKSH010000191.1:0-18421 GCA_046704255.1 Ignavibacteriaceae bacterium | reverse complement strand
GTAATGAAAAAGCAAAGTTACTGGCAGAAACATTGGACATCGCAGTAGGAAAATATCTTGAAAACGGAAGAATGCCTTCACGTAAAGCAAACGAAATAGATAACCGCGGAAGCTCATTCTATCTTTCCTTATACTGGGCACAAGCCTTAGCTGAGCAGGACAAAGATAAAGAAATGAAAGTAAGGTTCTCAAAAATTTATAAAGAACTTAAAGCAAACGAAGAGAAAATTGCCAACGATATGATTGCAGTTCAAGGTAACCCCGCTGACCTTGGCGGATATTATATGCCGGTAGAAAAGAAAGTTACGCAAATAATGCGACCTAGTTCATCCTTTAATAAAATTATTGACGAGATGTAAAAAAACCTTTGGGGCTGCCATGGCTCATCCATGGCAGCTTTTCACAAAACTGATAGGAAAGGGAAAAATGGACGCGCCTTCACCACAGTTAAAGCCAGCTGAATTTATTAAACGGTAAGTGACAGAACTCTACAGGTTAAATTTATCAATTGGTAAAGCATCTAATTTTTCTTAATTTTGTTTTATCTTAAAGGAATTATAACAAACAAAAAAAGAGCAAATGTATGGCAGAAAAGAACAACTTGTTACTTCCTGCATCAATTTTAGGTGTAAGCTTTTTGCTGGGCGCTGTAATACTTGCATGGACGTGGAAATCCAACTACAACTCAAATCAAACAATTACTGTTACGGGCTCTGCAAAACAGGATATTGTATCCGACCTGGCAATATTAAAGGGAACGCTTACTACACAGGAACCTACTGCGGATGCTGCATATAAGCAGCTGCAAAATGAAAAACCGGCTTTGATATCGTATTTAAAATCCAAAGGATTCCCGGAAGATAAAATTGATTTTTCCGCAATTACAAATTACCCTGTTTATCAAATGGGCCCTAACGGTTATCAAACTACAAATATAAAAGGATATGTTTATAACCAAAGAATTGAGATTCAATCAATTGATGTGAATAAAATAAAACAAATATCAATTGATATTTCATCGTTGATTGAAAAGGGTGTGAATTTTAACGTAAATAACCCGGAATATCATTACACACAACTTGCAAAATTAAAAATAGATATGCAGGCCGCCGCCGCAAAAGACGCAATGATTAGAGCGAAGGAGATTGCCAAAGCTACCGGCAGAACCCTTGGCCCTATGCGGGATGCCAGAATGGGTGTTCTTCAAATAACACCGAAATATTCCACCCAGGTTTCAAATTACGGAATTAATGATGTTACTTCTATTGATAAAGTTATTACGGCAGTTGTAAGTGCCTCCTTTAAAATTGAATAAACTATAAAGGTGAGACTCACCTTTTGATGCTTAAACTTTTTATATTTTTAAAAGGTGGGTATTACCTTCTAACTAAATTGGATATATATGACAAAACCTCAGATTTGGATAGCAGCAGTATTAGTATTGTTTTTTCTATTATTTTTTTTAGAAATGAATACAAAAAGATCCGATGTTCAGCCAAATGTAACGCCTGCTGCTGAACAGCAATCCGGCCAGGCTAAAACGCCGGCACAATTAATATCTAGTATCGGGTGCACCGGTTGCCATGGCGCCGGTTTAACAGGTACAAATATGGCTCCCGATCTTCACGGTGTAGGTAAATATTGGTCAAAGAGTGGGCTTGTGAATTTCTTACGGGATCCTTCTTCGTATATGAGCGGGAACAGGTTTAAAGCTTACCGGGCAAAATACACTGTTACAATGCCGTCGTTTAATAATATTAATATTAAAGAATTAGGAAAAATTGCGGATTATTTGCTTAAGTTGAAATAGGGTATTTGGTATAAAGGAATAAGGCTTGTGAAATACCGATATACCCTTATACCTTTATACCCTTAAACCAAAGCATAAAAACTACGCAACGGTAATTTCTTTTTCCAGGTAAACATCTTGAATTGTATTAAGAAGTTTAACGCCTTCGGACATTGGTCTTTGGAAAGCTTTCCTGCCTGAGATTAATCCCATACCGCCTGCTCTTTTATTAATAACTGCCGTTTTAGCAGCTTCGGCAAAGTCGTTTGCACCGGAAGCACCGCCGCTGTTAATTAATCCGGCCCTGCCCATGTAATTATTTATTACCTGGTAGCGCGTTAGATCAATCGGGTGATCGGTAGATAAATCCGTATAAACTTTTTTACTTGTCTTTCCGAATTTCAAAGCTTCAAAACCGCCGTTGCATTCGGGCAGTTTTTGTTTAATAATATCGGCTTCAATTGTAACGCCAAGATGGTTTGCCTGGCCGGTTAAATCTGCGGCAACATGATAATCTTTTTCTTTTGTTTTGAAATTTGAATTCCTTAAATAGCACCATAAAATTGTTGCAAGCCCTAATTCATGAGCATATTGAAAAGCCTGGCTTACTTCGATAATCTGGCGGCTGCTTTCTTCGGAACCGAAATAAATTGTAGCACCAACGGCAGCGGCTCCTAAATCGTATGCCTGCTCTACGCTTGCAAACAATATTTGATCATATTTATTCGGATATGTTAAAAGCTCGTTATGGTTTATCTTAACGATAAAAGGAATTTTATGCGCATATTTACGGGAGTTCATACCAAGAACTCCAAGCGTAGAAGCAACAGCATTACATCCGCCTTCAACAGCAAGTTTAACAATATTTTCAGGATCGAAATATTCCGGGTTTGGTGCAAAAGATGCACCGGCAGTATGTTCAATTCCCTGATCAACGGGTAGAATAGACAGGTAGCCGGAACCGGATAACCTGCCGTTCATAAAAATCCATTGAAGATTTTTCAATACGTTTATGTTTCTGTCGCTTTGTGCAAAAATTCTATCGACGAAATCCGGTCCCGGTAAATGTAATTGTTCTTTCGGAAATTTAGCTTTATAACTCAACAAATCATCTGCTTCTTTTCCCAATAGTTCTTTAATATTATCTAACATTATTACTCCAGTTAAATTATTGGATATTCCATTTAATCAAAAAAACACTTGCAAAAATAAACTTAATTCGTTTGGAATTCAATTAATAACTTTAGTTCTTAAATGATATTTATTTATTTTATTGTATAAAGTTACCCGGTCAATTTCCAGTACGTGGGCACTGCGTGAAATATTCCAATTGTTTTCGTTTAATACTCTAATAATATGCCGCCTTTCAATAGCCGCAAGACTTTTGTTTCCGCTGTCCTGTTCAAAGCCGGCGGTTTTTATGTTATGTGGAAAATCTTCCGGGGAAATTGAATCCGACTTACCAATTACAATTGCTCTTTCAACCGCATTTTCCAGTTCCCTAACATTACCCGGCCAATCATAGCTAAGGATAAAATTTATAGCATCTTTACTAAATTCTTTCAACGGTTTATTCATTGCATCGGAATATTTTTTAGCGAATGCCTTTGCCAGCAGCAGAACATCTTCGCTTCTTTCTTTAAGCGGCGGAAGAGAAATAGTAAACACACTTAATTTATAATTAAGGTCTTCTCTAAATCTTCCTTCTTTAACCAAATTGTTCAGGCTCTCGTTGTTGGCAACAATAAGCCTAAAACTGGTTTTAATTATTTCATTTCCTCCGATACGGGAAAATTGTCTAGATTCCAGCACTCTTAGCAGTTCCACCTGCAGCTTGAGTGAAATAGAACTAACTTCGTCAAGAAAAAGAGTTCCTCCGTTTACAAGTTCGAACTTGCCTTTTCTTGTAATTGTGTTTCCGTTTATCGAGCCGGCTTCTTCTCCGAATAAATCATTCTCAAGCATCTCTTCCGTTAAAGCACTGCATTTAATAGGGATAAACGGGAAATATTTTCTTGGGCTGTTTGAATGAATAATTTTTGCAACAAGCTCCTTGCCGGTGCCGCCGGCGCCGTAAATCATTACGGTAGTATCCGCAGGAGAAACAGTTTCAATTTTATCGCGTACTTCTTTCATGCGTGTACTTCCGCTTATAAGATTTCCTTGTTTAATAACTTCATCAAAGTTTCCCTTAAGCCTGCGGTTTTCAATTTTAAGTGAATTTTGTTCAAGAGCTTTTCTAACTATATGCTCTATTTCGTCGGGATCAATCGGCTTGGTAACATAATCATAAGCACCTTCTTTTAATGCGGAAATAGCAGTTTGAACGGAAGCAGATGCCGTCATCATTATTACTATTGTATCTTTATCAATTCCTTTAATTTTTTTTAATAGCTTAATGCCGTTTACTTCAGGCATTTTCAGATCGATAAGTACAAGATCGTACGGGTTTTCGTTAAAGATTTGTAATGCCGTTTCCCCGTCTTCCGCACTGTTAACCAAGAAACCTTTTTCTTCAAACCATATAAGTAAGGATTCTTGAACAATTTTTTCATCATCAACAATTAAAATTTTTTCTTTCTTATTCATTTTCCCATTTGTATTTTATTTGTTTAACGGTAATGTAATTTAAAATCATAACCGTTAAAACAGCTTCATCTTTTAAAAAGATTATTCATCAGGAATAAGATTTAACATTTTAATGTATTCGGATTTCCCGATTAATTTATATAGAGAATTTATACTTTCTTTTTTATCGCCCGGAATTAAATTAATTTTCGAACAGCACTCTTTAAAATCATTAAGCTGTTTTAGAATTTTTAATCTTATTTTGTTCCAAA
This sequence comes from Ignavibacteriaceae bacterium, assembly GCA_046704255.1. Classification (GTDB taxonomy): domain Bacteria; phylum Bacteroidota; class Ignavibacteria; order Ignavibacteriales; family Ignavibacteriaceae; genus FEN-1297. Next base: position 13,792 of record JBJKSH010000191.1, on the reverse strand, counting down.
CAAAGCAAGACAAAACACCGTCCGTAAGTTCTTCCTGGTTTAACAACACAAGAGCAAATCGGTTATTAGAAATAATATCATTATACGTTTTATACAACTTATCCAGGAACAGAAAATTTACCGGTGTTTTAATTGAGTAACTTCCCCACTCTCCTTCAAAAGCCATAATTGTTCCTTCCCTCAAAAAATAAACCCGTTTCATGCTCTCTTTTATGCCTGTAATGTTTTCTAAAAGGCCTAAAAAAATTGGATTAAATCCGAGGTAAAAAATATTTGAAAAAACATGTTTTAATACCAGGTTGTTTTTCAAATAAATTAATTTTTTGTTGTAAGTAAGGTGTTCTAAGATATTAATAATTTTTTCGATAAAGGCCGTATTGCTAACGTCGCAGCAACTGCTTTTAAGACGACCCTCTTCGGTAAAAAGGTTCTTCAAGATTTTGTCGGTTGCACATTCTTCGCATAAATAATTATAACCGCACAGGCAACAATCGATAATGCCGGAGGCTGTCCAGATGCAGTGCAGGCCGTCATTAGGAACTTGCAATATGTTATTATTAATTCCTGGCATATTAACTAACGGCAGAATAGGTCCCCGATGGAACATTAATATTTGAATATGTAGAAAAATTTTTCATTTAACTACCCCGTTTAACATCCTAAAACCTGAATTAAATTAGCAAACTACGAGCCAAAATATTTTATGCTGTTAAGTTTTCTATTATCCAATAATTTATTATAACAATATATGCGTATATCAAGTAGAAGTCTGAGAATTTAATACTTATAGCTGTTTAAAATACACCCATTTCCAAATCAAACATTTCTCAGATGCAGAAAAATTAATTACACCATTTTCCATTAGTGAGAAGCAGTAAGAAATTTTTAATAATGTAAAAAGTTATAAAAAAATTGCAACGGCTTAAATATTTTCAATTATTTAATAGTAAAAATTAATTTTTAAGCTAATATTTTGTATTGGCATAGTTTTATATTATCAATAATAGCTAAAAGCAAATAATTTGTTATTTTAATAACCTGTAAAACCTGAAATAATGGGGACATAAAATGAGGAAACAAAATAGAAGAAACTTTATAAAAACCGGTGCCTTGCTAGGGGCTGCTGCTTCCGGGCTTTCATCAACTAAATTAAAAGCAAAACCGAAAGAAATACTTTCGGAGGACAGGATGGGAGTTCTAGTGGATACAACGGTTTGCATTGGTTGCCGGAATTGCGAATGGGCTTGTAAAAATGCACACGGATTGCCTACAAAAAATTTGGATAGCTATTCGGACAGATCGGTTTTTGAAAAAATGAGAAGACCCTCTGAAAAAGCACTTACCGTAATTAATCAATATCCGAATCCGAAAAATGTAAAAATACCGACAGATGTAAAAGTACAATGCATGCATTGCGATCATCCGGCCTGCGTTTCTGCCTGTATTGTAGGGGCAATGTCTAAGCAGGAAAACGGTGCGGTAATTTGGGATACCGATAAATGCATAGGATGCCGCTATTGCATGGTAGCATGCCCATTTCAGGTACCTGCTTTTCAATACGACAAAGCGCTAAACCCTAAAATTATGAAATGCGATTTTTGTTTTGAAAGAACTAAGGCTGGTAAGCTGCCGGCATGCGTAGAAATATGCCCGGTTGAAACACTTACATACGGCCCAAGATCCGAGCTTATTAAAATTGCACGGGATAAAATTAGACATAATCCCGATCGTTATGTAGACCATATTTACGGCGAATACGAAGCTGGAGGAACATCATGGATGTATCTTGCAAACCAGGACTTTGCAAAACTGGCTTTTCCCAAACCGGGAGACAAACCAATGCCCGGCACTTCGGAATCTATTCAACATGGAATATTTGCATACTTTGTACCTCCAGTATTTTTTTATGCAATACTCGGCGGGATAATGTGGATTACGAAAAAAAGAAATGAATCTGAATAGGAAAAATATTATGGAAAATTTATTGAAACCCGCACCTGTTAATAAAAAATATTTTACTCCCGGCGTAATTATTTTGGTAATAATAGCATTTAACGGAATAATCTTCTTAGCCGGCAGAATTCTATTCGGGATTGGTTCGGTAACAAATTTAAATAATCAATATCCATGGGGTATTTGGATTGGAGTAGATGTGGCGGCAGGTGTTGCACTTGCGGCAGGCGGATTTACAACTGCCGCACTCGGCCACGTTATGAACAGAGAAAAGTATCACGTAATTACCAGGCCTGCATTATTAACAGCTATGCTTGGATATACTTTTGTTGCGCTAGGTGTTTCCGTAGATATCGGGAGATGGTATTATATATGGCACCCGCTGATTTTTTGGAACGGCAATTCTGCTTTGTTTGAAGTAGGAATTTGTGTAATGATGTATTTAACTACTCTTTATATAGAATTTCTTCCCGTAGTTACGGAGAGATTTATGGGAAATGTAAATCTTAAAGGTGTACTTTCATTTTTGAATAAGCCGCTTGAAAAATTATTACACCTGCTTGATTCAAGCCTGGCAAAGGTTATGTTCTTCTTTATAATACTTGGTGTGGTTCTTTCTACATTGCATCAATCTTCGTTAGGAACTTTAATGATAATTGCGGGGCCTAAAATGCATCCGCTATGGCAAACGCCAATATTACCGCTGTTGTTTCTGCTTTCCGCTATTTCGGTCGGTTTTCCTATGGTAATTTTCGAATCCATAATTGCTGCAAAGTCCTTGGGAATAAAACCGGAAATGGATGTGCTTTCATCTTTAGGAAGAATTGTTCCTCCCATTCTCGGAATTTATTTAGCATTCAAAATAGGAGATATGGTTATACGAGGTACGTTTGTATATTTAACAGAATTCAATTTGCAAAGCGTAATGTTTATTATAGAAGTACTGTTTGGAGCAATAATTCCATTAAGAATGTTTTTATCCGATACTGTACTTAAATCCAAAGTACTGCTGCTCATTGCTTCTTCGCTTGTAATTTTCGGAGTTTTGCTAAACAGGATAGATAATTTTGTTGTGGCTTATCATCCGCCGTATTCGTTTAGTGCTTATTTTCCGTCGTTCGGGGAAATTTCCGTAACACTGGGATTTGCTGCGTTGTTAATATTGGCTTACAGGTTTATTGTTATAAACTTTCCTGTAATAAGTTTGCCCGATAAGAATTATATGATTCAAACTAAATTTAAAATAAAGGGGAGTTAAAAAATGATTAAGCAAATAATAACCATACTTGTTGTTTTTATAACTGAGGCAGCTTTAAGTCAAAATAAAATAAGTAAAAATCATTTACCCGCAGGTATAACTTGTAAAACCTGCCACTCTTGCGAAGTACCTACAAAAGCAGAACCGTGTTTAAACCCATGTCCGAGAGAAGGAAAGAGCGCTATAAATCAAACACCGGAACAATCACCGGAAATAGAAGTAATGAAAGAGTTATCAAACAAATATGCCCCGGTTGTATTTCCGCACAGAGCTCATGCCAAGATGTCTGAAATTTCCGGCGGCTGCCAAATATGTCATCATTACAATACAATAGGTGCATTAGAGCCGTGTAAATCGTGTCATCAAACTAAAAGAAACGGAGCTAATATAAACAGGCCGGATCTTCAAGCAGCTTACCATCAGCAGTGTATAAATTGCCACCGTGCATGGAGCCACAAAATCGATTGTACCTCCTGCCATGCATTAAAAAACGCAGGGGAATCCGTGTCTGTTCATTCTTTAATTAAAAAGATGACGGGTAAAATTCACCCTAAAATTACCGAACCGGAAAAGTTTATTTTTCAAACAAATTATCCCGACGGCAAGTTCGTAACATTTTACCACAGCGAACATATAAATTTATTCGGTGCAAAATGCGTTGACTGCCATAAACAAAGCGCTTGTACCCAGTGCCATGATAAAGAAAAATCCGTATTCGAAGAAGCAGGGTCCAAAGGTATACCTATAAAGATTCATAAAAGTGAAACACAGCATCATCAGCCATGTTTTTCATGTCATCAGGATGATGAATGCAGTACATGCCATAGAGATAAATTGGCCAGCCCGTTTAATCATGCTAAAACAGCAGGCTGGGCGCTGAACAGGTTTCACACAAAATTATCATGTTCACAATGCCACGGAAATAATAAAAAATTTGTAAAGTTGAATACTTCATGTTCAGGCTGTCATAATAATTTTGTTCTTGGTAAATTTGATCATACGGTAACCGGATTAAAATTAGATGAGAATCATTCAGGCTTTGAATGTGAAAACTGCCATGCGAACAAAGACTTTGCTAAGCCGCCTGTTTGTTCGTCTTGCCATGATGATAAAAGTTTTCCAAAAGATAAACCGGGCAAAATGGCAGAGAATAAGTTAATTGATGTTACGAACTTAAAAAAATGATTAAAGTAAAAGGTAATTTTCATCGTAATAAAAGAAGGAAATTCTTAATATAATTTTAACCTCACCCCCTAGCCCCCTCTCCTTAGTAAGGAGAGGGGGAAGTGGTGTTTGATAAAAAATTTTACGTAACCTGATTACATAAATAAAAAATAGTTAAAAAATGTTTAGAAAAATTGGTTTCAAATTAATTGTTGCTGTTGGAATTACAGCCTTACTTACAATAGGCGTGTTTGCATATTTCAATATTCAATCTCACAGCAATAGCCTGCTTGCGGAAGTTGAACGAAGTGCCAATCAGTTAAGCGAAACGGTTAAACATTCTACAAGGTACGATATGCTGCTGAACCAGAGAGATCGTATTAACAAAATTATTAATACAATCGGCCAGCAGCCCGGCATTCGTGATGTACGTGTTTTAAATAAAGTGGGTGAAATTATTTATTCTTCTCACCCGGGAGACATAGGCAAAATGGTGGATAAAAATGCGGAAAGCTGCTATGCCTGCCATGCAGCCAATAAGCCGCTTGAAAGGCTCCCTATAAAAGATAGAACTAGAATCTTTAGAATGAGACCAAATTCTTATCGTGTAATGGGGATTATTAGTCCCATTTACAACGAAAAATCATGCTACGAAGCAGGCTGCCATGTGCATTCCAAAAGCCAAACCGTACTTGGGGTTCTTGATGTTACAATTTCTTTGGAAGAAGTAGACAAGCAAATTGAAAACGGTGAAATTGAAATTGTAATTTTTGCCTTAACTGCTATTATAGTTTTAAGTTTATTAATAAGCATCTTTGTTAAAAGGTGGGTGGATAAACCCGTAAAAGAATTATTGTATGCCACAAACCAGGTTGGTACAGGCAACTTAAATTATACAATTAAAAATATCCGCAACGATGATATGGGTGTTCTGGCACGCTCGTTCAATAATATGACCAAAAAACTTTCCGAAGCCAGGCTGCAATTATTCCAATCCGATAAGATGGCATCGCTTGGAAGGCTTGCTGCAGGCGTTGCACATGAAATAAATAATCCGCTTACGGGTGTTTTAACTTACAGCAGCTTTCTTTTAAAAAGGACTCAGGACAACCCATCGCTTCAGGAAGATTTAAAGGTGATTGTCCGGGAAACTAAAAGAAGCAGGGAAATTGTTAAAAGCCTTCTGGATTTTGCACGGCAATCGGTACCAAAGAAAAACCAGGCTAATTTAAATTTGATTCTTGCACAGGCAATAAATGTTATTGAAAACCAGCTTTCGTTAAACCATATAAAGCTTGTAAAAAGTTTAGAACAGGATTTACCAAACATAACCGTAGATGCAAATCAGATTCAGCAGGTATTTATAAACTTAATTGTAAATGCATCGGATGCAATTGGAAAGGATGGCGGAACTATTACTGTTTCTACTTCCCGGTTAAGCCTATCGCCTTACGGAATAACCTATGTTAAAAAAGCGGTATGCCCTAAGCGGCACGATTTAATGGATAACGAAATTAAAATAGAAGGTATGCCTTCAATAAAAGTTAGGGTGCGTTCGGAGGGAAGCGAAGGTTTTATAAATCTTGACCCGATGTACGGAAAGTGCGGGCATCAATATGGAATTGAAATTGATATTAAAAAACAAATTGATATTCTTTGCCCGCAGTGTAATACATCTTTAATTGAAGCAGGAAAGAAATGCCCCAAATGCGGTTCGCCGGTTTTTAATTTTGAAGTCCCTTCAAACGGAATTTTTGAAGGCTGTACTCGCAAAGGATGCGACTGGCAAAAATGGGATGCTATTGACCTTACCGGCAAAAAAGATTATATAGAAGTTAAAATTTCCGATACCGGCTGCGGTATTTCAAAGGAAGAACTGCCTAAAATTTTTGAACCCTTTTACAGCACTAAAGGGCAAAAAGGCACCGGGCTTGGTCTTGCCGTTATCTGGGGAATAATTGATAACCATAACGGTACTATAAATGTTGAAAGCGAAGTAAACAAAGGTACGGTTTTTACAATAAGGCTGCCCATGCAGCAAAAGTAATATGAATAAACAATTCGACATATTGATTATTGACGACGAACAGGTAATTATTGATGCGGTTATAAAAATATGTTCTGCCGAAGGTTATAAGGTAGATTCATCTATAAATGCAAGCGATGCTTTATCCAAAATTAAGAAGAACATTTACAGGCTGTTTATCTGCGATATAATGATGCCGGATATAGATGGGTTTCAATTTCTTGATGAAGTAATGAAAAGTAATATCTTATCTCCTGTTATTATGACGACCGGCTATTCTACAGTTGAAAATGCTGTAAAGTCATTATACAAAGGAGCAATAGATTTTATTCCAAAACCTTTTACTGCCGATGAATTGCTTACTTCTATTTACAGGGGATTTAAATACCTGGATTTACAAAAATCAATATCTTTATATTCGAACGGGAAGAATGATTCTTCAATTATATATGTACCATGCCCGGCAAAATATTACCGGTTAGGTTATTCAAGCTGGGCATCGCCGGAACATACCGGTTCGGTTAAAATAGGTGTAACGGATCTTTACCTTAAAATAATAGAATCTGTAATTGATATAGAGTTCTTAAAAATTGATGATGAAATAATACAGGGAAATTCTTGTGCTCAGGTAAAAACAAAAGATGATTTAATACATTCCATTTTAAGCCCGGTTAGCGGCAGAATAATTGAAATGAATGAAAACCTTATAAACAATATAAGTCTGGTTGAAAAGGACCCATATTTCAACGGCTGGTTCTACAGGATTATTCCATCAGACAGCGAGTACGAATTGAAACATCTTACTCCATGCAGTTCAGACCGGCTTTAATTTGGGTAGTGTTATTAATGAAAAGTGATTAGCTGATAGTTCGAAGTTAACAGTTAAATGAAATTAAAACAGCAGAAATACAGCAATAAAATTATTCTAAAGGAGAACATAATATGCCGTTACTAATAATTGCAGTAGTCTTATTTATAATTGCGGATCTTCTTATTAGGTACTTTGGTAAGGCTGTTAAAGAAAAACAGTTAAAGAAAGACCGCGAAGCCGCCTTAAATGTTAGCCTTAGCCTGGATTTTTCACGGGAGGCAAAATCTTTAAAGCGAGTTGAAGTTGAAAACCCAAAAGCAAAAATTCTTTGCGTAGATGATGAACCGGTTGTACTTGACAGTTTTAGAAAAATTCTTGTAATTGACGGTTACAGCGTTGACACGGTAGAAAACGGTAAAGATGCTTTAGGCTTAATTCAAACACATCATTACGATTTTGTTTTTACGGATCTTAAAATGCCTGTAATGGATGGAGTGGAAGTTACTAAATCGGTTAAACATTTAAGGCCTGATATTGACGTTGTTATAATTACCGGTTTTGCCACAGTAGAAACTGCCGTCGAATGTATGAAGTTCGGTGCTATGGATTATGTTCAAAAGCCTTTTACGGAAGATGAGCTTCTCGATTTTACCAAGAAAATTTTAATCAAAAGACAGGATAGGATTCAGAAGCAGTTAAAGCCGCAAGTGCATATTACAAGGCTGGCTAACTCTCACCGTTTTATTTCCTATGATTTTGCAATTCCGGGCGGAGTATTTATTTCCCCCGGTCATTGCTGGTTAAGCATAGAACAAGACGGCGCTGCAAAAGTGGGATTGGATGACTTTGCAAAAAAATTAATAGGTAAGGTAAATTCAATTGAACTTCCGAATCTCGGCATGACGGTAACCGCAGGGCAGCCGTTGTTTACTATAAAGCAGGGCAGCCGTTCTATTGTTTTCAATTCACCCGTTACCGGAAAAGTAACGAAGAATAATACGCTGCTTCAAAATAATCTTGAAACACTTGACGCAACTTCATACAACTCAAATTGGTTCTGCATAATTGATGCTGAGGATCTTGATAAGGAGTTGAAGAATTTAAACCTTGGAAAATCTGCCGTTAATTTTTATCAGGATGATCTGGATAAATTTATAAATTTAAGGAAAAAATTAATTTCAGACAGCAGCAAACAACCCGCGGGTGATGAGTTATACATCGGCGAATTTGAAAAATTAAAAGATGCAGACTGGGACAAAATGGTTGGCGAGTTTTTTAATAGAAGTTAGTATCAAGTAATAATAATTCTTAACAGAGAATAAAACCCGCGTAAGATATTGCAACGGGAATTATTTAACTTTGCGGGAGTAGCATGGTTAACCTCACTCCCTGCCCCCTCTTCTTTGTAAGGAGAGGGGGATAAATTAAGAATATCATTTAAAAAAGTATTGAAGCTGTAGAATGGTTACCGAATTTGTTTTGTTTGATAAAAACTGAAATTCATTATCCAGCGAAAATTTGATTTCGTCTCCTTTTAATTTGTATGTATATCCTGCTATATACCATGGTTCATTTGGTGTTGCAGGATTCAGATCATTAAATTGTTCAACCGAAAATGATAGTAAGTGTTTGGCAGAAAGTATGCAACTTAAAAGTGCATAATAACCGCCGGCTTTTTTACCGCCGATATTGGCCTGAAGATACTCAGATTGTAATTCAAAGTTTCCAATACCAAATTGTTCGTCAAAACCAAAGCGAAAATCCTTTCCCGTAAAGGCTTCGTTATTACCGAATATTTTGCTGAATGTAATGTTGTGTGCATTACGATAGGCAAGGCTGTAACCAAATACAATTTTAGATGCTGAATTATTTATAAGTAAAAAGCTTCCGCGGTTTACAAATAAAAAATTTTTCTTATAGGATATATTATTAACACCGTTCCCGTTAAAAAACCCAAGACTGAAAGAGCCGTATTTATAATCTGCAATCCTAAATTCGATTCCTATGTCGCGCCCTAAAGATTCGCCGCCCGGAACAAGATAGTTTACAACCGCAGCTCTTTCAACCAACGGTATTTTAGAGTCAGGTTGTTTCCTCTGAAGGCTATAATCGATCACAAACTGCCCGGCTGTTAACGTATAGTTATTTATCGTATAATTTATGTAAACATCCTCAAGTGAGAATTGATAATCTTTTTGCCTGGAAAAGGCAGCTTGTAATCTATATCCCCAAACTCCGTTATCTATTGGTAATAAGCCCTTTACCCAGAATTTTGCTCTTCTAACGGAAAAGCTTGTCTGGTCCAGATAGTTATCCGTAAAACGATACTGGAAGTAACCGTTCCAATCAATTTCCTGCTGGGCTAATAAATAATAGCAGTTCCCCGCAAAAAGAAATAATATTGTTATAATTGATATGTGAATTTTCTACATTGTTTGAATCCCTTATTAGATATCCGGTTAATAAATTATTTACTAAACTTACGTAAACAAAAACCGGTAAAGCGCCGGAATGCAGTATAATAGATAAAACCCTTTTCCCAAATTCATAAACAAATACATTTAATCATCTTAAAATAATAAAATTTCTTTTCAAGAAGATATTTACTTTTATTATATTTTAATAACTGAAGTAATACAAAAGAAGCCTCACCTCCCGTCTTCCTTCCCTTACTTAGGAGAGGAGGTTAGAGGCGGGTAAAATAATTTTAAAATACAACATTTTTTATCTTTATAAGTTTTTTAATTCTAATTAGTTACTTAATTTTCTATTTTTTCATTGAATGCATAACTTCAGTTAATAATATTTTTACATTATAATAAATAATTTCTTAAGTTGAATCACATTTTTATAATAAACATCTTATTAAATAAAAAAGGATTAAAATAATGTCTACAAAAAAAGCTTTCATAAAACAGTTAAAAGGAATAACATTTGTAGGTAAGACGGATTCTAACCACTGGATTACAATGGATGGGCCGGAAGAATTCGGAGGAAGCGACGCCGGAATTCGCCCTAAGGAATTACTGCTGCTAAGCCTTGGCGGCTGCACCGGGAGTGACGTCGCATCTATTTTACAAAAGAAGAAAGTTAAGTTAGATGGTTTTGAGATGAATATTGAAACCGAGGTATCGGAAGGTCATCCGCAGGTTTTTACAAAGCTTCATCTCGAATACGTTTTTTACGGTAAAGATATAAATGCAAAAGATGTTGAAAGAGCAATTGAACTATCGCAGACCAAATATTGCGGTGTTACGGCAATGCTTGAAAAGGCTGTGGAGATAACTCATTCATACAGGATAGTTCAGGAGAAACAAAATTGAAATGAATGATAATTTTTCTAATATAAAAGCATCTATTCCTCCTTCAAAGTCGGACGGTTTTCTTTTAAGGTGGGGCTATGATCTTTTAGATGATTATTTATTACTGCTAAAGGAAACCGGGTTTGATAAGTGCAATAGTATTTTTGAATTTGCTACAGGCTCCGGCAGAATGACTGCAATTTTAACAAGATTAAACTTTAACGTAATTACCGGAGATTTATCTTTTTCTCAATTTGCCGATGCCGAAAAAAGAATTACTTATTCTTATTTTCATAAAGTAAAATATATCCGCTTAAATTTGGAAAGCATTCCTTTCGCAGAAAATTCAATTGATAATATTATTTGTGTTAATACAGTTCATCATCTTGATAACCCGGTTAAATGCGTTAAAGAATTAATCAGGATTCATTCCGGTAAAGGCAAAATGCTGCTGGCTGATTTTAATGATGAAGGTTTTGACGTAATGGACAGGCTTCACAAAGTTAGGTATGGAAATATTCACCCGCGCGGATCTAACAATTGGAATGAGATAATAAACCTATTAACCAAATCATATTCATCCGTAAAAGTAACAGATACTCAATTAAATACGGGTTTTATTTCCAAAAATAAAATTTGAAATAGCTCAGGTATAAGTTTAAAGGTAAAACCGTCCAAAGAAATTGCCGGGCTTAAAAAAAACGGAGTTAAATAAAAGTTAACCTCACCCCCAACCCCCTCTCCTTAGTAAGGAGAGGGGGCTAAAGAGCTGTGTAATTATTTTTGAAGTTGAATTAATTCTGTTATTAAATATTTATTGTATGGTTGAAGAATAGTAACCTCAACCATATTTCTTACCATATCATTACTTAGTATCCATAAGCCGGTGACTTTGTTACCTAATTTTTATTTTGCTTTACAACGCTTTTGTTTTGAATCCTTTCAGCATCCATTTCTTTGCTAGTATTAATCCAATGGGAGTTACAATTGCAATTAGTCCGTAAATAAACCACATCATCCCCGAATGCATTTCGGAGGGAGATGTATTAAGCGGAACATACTTCATTAAAAACCAGCCGGAATAAAACCCCGTTATTACTTTTGTCAGGAACCACGGAAACTGCCCGACTCCCATATAAAGCCCGGTCATTCCTTTGGGTGCTACCTCTGCAATCCACTGTAAAAACCTCGGCGACCACATTGCCTCACCTATCGTCATGGTTAAAACATATAGAAGGAATAAATACATGTTCGGCCCGATTGTCAGTAAAAATGTAGGTAAAGCCATCACAATCGTTCCGTATATCATCATACTGTAAACGCTAACTCTTGATGTTAATCCGGCAACCAACGGCGCAAGTATAAAAATAAGTACGGGATTTATGTTTGAAAATATTTCGAAATATTGACTGACAACGGAACCCGCAAATGCGCGGTCCAAATAATACGGAATTGTCAGCCAGTTATGTGCAAACAATGTTTGTACCGGAACTAAAATAAAAATAAAAAATGAAAACCTTTTATCCCTGAACGGATGCTCCGGCCTTCGTTTTAAAAACTCAGTAATCGCAGTAATAAAAGCAAGCACAGCCAAAGTAAAAAAGAAATCAATTGTAATATTCAAACCGAGTAATGAAAATTTAATTTCAAAATCAAATGGGACTTTAAATGCAAGATCCGACATTAGGAAAAAGCCAACGGTTAATATTCCATATATGAGCAGCGGAATATTATTTACTTTTACTTTGAGTTTCTTTTCTTCTTCTTCATCCTCCCTTTCGGATTCTCCCTCTTTCTTTAGCTCTTCATTTATTTTTTTTAGTGCACTTTTATCCGATTTTTTATTTAAAAGAATGAGCGTTAAAATAAGAGACAGTAGTGTAATTCCTGCATATATCCAAAAGACTGCAGTTAACCCGTTGGGAGGAAATATTTTTTCAAAATGAGGTCTTGTGAACGATGAAATAAATCCCGAGAAGAAAGCTCCTAAATTCATAAAGCCGTAAATAGCCGCATAAGCCATTGCAGAAGTTTTTGGTGTTGTATATCTTTTAACACCTGCATACGCAGCAGGCTGGTATAAACCGTACGACATTACCATAAACAACAGCCCGGAACACATTGTAAAAAACATCGGCGACCATAAGCCGTTTGCCATTCCTAAAGTACCGGAAAAACCTATTAAAATTCTTCCGGCAAGCATTCCTAAAAATGCAATAACAAGTGACTTTCTAACGCCAATCTTGTCAACATAGCCGCCGAAGAGCAGCATTGCGAATGTTATTCCACCTGTAACAAAACTATAAACAAGCCCGGATTGGTAATCCTGCAAAGCAACATTTTCCGAAGAAAATTTTCCAAGTATAGTAAGAATACCAAAATAAACCAGGCCTTCCAGGATGTACGGCACATTTATTCCCCAAAGTGCTTTAGGAGCTTTTATAAATGCTTCGGTTGTATCCTTTAATTCTTTAAACGCATCATTTAAAATTGCGGAAAAATTTTTCGGATGTGTTTCCTCTTTCGGTGCTTCAATTACTTCATGCATATTTTCTCCCTTTTAAAAATTTATTATTTTTATTTTACCTTTACTATGTGGGATGATACAGGATGATTTTTTATTTCTTTTACAACTTTAAAATTATTTTCTTTTAACAATGTATTTATTCCTCCGTTACTTACATAATTCTTATAACTTTGGTAATGACTTTTACCTGCCGCATATTCAACTGCTTCGTTTATAAAACTCCAATAGCTTTTGGGTTTTGGAACAAGGTAATCACCGATAATAATCACATTCGCTAATTCGCTTATTCCCCTCAGTAAATTATTCCTTTCATTTACGGGAACTTCATGTATAACATAAGTAAGTATGGCAAAATCATATTTATTGTTAATGTTATTTTTAACTTTGTCTATATTGCCGTGAATAAAATTAACATTCTTTAAGTTGTATATCTTTAAATGCTTTAATGCGGTTTTAATGTTTTTCTGAGATAAGTCAATTCCGGTAACGGATTTACATTTAGCAGCCAGTTGAAAATCGAGCCTGCCGGTACCGCAGCCGATATCAATAACTGAACTATTGCTCTCAATTAAAGATGAAATAATTTTGAACATATTATCCTGGTTGGGAGCAATAAATCTGTCGTAAAACCAACCGTCGTACCAATGCTTTTTGTCTGCCTGCATTTATCCCCGGTTTATATCTGATAAAATTTATAAAATAGAATAGAAATTTATAATCAGTATCCCTGTTATATATTTCTTCCGGTAAA
>JBJKSH010000190.1:0-4168 GCA_046704255.1 Ignavibacteriaceae bacterium | reverse complement strand
ATGATGTTGTAAACAAGAATTATCGTAATACTCCTGACGGCATTACAGGCAATGACGACTGCGGTCAGATGTCTGCCTGGTATATTTTTACAACATTAGGATTTTATCCGGTATGTCCTGCATCAGGCGAATATGCAATCGGCAGGCCGTTTTTCCGAAAAGTCATTTTGCATCTTACATATCCAGAGAAAAATACATTCGCTATAGTGGCACATAATTTATCTCCGCAGAACATTTATATTAAATCCATAAAGTTAGATGGTCATCCGTTTAAAAAACTTTTTCTAAATTATTCGGACCTATTTAAGCATAAATTACTTGAATTTGAGATGGCAAACTCACCGGGCATTGATATAAATAATGCGGGTAATTAAATATTAATTTGTAAATTGCAAGGAGCGTAAAAAAATCAATTTGAACATTTTGGCCGAGTTCATAAAAGCAGTTTCAAATAACCAATTGTAGAAAGGAAAAATATATGGCAGCCACTGGTGCATCGGTTCAATCAGCATCCAACTCCGCCTGGCAAAATAACAAACAAAGTTACAAAGGACCGTTTGCCATTATGACAACCCTATTTTTTATGTGGGGTTTTATGACGGTGTGGAATGATATTTTAATCCCTCGTTTTAAAGAAGCATTTACATTAAATTTTTTTGAAGCAATGCTTGTTCAGTTTGCTTTTTTCGGCGCTTATTTTATCGGCTCACTTATATATTTTTTTATATCCGTAACCACCGGCGATCCGATTGCAAAGATTGGTTATAAAAACAGTATTGTAATTAGTCTGTTAATTTCTGCTTTGGGAAGTGCACTTTTCTGGCCTGCGGCAAGTATAACATCATATCCTTTATTTCTGGTAGCATTGTTTATTGTAGGACTTGGTTTTGCAATGCTTCAAATAGCTGCAAATCCTTATGTAACTATTTTAGGCCCTGAAAAAACTGCTTCAAGCCGTTTAAACCTTGCGCAAGGCTTTAATTCAGTAGGTACAACCATTGGTCCGCTTATAGGCGGGTATTTAATCTTTCAATATTTTAACAATGCCGGGATGCATGGCGCCGAATCAGTAAAAATTCCTTATCTTGCTTTCTGTATTGTTTTCCTGCTGCTTGCTGTTATCTTCTTCTTTATTCATTTACCTAGTATAGGAGAAGGAGAAATAGTAAAAGGAGCGGGAGCATTAAAATTTCCACATGTTAATCTCGGAATAATAGCTATCTTTATGTATGTAGGTGGAGAAGTATCGATGGGCAGTTCAATAATTAATTTTTTAGGTCAGCATAGTATAGCGGGATTAACTGCAGTAGAAGCGAGTAAGTATGTTGCACTGTTTTGGGGTGGTATGTTGATCGGTCGTTTTATGGGTGCTGTTGAACTGAGTGAAATGAAATCTTTAAATAAACAATTAATACTTGCGGGCATTCCAATACTCGGCTTTCTAGTAATTTTTGCATTAAGAGGTATTAGCGTGGTAGTAGATTATTTACCCTTATTATTTTTATGTTGGTTAATGTTCCAATTCGGAAAATCTAATGCGGCACGTTCCCTTACAATATTTATGGGAACAATTGTTGCTTTGTTAATTGTTACAATTATTGTCGGCGGTAAGGTTGCAATGTGGTGCGTTGTTGGCGTAGGATTATTTTCTTCTATCGGGTGGTCTAATACATTTTCACTTGCATTGGAAGGTACCGGTGCATTAAAGAGCCAGGTATCTTCACTCCTTGTAATGGCAATACTCGGCGGTGCGTTGTTACCCCCGCTAATGGGCCATATTGCCGATTTAGGCGGACTACAGATTGCTTACATAGTTCCATTAATTGCATATTCGTATGTAGGCTTTTACGGATTGATTGGACATAAGATGGGGCGTAGCAAAGCTGTAGAAGCTGCGTGAGTGCGCTTAATCAATAGAGGTAACGGAAGACATTAATTAGGGAGTAATGAGGAAGAATAATTTGACTTAAAATTAAGGATTGAACATTTAATTATTCTTTATTCGTTTTTTTAGTATTAACAATTGGCTATTAAATAATTAAGAATATAGAACAATTGAAGAGTAAGTTTAGAAGTATATTTACAAAGGCCTTGCAAACTTGTGCTTATCATTTATTTATAAATATCTTACCTAAAAAATAAAAATTTCTTCTTTTATATAATATATATTCTTATGCATCATTCAAGCAACTTTAGCACTTCAAGTTTAATTATTTCATGAGGTAAGTTAAAATGAAAAAGTATAAAATCATTTTAGTAGTAATGTTTTTTGTAACGATGTTGTTTGGAATGTCTGGCTTTAAAAGCACAAAAAACGGTAAAATTGAAAATGCAAATATTCTAATGGAACCCGGTAAAAAGTATTCGGAAGAAAATTTAATTCAGTATGTAAATCCTTTTTGCGGAACCGGGAAGGATGGGAATACATATCCGGGTGCGTCTGCTCCATTCGGTATGATACAATGGAGTCCGGATGGCGGCAGGGGACATGTAATAGCAGGGTATAATTATAAAGACTCAACAATTTACGGCTTTAGTGTAGATCATTTAAGCGGTGCAGGTTGTTATTATGCAGAGAATTTTGCTTTTATGCCTCTTTTATCTACTAAAAAAATTTCTGCGCCTAAAGATCGATATGCATTCACAACAACATTCTCTCATTCGAACGAAACTGCAAAACCGGGGTATTATAGTGTTAAACTGGATAACGGAATTAAAATAGAATTAACAGCTTCGTATAGGAGTGGTTTCGGACGATTTACATATCCCGGCAGCGGTTCGGCAATTATGGCGGTAAATGCAGCTAGCAATGTAAGAGGAACTTTTCTTTCGACTATTAAAGTTAATCCTAAAGAACGTTCAATAAGCGGCTCAGCATTAAGCGGTGAATTCTGCGGCACCACGGAAGAAACTGTAATTTATTTCTATGCAGTTTTCAATCATCCGTTTTTATCATACAGTACTTGGAGAGGGAACGTACTTAAAAAAGGAGTAGAATGTGAAGATGGACCTTCAACAGGAACATTCCTAAAATTTAACCTGCCTAAAAACAGAACACTGCTTGTTAAAGTTGGTATCTCTTATGTTAGTTCTAAAAATGCAAAAGAAAATCTTGAAAAAGAAAACCCGGTATCTGCATTTACTTCAAAAGACTTTTATAAAGCAGTACAAAATATTGGAAATACATGGAATCATTGGTTTAATAAAATTCAAATTACCGGAGCCAGCAAAGATGAATTAAGGACTTTTTACTCCATGATGTACCATACATTATTGGGCCCTACAATTTGTTCCGATGTTAACAGGCAATATATGGGATATGACGGTAAGGTACACACAACTGAAAACGGCAGAGTTCAGTATGCAAACTTTTCAGGTTGGGATATTTATAGAAGCGAAAGTCAATTTCTCGCTATGATTGCTCCAAAAGAAGCGAGTGATATGGCACAATCTTTATTAAATGATTATAAGCAAGGCGGAGCATTTCCGAGATGGGGTGTTCCGAATATGGACAGCGGAGTAATGATGGGTGATCCGGCAGCATCGATTATATCGGACTTTTATGCTTTTGGTGCGCGGAATTTTAATACAAAGGCAGCTCTTAAAGGATTGGTAAAAGCTGCTATAGATCCAAAAGTTAGAGCTCTCCGTTCACATACTTACGAACGGGATGCATTGAGCGATTACTTGGAATTGGGCTATGTGCCGGAATTTCAAAGAGGGGGGTACGGTAATGTTTCTATGACGCTAGAATATGCTTCTGCAGATTTTGCTTTATCCAGGTTTGCAAAATCATTGGGTGATAAATCAACTTCAGATATGTTATTGGAGCATGCTCAAAACTGGCGTAATTTATTTAATCCTAAAACCGGATTTCTTCAAATGAGAAGGCGTGATGGTTCATGGGCACCTGGAGTGGCGGATAGTTTGCAGATTTATGACGGTGATCGTGCTTATGTTGAAGGGACGGCCGAGCAATATCTTTGGATGGTTCCTTTTGATCTAAAAGGGCTTGCTGAAAAATTAGGCGGGTCTAATGCTGCAGCAAAGCGCCTTGATAAATTCTTTACTAAACTTAATGCCGGTTTTAGATCAAAATATGCTTATATGGGAAATGAACCATGCCTTGAAACTCCGTGGATTTATTGTTTTCTTGGGCAGCCATATA
>JBJKSH010000189.1:0-2730 GCA_046704255.1 Ignavibacteriaceae bacterium | reverse complement strand
TGTCAAAACTAAAGAAGATAGTAATACCATTGTTGAATTCGCCGTCAAACTCCCTGGTAAGGAAGATAAGGATAAAGTTGTTTGGCTTCCAATTGATTCAAAATTCCCAACGGAAGATTATCATGCTTTAATGAATGCTTATGAAACTGGAGACCTTGCGCAAATTGAAGAATTAAAAAAATCACTTAGTAGCCGAATAAGATCTTGCGCTAAAGATATTAGAGACAAATACATTAATCCGCCTTCAACCACTGATTTTGCAATTATGTTTTTACCATTCGAAGGTTTGTATGCTGAAGCTTTACGAAATGTCGGGTTATTTGAATCTATTCAAAGGGACTATAAAGTTACTTTTACCGGTCCTACAACATTAGCAGCATTTTTAAATAGTCTCCAAATGGGATTTAAAACCTTAGCAATTGAAAAAAGATCAAGTGAAGTATGGGAAATATTAGGTGCGGTTAAAACAGAATTTGGTTATTTCGGTGAAGTACTGAAGAAAACGCAAAAGAAGCTTCAAGAAGCAAGTAATGTAATCGATCAAGCTGGCACTCGTTCAAGGGTAATTGAAAGAAAACTTCGAGATGTTCAATCATTGCCTAAAGAAAATTCTGTAAACTTATTGGGAACGGATTTGGAAATAACCGAACATGAATCCGATAATGATGATCATGAGTAATTATCCGTTCCTTTTTAGTAATAATTTTGTTATAAAAATCATTTACAATTATTGTAAATAATATTATATTTCATATGAAAATTTCATACAAGTCTAACAAACTCGAAAAGAGCTTAACTGTGCCAAAGGAAATTTCAAAGTCTTACGGCATAATGGCAAAAAAGGTAAACCAAAGAATGAAAGAATTAAGCGCTGCTTCTTCTCTCGCTGTTATGAAAACTCTTCCGGCAGCTAATTGCCATGAACTTCACGCCGATAGAGAAGGTTCTCTTGCTGTAGATATCTCTGGTAATTGGCGAATTATTTTTGAACCTGATCAAAACCCAGTCCCTGCTAAAGAAGATGGTGGACTTGATTGGAATTTAGTTACTCAAATTAAAATTACTGAAGTAACTGATTATCATTAAGAATTTAAAGGTGCCAAATGAATAACGACTATAATATTAAAAAGGATTTGCTCTCGCCTCCCGGCGATACAATCCAGGAAACAATAGATAAAATTGGAATGAATCAATATGAGCTTGCTGAACGACTGGGTAAGAATATTAAAAACGTTAACCAGATTATTAAAGGTAAAGAATCAATTACTACTGCTATTGCTATAGCATTAGAAAAAGTTTTAGGCATACCTGCAGATTTTTGGATCGAACGAGAGCGGCAGTACCGGAAAGAACTTGCCGAAATTGAATTCGATGAATTCCTGGAAAGCTGTAAAGACTGGATTAAAAAATTTCCTATATCCAGTATGATTAAGCTTGGCTGGATCCCGGGCTCAAAAAATCCTATTGAACTATCAAAAGCACTATTAAATTATTTTGGTATCGCTTCACCCGAACAATGGAATACTCTTTATCTTAGTAAAGCTGCTAATGTGGCTTTCAAAATCTCTCTGGCCCATATTAACGAACCCCAAGCTGTTTCGGTTTGGCTGCGCAAAGGTGAACTAGATGCCAAAAAATTAGAAATTAAAAATTTTAATAAGGAATTATTTAAAGATAATCTAGAGAAGATAAAGGAATTATCTTTTCATCATCCTGCCGACTTTAAAGAACAACTTCAAAAATTATGTGCGGAAGCCGGTGTTGCTGTTGTTTACACGCCTAACATTCCCAAAGCTACAATCAGCGGTGCAGCGCGTTGGATTTTTAATACAACCGTACCCTTAATCCAATTATCCGGCAGATATAAGACTAATGATCACTTCTGGTTTACTTTATTTCACGAAGCTGGACACATTTTGTTGCATGGTAAAAAAGATGTTTTTCTTGAAGACGTTACCGGTCTAAAGATTGAAAAAGATAAAGAAACTGAAGCAGATAAATTTGCAAGCAAACTGCTTATACCCGACCAGCTTTACAGGCAGCTTTTACAATTAAAACCCTTTACTGAATCTTCTATATTGAGTTTCTCAAAAAAACAACATATACATCCTGCTATAATAGTGGGGCGCCTGCAACACGATGATGAAATCCTACATTCAAGATTTAATGAATTTAAAGTTTATGTTGAATTATTTAATTAACATTGTTAAACCCTCTTTTATATTTAAAACAAATGAATAGGGTTATGTAATGAAAAAAGAACTCATCACCGAACTATTTGCAAAATTTGAACACGCATGTTATCTCTTGGAAGGTGTTGAATGCTGGAGCGCCAGAGAATTACAAGCAGTATTTAATTATACCGAATGGAGGAATTTTCTAAAAGTAATTAATAAGGCTAAAGACTCTTGTCTTAATAGCGGTGAATCGGTTCCAAACCATTTTGTTGATGTCAACAAAATGGTCGTTATCGGAAGCGGTGCACCTAGAAAAATTGACGATATCGCCCTCACAAGATACGCATGTTACCTTGTTGCTCAAAACGGCGATCCGGCAAAATCAGAAGTTGCATTCGCCCAAACTTACTTTGCAGTGCAACCCCGTAAGCAGGAAATTATTGAAAAGCGTTTGCTCGATGTTTCCCGTGTTACCGCTCGTGAAAAGCTTTCTCAATCCGAAAAGAAGCTGTCCGGTATTATTTATGAAAGAGGTGTTGACGAAAAAGGATTT
>JBJKSH010000188.1:0-15376 GCA_046704255.1 Ignavibacteriaceae bacterium | reverse complement strand
AAATTCAATTGGTGGAATAAGCTTGAAAAAGATTTCGGTGAAAGAAAATATAGGGAAAAACTTATTATTGAAGACGAAGATGTTGAACTTGCCGAAGAAGAAAAATGACAAAAGAGGAATTCATTGGGTTTCCCCTCATGATGCTCCTTTAAAGTGCTATGCGTCGGGAGATGCGTAGCACTTTATTTCAGCAAAATCATCTTTCGGGTAGCTATGTAAGAACCGGCTTTTAAAATGTAAAAGTAAACACCGCTGCTAAACTTATCCGCAAAGAACATTACCGAATGATAGCCTGCAGACTGCTGCTTATTTACAAGCGTTACTACTTTCTGTCCCTTTACATTGTACACAGTTAACTTAACATCTGATGCCTTAGCAAGTGAATACTTTATCTCTGTAGAAGGATTAAACGGGTTGGGATAATTTTGTTCAAGAGAGTAAGTTTTAATTAAGGAATGTTTGTTAATAATCCCCGTAGTATTTTGTATAGTAAGTAATTTTGATGAATTTTGAGAAACTTCTCCTTTGGTCTTCAATGTGTACAATGTAGTTACAGAAGGGCTAACACTTATACTGCCCGCTGCCGGTTCGGCTATGCCGTTTAAAGTTACAGTATCTCCCTTTTCCGTATTCCAACTAACTATTGCACTATCTCCTTTTCCAATAACAGACGGAGTTATATTGAACGAATAAATTGTTCCCGTTTTAGCAAATACTATAATCTCATCCGGATAATGATCAAACATATAATTCAACGATTGCAGTGTTCGTGTGTGGTCTTCCGAACCGGTATTCGGTGCATCTCCCCACCACTGCCAGGATAAAGCACCTGCATAGCCTGTTTGATAAAGCTGATTATAAAGATTTTGATATGATACTCCCAAAGTATTTTCCATAAAGAATTCGCCTATAACAAGTGGCTTTGTTAGACCCCAGGCAGAATAAGAGTGATTAAACGGAGACAACAGAAGCGATAAGCCGTAGAAGTGAACATTGTAATAATCCAGTGTACCTAAACTGTCGCCTCCGGCTGCAATCAATCGGCTATTGCTATAGTAGTTATAATTACCTAACAAAGATATTTTTAATAAATATTTAACATAATCCTGTGGCGTTAAATTTGTTCTGTTAACAGTATTAAATATATTTGTTAGTGAATCTTTTTGTGAAGTTGTTAGAGAATTAATTTTAGCCGCAGCCTGTGTTTTGGAAATTAAATTTACATCGGTTAAAGTTTGCATAGAATTTGCCCCGGATGTTACTAATGCATTCGGGTCGGTTCTATGGATTGCACCTGCTATAAGGTTAATAACTCTTTGAATATCCGCCATAGGGACAAGTTCCTCGCCCGCCCAACCTAATTCGTTTGAAAACCCTTCCGGTTCGTTAAAAACTTCCCAGCCTAATAATGCCGGATTTCCTTTTGCTGCTTCTACCATTGGTATTAAAGCATTCCTTATATACGACATTGTGTAAGCAGTATCCGTAAAAAATTTTTCATTGCGTGTCAATATTGCCGAAGGTAGGCTTGTATTCATCATATCATGAGACCACAAGCATAATTGCAGCCCAATTTTATTTTGCATTGCAATGTTTAGAATAGTTTTAAGATCACTAATAGCATCAACACCCGGGCCTATAACCTTACCGGCGCTGTTATATTCCGGAGTTCCGGTGCCGTTTGTATTAAGCCACAAGCGCATTACATTGCCGCCGTTTTTATGAACAGTTGAAAAGATTGTCCTAAATGTTGCGGTATCCAAGGCAGCCGGTCCAAGGTCTTCCGCAAAGTGAACCCACGCTACGTTCATCCCGTTAATAAATATTTTTTTGCCTGCGTATGGTACTCTTGATTGAGCATCAACAGATAAATGCGTTAAAAAGAAGATCAAAAAAAATAAAAATACCGCACCTGCTCTTTTAGCGGAAACGGTATTCGAAAACATTGGTATCAACCCCCGAAAACAAAAATTCAATTTCGTTGCCATATAGTATCTTACTCATATTCATAACTGCGCTAAAATCGAATGATTATTTACTTAATTGTCATTCAAATTACAAGAGCTAATTTTTTCATCTTATTAAATTTTGCCTTGCTCGTGCAAAAAATACTCACTTAAATAAATACAAAAACTGTCCGTAGCCGTCTTTTTTCATATCATCTTTGGGAATGAATTTTAGGGCGGCAGAATTTATACAGTACCTTAAATGAGTTGGTGCCGGCCCATCATCAAAAACATGCCCCAGATGTGAACCGCCGAATTTGCTTCTTACTTCTATACGAACCATCCCCATCGATCGATCCACATCTTTAATCAGGTACCTTGGATCAATAGGCTGAGTAAAGCTTGGCCAGCCGGTGCCGGAGTCGAATTTGTCCGTTGAACAAAATAACGGTGCGCCTGTTACAATATCTACATAAATACCGGCATTATGATTGTTCCAGTATTTATTGTTAAACGCTTTTTCGGTTACATCGTTTTGGGTAACGTCGTATTCAAGCGGAGTCAGCTCTTTTTTCAAAACACTCTCAGGCGGTTTTTTATATTTATCTAATCCAGTATCGCCCCAAACACCTTTAATAAAATCTTCTCTTCCGGAAGCTTTTTCGTAAGTATAAAACCGTACAGGGTCCTTCTTATAAAAATCCTGCTGACCTTCCGCGGCGGGATAGAAAGAAGTAAACTTTTCAATTTTAGTTACGATGGGTTTATTAAAGATACCGGATTTATTAAGTAGTTCCTTGGAAGCTTCCGCAACTTCCTTCTGGGAATTGCTGTTGTAATAAATTGCCGTTTCATATTGGGAGCCGCGGTCGTAGAACTGGCCGCCGGGATCAGTCGGATTAAATTGTTTCCAGTAAACATCAAGTATTTCCGAATAGCTTATAATCTCCGGATAAAAAATAACCTGCACAGCTTCTTTTGCGCCGGTAGTTCCGGTAGCTACTTCTTCGTATGTCGGGTCCTTTACATGTCCTCCTGCAAAACCGGCAATAACTTTAACAACGCCTTCCAGATTTTCAAAAGGAGGCTGCATGCACCAATAACATCCTCCTGCAAATGTTGCAGTTTCTGTACCTTTATAAGACGGGTTCATTTTACTCTCCTTACCTACTTTAGAATTTAGCTTTATACAGCCTAAAAATAGAAATGCCCCACACAACATAACTAAGACATGAGCTTTCATTTCAACTCCTTTCCGGCTTATGGCCGGGTAAGTTTATATTATTTACCAAATCACTTTTTAGAAGTATTAAAATGTAATTTCCAATTGTCTTGAAAAAATCCCAAAATGATTTTCAACTTATCATTTTGATGATGATTTTATTTGCGATTAAAAGATGATGTAAATATTATTGAAAAATTATCCGCTGATTTTTTGTTATAATAAAAAGGTTTTGATGCTTTAAAGTATTGCAAATTAATATATTTTTTGAAAATAATGCAATATTCAATTATAAAAATTTTCCTGGCTTAAACTATTTTATCATACTTTTGTTCCAGGACAAACAAAAAACTATGTGCAGAATATTGGTCAAAATGAAGTAATTTAAACTTCCCGAAATTGGAAACAAGGTTTTTTCTTTTCCCGAAAAATAGAAAACGCTTAAAAATTAAATCTAATTATTGTTTATTAACAAACAAGAGATGTTGGAACAATTATTGTTATAACCTTCATCGATTTATGTTGCTGAAAAAATTGACAGGATTAACTAAAAAAAGTAAATACTAACTAACTTACCGTATCCTTCAAGGATGGTAAAAAAAACCTTGAAGGATACTTATTTAGTGATGAAGACAACTGCACATATTTCAATTTTTTGGTATTGTTTGTATTGCCAAATTTATAAGAGAGGCCTCAGCAAGAGACCTATGGTAAAAAAATTCAAATATTTTCGGAGGAAATTTTATGTTTGGTAAAGTAATAAAATACAAAATTATTACTGTTTTTATGGGGATCTTTCTTATTTCTTTTAGTAATGTGTCCTTCTCAATTCCCAGTTTTGCACGGCAAACAAATCTGCCATGCAGCTCCTGCCATTATATATATCCCGAGTTAACACCATTTGGCAGGTTATTTAAATTGAACGGCTATACAATGACGGGAATTGCAACCATACAATCTACTTACAAAGAAAATACGACTAACCTAAAGTTATTGTCTATGCTTCCCATATCGGCAATGATTCAAGGTTCGCATAACGAGCTTGCAAAGACAATTCCCGGAACTGCCAACGATGTAACGGAATTTCCGCAGCAGTTCAGCTTGTTTATTGCAGGGGCAATATCTCCAAACTTCGGATCTTTTATACAGGTAACTTATGATGATCAGTCAGGCAGTTTTAGCCTTGATAATACCGATTTAAGATTTGCAGATCATACAACTTTGTTTTCAAACGATCTTTTATATGGTATTACATTAAATAATAATCCTACAGTTCAGGATGTTTGGAACACTACGCCTGCATGGGGATTTCCGTATGCTTCCTCATCTGTTGCACCTACGCCCGGTGCCAGTCCAATGATTGCAAACTTAGGAGGACTTGTTTCCGGGCTTGGCGCGTATGCTCTTTATAATAATTTGGTTTACGGCGAGTTCAGCCTTTACCATGTTACAAAACAGGGAGGGCCTATACCGGAAACCACAGCGGATTCGTCAATGACTCTTGCCGGTTACGCACCTTACTGGAGGCTTGCATTGCAACAACAATGGTCTAGTGATTACCTGGAAATTGGAACATTCGGAATGGCTTCCAGGTTTTATCCTTTGGGAATAGGAGGAACCCAAACCGATAAATACACTGATATTGGCTTTGATGCACAATATGAAAAAACATTTAACTCCGGCGTTCTAATAGCTCATACAAGCTATATAACGGAAAAACAAAACCTGGATGCAACCTATGCATTAGGAGGTTCACAGCATCCTTCGTTAAATCTTAATTCCTTTAAAATTGATGCGAGCTATAATTTACCTGTTGGTGTTGCATTTACGCTGGGGTATTTTTTAACAAACGGAGAAAAAGATGCAATTGTTTATACTGCCGACCCGGTTGACGGCTACAATACTAATTCCCCAAACAGCAGCGGATTGATAGCGCAGGTAACTTATTTGCCCTGGCTAAATACTCAATTTTCTGTTCAATATGTTGCTTATAATACTTTCAACGGCGCCAGCACCAATTATGACGGATCCGGAAGGAATGCTTCCGATAACAATACGCTTTATGTTTTGGGATGGGTTGTCTTTTAAATAAAAATTTAATAATGAAAAAATTTTAAGGAGTAAAAAAATGAAATATGTGTTTGGTCTTGTTGTGTTAGCTGTTTTTGTGTTTTTTACTTACGGAAATGTAAAGGCAAATCAAGTTGTTAACTCTGCTAATTCTGTTTTAACATTTAGAACCGTACAGGATACTGCCAAAACCAAAAAACAGGTAAAGAAAGAAACCGTAAAGAAACCGGTAAAAAAAGAAAATATTGGAATTGGGCCGGTTAAAGAACTTAAATTAGGCCCTATTAATAAAGCTATGGTAAGCGAAGGTAAAAATATTTTTAACAGTAAGTGTTTTGCTTGCCATAGGCTGGATTCAAAGTTAGTAGGCCCTGCATTAATTCCAATAGTTAAAAAGACAAATCCGGTTTATTTGATGAATTATCTTTTAAACACAACGGAAATGCAAAAGAAAGAACCCGAACTTAAAAAGTTAATAAAAGAATTCAACGGCGTAGTAATGCCGGATCAAGACTTAAATAAAAAACAAGCACGTTCTGTGCTGGAATATTTAAGATCAAATATTAAGGGGAAGTAAGTTAATTTGTTAGGATTGATCCCGGTTTTGTCGGGGTCAATCTTTTATATATTCAGATTTTATTTGGAAGTTAAAATAGAGGAATCTATCATTTTACGATTTAAATGTTGTTTGTATTGATAATACGGAACTTGTATAAGTTATAAAGAATGATATCTAAGAACAATATTTTTTCGAAAATTAGAAATTACTTTTCACCTTATCTTTAAAACTCCCCCGGTTTATGATGTTAATTCATTCCGAGAAAAAAAGTAAAATTATGAATAAGGAAAAGAATACAAAAAATACAAGGTTAGAAATAATTAGGAAATATTTATGGCATCGGATAATTTGAATACAGAACAAGAAAGGACAATGACACGCCGGAATTTCTTTAAAATAGTAAGCGGTGCTTTTACCGGTATAATCGTTTTTACATTGGGTATACCTTTAATTGATTCTGTAGTAGGCACGATAAAAAAGAAAACCAATAAAACATTCTCCAAACTTACTTCCGTAAATTCCATACCGGAAAATAAACCGGTGGATTTGCCTTTTGTAATGACTGAAGAAGACGCTTATATAAATAATATTCAGCCGGAAAATGTTTGGGCAGTAAAACAAGATGATCAAAATATAACTGTCTATTCTCCTATTTGTCCACACCTCGGCTGCCGATACCAATGGCATCCAGGTAAAAAACTTTTTATATGTCCCTGCCACCATAGCGTTTTTAATATAGACGGAAAAGTTGTATCCGGGCCGGCACCAAGGCCTTTGGATACTTTACCGACAAAAGTAAAAAACAATTATCTTTATGTTTTGTGGGAAAGATTCAAACCCGGAATAGCAAAAAAAGAAATAATATAGGATTTTATTTATGGGCTCTAATATTTGGAAATGGGTAAATGATAGATTACCGGTTGCAAAAATACTTCAATTAGGATTAGATGAAGAAATTCCCGGCGGTGCAAGTTTCTTTTTTACGCTTGGCAGCGCTACGTTATTTGTCTTTATTTTACAAATGGTAACCGGGATTTGGCAATTATTTTATTACGTCCCTACTATCGATCATGCTTATGACAGCTTAAACTTTTTGCGGCTTTTTGTTCCGTATGGATGGCTTATACACGGACTGCATTATTGGGGCGCAAGCGCAATGGTGGTTTTGGTCGGTTTGCATATGCTTAGAGTATTTATTTGGGGTGCTTATAAAAAACCAAGGGAGTTAACATGGCTTATTGGTGTTGTACTTTTATTGTTAACTATAGGATTAAGTTTTACCGGTGCAGCACTTCCATGGGATGAAAGAGGCTACTGGGCGGCAGAAGTAGGAACAAGTATTGCAGGCACAGTACCTTTTATAGGAAACGGCCTTAAGTTCTTGTTGATTGGCGGCAAAGCAATGGGGCAATTAACTCTTTCCAGATTTTTTATTCTGCATACTGCAATTCTTCCGGGAATTGCATTAATAATAATTACCGTACATTTAATAGCATTTAGAAAATTCGGAAGTGTTGGGCCATGGACTGAAAAGAAGAGACTTATTAAAGGAGATTTTTGGCCGGACCAGGTTGTTAAAGATGTAATTGTAGTTTCCCTTTTGTTTTTAATTTTAGTTACTCTTGCAGCTTATTCACCTCCGCCTTTTATGGGGCCTGCAGACCCGCTGGATACTACTTTTACGCCAAAGCCCGAATGGAATTTTTTATTTTTATACCAGGCACTTAAATTTTTCCCCGGTGCGCTGGAAGTAATAGGCACAGTTGGCATTCCTACTCTTATAATTTTACTTTTCATCTCGCTTCCGTTTTTCGATCGCAAACCGGTACGTAATCCGCTTAAGCGTCCGGCTATGATGGCTGGTGGTTTTGTTTTTGTAGCTTTGCTTTTAACATTAACAATATCCGGTTATAGCAGTAAAGGAAATAAGGTTCAGGCAAAAGTAAAAATCGTTTCGGCTAAACCGGTAAAACTATCGGCTGCAGCATTAAGAGGTAAAGATTTATTTAATTCTCATGGCTGTATAGCCTGCCATACAATGAGTGGAAACGGAGGAAAGCTTGGACCTGATTTAACAAACGAATATCAAAAAGGAAGAACAAAAGACTGGATACTTGTACAACTAACAGATTCTAAAAAGCATTTTCCAAAATCCATTATGCCGCCTTTTTCTATGCTAAGTAAACAGCAGCTAAGTGATCTCGCAGATTACCTTTTGAGTCCTCATCCGGCTGGTACCTCATCAAATTCCGGTACGCAGGCGTTAGCAAACCTACAGTCAAATAATTCTGTAGCGGCTGATAGTAATTCCGTTACTGCAGAAAGCAAACCGAAAAACTTTAATGTTACCGGGCAGGCGGCAGACATGATAGGTAACGTTGCACACGGTGCTTTGTTATTCCGGCAGGATTGTCAATCATGCCACGGTACAGAAGGCAAAGGAGGAATTCCAAATCCCGGTTCGTTAACCGGTGTAGTTCCGGCACTTAATCCCGTTAACAAAAAATTATTCAGCAAGGATCCTCAAACTTTTGCAAATTATATAGATAAATACATACAGCACGGTGCTGTACCGGCAGGCAGCAATCCTGCCTTACGTATGTTTGATTACGGTGATTCATATACTTTAACTCAACAGCAAATTGCAAATATAGAAGCTTATATTTTAAATCTTAACGGTATAAACCGGGCGGAAATTGAAATTACTTCTTTTAGTTCCTCACAGTATTATATGGTTGTTATAAGTGTATTTGTTTTGGTTACATTAATATTCTTAAGCATCGGATTAATAAAAAGGAAAGGCAGCACTAGTTAACCGGAAGAAAGACTTTGAAGTTGTTTCAAATTGGATTCTTCACCTAGTGCAATTAGTTTGTCTCCTTCTTCCAGTTTTGTAGAAGAGGTTGGATTGTAAATAAACTTTCCGTCTTTTTTTTGGATAGATACAATTATTATATTCAATTCTTTTCTTAAAGGAGATTCGGCAAGGGTTTTTCCTGTAAGTATGGCTTTACCGTTAATCGTTATCTCTTCAATATTAAGATCTATATTCTTCTCACGGGCAACAATATCTATAAATTCCGTAACGCCCGGTCTTAAAAGAAGAGCAGCCATTCTTATTCCGCCTATTTCGTAAGGTTTAACAACCCTGTCTGCACCTGCTTTTTTCAATTTCGACTCGGTTTCTTCTTCAACTGCTCTGGCTACTACAAAAATTTTGGGATTAAGAACCTTGGCGGAAAGCGTTGCAAAAACATTTTCCGCATCGTTGGATAAAACCGCTACCAGGCCTTTAGCTTTATTAACTCCGGCTTTAATTAAAACTTCATCGCTTGTTGAATTGCCGTTTACAAACACGTAGCCTAGTTCTATAAGCCGTTCGATTTTGGAAGGGTTGTTTTCTATTACAAGGAAAGATGTTTTGGATTCGGCTAACTCATCGCAAATATATTTTCCCATCCTGCCGTAGCCGCATACAATATAATGGTTTTCCATTTCTTCCACTTTTTTGCTCATTCTCCGCCTCCTGAAAATTTGACTTTCGAAAATAATTTGAACTGCCCTTCCACTGGTATAAGCTATGGAACCTATACCGGTAAATATAATTACAAGAGTAAAAATTTTACCCGCATTGTTTAAGGGATGCACTTCTTTAAACCCGGTAGTAGTTATCGTTATTATGGTCATATAAAAAGAATCGATAAAATCCCATCTTTCTATAATCATATACCCAAAAATACCGGCTACAATAGTAAAAAGTAAAAATGATAAACCCAGCTTTAATTGCCTGATAGCATTATCGTACATAATTCCCCGGTTCAAATATTATTAAATAAAAATTTCTAGAAGATTGAGTAGCCTCACATTGCTGATAAATACAAAGATAAATTCTTGCCAACATTATCCGAATTACTTAATATTGTTGGCTAAAATTAATATAACTTACCATAAAAATACACAAATAATTTTGCGGATAATTCCCGGAGGAGTTAATGAAATTTAAATTTCTAATATTAATTATAATAGGATTAGCTTTAATAAACATATCGTGTTCAAATACTAATTTTGCGCACGACAAGCAGCCTTTACCCGACACTTCGGAAGCACCACATAAAGCTCCTGTTAAAAAAGTACAGCAGGCAAAGCCTGTACAAACTGCTGCAAAATCCAATTATGAATATCCTGATGATAATGGAATAGGACCGGTTAAAAATGTAAAGTTAGGTCCGCTGAATAAAATGATGGTAGAAAAAGGAGAGAAAATTTTTAATACGAAATGCGTTGCATGCCATAAACTGGACAGCAGGCTTGTAGGTCCTCCGCTTAGGAACATAACAAAGAAGAACACACCGGAATTTATTATGAATTATCTTTTGAATACCTCCGAGATGCAGAAAAAAGATCCCATATTGGAAAAGCTGGTGGACGAATATAAGGTGATTATGCCGGATCAGCAGTTAACTAAAGACGATGCCAGAGCAGTTCTGGAATATTTTAGATCCGTAGAAAAATAAATTTTGCTTTATTTAATTTTTTATTGAGGTAATTTAATGCAGTTAATTAAATATCCGGGGAAATTTTTTATAGTTACTTTGGGTTTAATAATTATCGGTTTAACCGGTGGATGGTCTGAACCGGGCACTCTTTCGGGTAAGCTTATCGAAAGAAATAACTTACCAAAAGACAGCGTAAAAACAACCGGCGAAGTTTTTAAAAATATAAAAGTATTTAAGGGCTTACCTGCGTATCAGCTTTTGCCAACTATGCATTTTATTCAGGCATCTTTAGGAATGGACTGTTCCGGATGCCACGTCCGTAATCATTTTGACAGCGATAAAAAACCGGAGAAGCGAAAAGCCCGTAAGATGATCAAAATGGTTGAAGAAATAAATAAGAATGATTTTGACGGCAAACAGATGGTAACGTGTTTTACATGTCATCGCGGGAATGCACAACCCGAAACTATTCCGGCTGTAATGACCGCTGCAATGATGAATGCTGAGAAAAAAAATAAGGATAGCGAAGATTTAATAATGGTTCCAAACCGTTTGAATACTGCCGGAGAAATTATTGCAAAATATCAAAAGGCAATCGGTGGGGAAACCAATTTTAAAAAAATAAATTCGTTAAAAATGGAAGGAACCGTTAATGCCGGAAAAGGAAGAAATTTTTCAATCACTATTTTTCAAAAAGCACCCGATTTTTATTTCTCTTCTTCTGTACTGCCGTTCGGTAAATTTGAAAGAGGTTACAACGGTAAAGTTGGCTGGGAAAAAAGCCCCCGCGGTGTAAGAAAAATTGAGCAGCCGGATATCCAGGATCTAAAACTGGATGCTGATTTTTATGCTCCGGTTAATTTCTTAAAGAATTTTTTTCATTTAAAGTTTAACGATGTAAGTGTTATAAACAAAGATACCGTGTACGAGGTGGACGGAAATTCTTCAAACATTAGAAGATATAAATTTTATTTTAGTACAAGAACCGGCCTGCTTCTTCGTAAAATTCAATACGATAAAACTCTATTAGGTAATCTCCAAACTAAAACAGATTACAAAGATTATAAACCTGTAAACGGAATTTTATTTCCGTTTGAGATGCATGTTGCCAACTACGAAGAGGACGAAAATATTAAATTTTCGGATATATCGGCAAATGTTCCTGTCAGCCAAAAAATGTTTGAGATGCCTCCGATAGGAAATAACCAACACAAGTAGTATTTAAGGCTGCATGATAAAGTTATTTTCATGCAGCCATAGTTTAATTTTTATTATTATCGGAAAAATTAATCTTTAGCATTGGTCCCCTGGTTTTTCTCATAATAATTTCCGAAAAACCCCGTGCGACATAATCATTTAACTCTCCTATTTCCTCGTACCCAAGCCTTAAGTATAATTTTTTAGCTTCAGTGTTGAACGAGGATACGCATAAAAATACATTATGCTTTTCTTTAAATATTCTGTCTTCCGCAAACTTCATTAATTTTGAACCTATCCCTTTTCCTCTCCAATCCTTATGAATACAGATTCGTTTTATTTAACCCGTAAAAGCACCTTCCATTTGAATTGAAACAAACCCTATAGTTAAACCGTTTTCCGATATTACATAAAATTCCGCTAAAGGTTCTTCAAAAGATTTTAAACATAATTCATAACTAAAGTTTAGCCTCTTCCACGGATCGGAGTCGGCCATTATTTTGGCACATGCTTCCGCATCAGCTTTCAGTTCCATTTTTTTAATTACCATTTCTTCCATATCAATACTATAATACAAAATATTTAAGAAAAAATCTTTTTAATTTATGCATAAAATTGGGTTGGCATACTGCTATACGGACAACCAGTATACCATGTTCCTTATTCCTGCTTTAAGACTTAGGCGTACAAATAATTTTGGTTAGAATTTCAGACTTCCGAGGTTGAATCTAAAGGGATAAAGTAATTTAAACTTTGTTCCGCTGTGTGTAAATTCTATAGCAGGGGACGGAAGCTTAAGAAAATTTAATCCTTGCCTAAGCCAGTTCCAAAAGCTTCCGCCGCTTGGTAAAAGCTTTACAAGGTTATAATCAAGTCCTATTACAAAACGCCGCTGGGATAATTGATCGGGCGGACCGTTCGGATTTACTTTTACATCAATTGCATTGGCGCCGTAGCCTACAGCGATATTTAACCAGGGCAGCCAATATCTTTTAAGCGATGGCGGTATTATATTATATACATTTAAAGACCACCAAAAAGTCGAACTGTTATAATCATCTATAAAGGTACTAGGCCGGTTTATTATTGGTTCCCCTGTCCATTTGGACGGAACGTACTGCCACTTGGGAGTAATGTTTTGTAATGCCGGAACATAATGCTGTGCTAAAAAGAAAATAGGGCCGATTGCATCAAAGTACCAATCGGATGGGCTGAAGCCCCACTGTTTGGCAAATCCGTCATTAACTTCAACATAAGTTTGGTAGGCACATCCGAAAATACCGCCCCAAATTGTTGCTGCATCCCAGGAAAATCCCGACGACATTAATCCTTCACTCATTAAGTAAGATGCCATGTAACCGCCGAAAGCATGACCGGCTTTATCAACCTGCAAAGCCGACACCCAATCTTCTTCAAAATGGAATCCGCCTCTTTGGTTGCTCCACCAGGCATGCCGCTGGTATATATCCAGAAATACAAATGCGCCGGCATATACCCCGCCTAAAATTGCAAAATTGCCGGGCTTTATTTTCGTAACTGCTCTTGGCAGTGAGCCGTCTAATGTGTAACGCTGCTGCCCGGCATAAGTAAATTGATTTAAAGGAATGAATTCAGTTAAAGTATCTTTTCTGATGCTGTTTAATGCCGTTAAGTATGGTTTGTGAAAAGACTGCTGGGCAAAAGAATTTGATGATATAATAAAAACAAGTACAAAAAAAATATTTGTAAATATTCCTACTATCGGATTACTTGATTCTACTGTTTTATTGAAGTAAAAATTTTTTTTCATGTCCTTACTTAATTATGAAATTAGAAATTTAAAAGCTGCCGAATTTAAAGGATACTAAAGCAGATAAGC
This sequence comes from Ignavibacteriaceae bacterium, assembly GCA_046704255.1. Lineage (GTDB taxonomy): Bacteria > Bacteroidota > Ignavibacteria > Ignavibacteriales > Ignavibacteriaceae > FEN-1297. The sequence goes on along the minus strand of JBJKSH010000188.1, from coordinate 2,028 downwards.
CTCCTAAATCTTTCAGGCTTACCCCGCCGGTATTATTAAAAGATACGGTTCCGGGAGAGTTGCAAATTCTGTAGCTTACACCTGTATCAATATGAAGCCAGTAGATTATATTAAATTCAATATTAATCTGCGGTTCCCACAAAAGAAGATTCTGGCTGAAATAACTTGTATGCTGGATGTTTTTGTTAGAGACATTATAAGTTGTACCTGCACCGGCAAAGAGCATCCCTATGGAAGCATGTACTACACTTTGCGGGAAAAAAATATATTCCAGTTCTACACCGCCGCAATTAAAGCCGAGCAAAACTTCCTGGCCGCTTACAGGATCGGTAATATTTGTTTTGATTCTGCTGACAAGAGAATAATATGCACCGCCGAGTACTATACTGCTGTCTATAACCCAGCCGAATCTACCGCCGGTTAATATTGCACTTTGTCCGGATATACCTGTAATTTTAATAGATGCAGCACCGAATGCACCAAATTCATTTTTTTGTGCAAGTGCGGTGCCGGAAAAAATTATCGAAACAATTAAGAATAACGATAGTATGAACACTTTCATAAAAAACCCTGGAAGAAGTGAAGAAACCATGCTTAAGTTATTTATCTAAAAATATAAAACGGAAGAACGGAAAAATTTTCATGGTAGTTTATCCGAATATTTATTTTTGGAAAATATATATTACAAAGTTAATAGTTTTATCCGACACGGAAATTTTTAATTGGATTTTATAGCAAAAATTCTGTTAAAGTAAATTTAAAAATTAAAAACTGAAACGTAGGTTGAAAGTTGGAACCAACTTTCCGCCGCCTGCAATATTTTCGTCCTGCACTCTCAAATTCATTGCAATCGAACGGTTATAAGAGATGCTGCTCCATACGGCATCCAGAATGCTTAAAAAATGATTTATATATAATGCAATTATTGCTGTGTTGCCGGTAGTATAATAACTGTTTGCAAGCCCGCGCTGGTGCGCATACCATAAAAATTGCGGTGTTAAAATATGGTAATCATTATCGTTTGGATTTGAAGTATCCCAACCGTGGCTGAACTGCGGGTATTTGCCGATGATTTCATAATAATCCTGCGTTCCGAAAGCTGCTAGGTTATGAGAATAGCCGTCGCCTATTGCAGATTCCAGGCTGTTTAGCCCGCTCCAGTTTACACTGCCGTTGCTGTTGAAGACATGATACTGTGAAGGATCAACACTGGGATTTAGATTTTTTATATGATTAATCGTCCAATGCGCATACCTGGCGGCACTCCAATGTGTATTTGCATAATCTTCAAACCTTTGAGTTTGAGTATTGCCTTTGTTGGTATAAGCCACAGCAACGGTTATTGCCGCTGCTTCCACAACAATAAAAATAGCCGACTTTAAATAATCCCCCGCATAAAATTCTCCTGCACCCGGCAAAATTCCGGACATTAGGCCTGCAAGTAAAGCCGACTTCTTCCCGGGTTCATGCAAATTTAATTTTGGCGAAGTTGAAAACGGTAATTCACGGGATATAAGATTTGAATCTATATTTAATATCCTTGCAGGCTCTTTTTTGAATTTTTTATGAGCATAAACAATTTTAAGACTAATGGCTAAAAAAAATATAATTGATAAAATTATGAACTTTCTATTCTTCATTTTTTAGTGGTTTCCTCTAAAAATTAATAATTAGTTTAATCATAAAAATGAAATTGTTTGATGACTGGTTAGCTTTTGAGACAAGTTAAAAATAGAAAAATATGAACGCACAACGATAAATTTATTCATGTAGTTTCTGAAGTACGATTTAGTTTTAAGTCTGCATCAAAAAAATCTTACCGGCAGACAAACAAACTTACTTTAATTGAATAATTCAAATCAACGGAATAATTTATCGGTATCTCACTTTTAACAGATTTAGTGCTGTAAAACATATTTAATTTGATTCCAGCACAAACCGGTTGTTTGGCGCCTGAACCGGTCTTGCATTTTCACCCATTACGGATTTGAATTTATTTATTTGAGTTTGAGAAGCTTCAACCGGCGT
>JBJKSH010000187.1:0-5193 GCA_046704255.1 Ignavibacteriaceae bacterium | reverse complement strand
GTGTAAGCCAAAAATTTACTTTTATAACTCCGTCAAGCACAAGATCTTTTTGATAATAGTTTTCAAAAGTATTTAATTCATCTTTATAATTATACTTAAAAAGTATTTGTACATATTGAGCATCGGGTTCAACCGGTGAATCTTTACATGATGAAAATGTAAGCAATGATATTGCGATGAGAAAAATACAATTTAAGTATTTCATCATTGCCTCCCGCTTTATTTTAAATTTAATTTTGTAAATAACTAATTAATAAAAAAACTCCCCTGTCTTTCCCTGCCCTTCACTTGAACAATAAATAAATTCCGGTTGGTAATAAATCCTGAGACAAAAATTATGCCCCGAAATTTATTTGAAAAATCAATTTTTAACTGCTCAAGACCGTAAAATTATACATAAATATTATTGCAAAAAATTATATTTGAAGCACCGGCAGTTATCAAATTTTTGATAAGTAGTTAGAAATTTGATAAGAATTCTTAATTTTCTTTAATAACGGCAATGCTGCCTTTATCCGGCATTTTAATTTCATAAACTTTATTTAGATTATTTGTTAGAAAAGTATCTCTTAGCCAGGGGTTGTAATATTTTAGTATTTTATAATTAATTCCGCGGGCAATGGCAAAGTCTGCCCAGTCAGAAACCGATGAATCAATCATAACACTGTAAGTTTTCAAAGGTGGATAAAGGTCGGACTTTTTCAAATCAAAGCCGTATTCTTTAGGATGGGTAAAAATTTGTTTAACAGCTATTATGCGGGGAATATATCTTGAGGTTTCACTGCTTAAAACAAGATTGTAATAGTTATGTGCTTTTTGTCTTTCAAGCTGCTTATCCATTCCGTTCATTCCCATATTAAATGATGCAGCGGCTAGTGTCCAGCTTTTATATTTATCGTACGCATCTAAAAAGAATTTGCAGGCTGCAACGGTAGACTTTACTACGTTATATCTCTCATCAACCTGGTCATTAACTTCCAAGCCGTACTTTTTTGCTATAGGTTCCGTAATTTGCCAAAAGCCTACTGCCCCTGCCGGAGAAACAGCATTGGTCAGATCGCTTTCTATAACTGGGATGTACTTAAAGTCGTCCGGTATTTTATATTCCTTTAATATTGGAATGATAACCGGGAACCACCTGTTTGCCCTTTGCAGTCCAAGTATTGTTGAAGAATACCAATATGTATTAACTAGAAACTCACGCTGAATTCTTTCTTTCACCTCAAAGTTTTCCAGCGGCACACGTTCACCGGCAAAGTTAAGTTTATCCGGTATTTCCGGTAATGCAACCGGGTTAATAGAATTTCCCTCACGGTAAATTTGGGGATCATTTGGCGAAGAATTATTCTTTGTGCTGTTGTATATTCCGAAGATAGTTATTATAATTATGCCAAGTATAAAACCAATTAAAAAATAAAAACTATTGGAACCGGCATATTTCTTTTTTTTATTTTTCTGCTCCATTAAAATTCTTTTTTTTAATTTTTTAATATAGCTAAATTAGTATCAATAAAAACCTGAATAATTTTTATACGTTTTAATTCTAAATGAAATTTTTTATAAAATCCGTATTTGTTTATAATATAAATAATATTACACCGGTAAAAAATGAGCATTGAAAAAAGTAATTTATTTTTAACTTTACTTAAGTTAAAATCTTACCTTGCCAGTATGATTGATGAGAAATCGGATATTTATAATAACTTCAATTTTACTGAAGAATATCTTGAAAGAAAACTTCCCGGCAAGAAAGATGAAATTATTTCACTCCTTGAAGAAAATGGAATATACAGCGACGTAGAAATTGCCTTTGACGAAAGGATTTTATTTAAGTTTCGTGCAATTGCAGAAAAGACAAAGGCAGACATCAACTTGCTACACTTACTTAATAAACTGGAAATCGAAGCTAAAGATTCGGTTGTAAAAGAAGAAGCTAGAAAAAAATTTATTACTACCCGCGAAAAAAGATTAGGCGATGTTTTAGACCTTTTATTTCAGCTTGCTACAAACTGGGCAATGTTAAAAGAACTTGAAGATAAAGTTGACGATTATTCTTTACTGGATGAAGAAGATGTTATAAGGCCGGATGAAGAAAGAAATTTGAGCACACTAGACGGAAATACTTCACGCGCTTTTGATATTATTTCCGAACTGACAAAGAAATATATTCAAATGCTTACCGATTATTACTTTACTTTTGGCGGCGATATGGCATTAAAAAAATTTGTTGAGGAACTGGAAAATACAAGAGGGCTTGTTGCAAAAAAATATTATGAGTTGTTTAAGAATTACGGCCTTGATGAAGATGGATTAAAAAACTTATCATAAAATATTTCTTAGATATGATGATATCCCATCTCTTATTCCGGGATGGGATATCTTAAAATGTTTATCCTAAATATGCCTTTAGGTTTTGACTTCTGGAAGGATGCCTTAAAGAACGCAGCGCTTTCTCTTTAATTTGTCTTACCCTTTCCCTGGTTAAATTAAATCTTTCACCAATTTCTTCCAAAGTTGCAGAGTGTTCGCTGTTAATACCAAAGTAAAGCCTTAACACGCTGGCTTCTCTTTCGCTTAGCGTAGATAAAACACTTTCTACTTCGGCTTTTAGAGATTCCTGCATTAATTTAACATCGGGAGCCGGCTGCTGATCGTTCGGTAAAACATCTATTAAACTATTCTTATCATCGTCACCGGAAAACGGCGCATCCATGGAAACATGCCTGCCATATAACTGAAGTGTATCACTTACTTCTTCTGCTTTCATATCAAGTTCTTCGGCAAGTTCCGTTGCACTTGGTTTTCTTTCATATTCCTGTTCAAGCTTTGAGTAAGCTTTACCTAATTTATTTAAAGTACCTACGCGGTTCAGCGGCAATCTTACCATTCTGGATTGTTCTGCAATGGCTTGCATAATAGACTGCCTAATCCACCATACTGCATAAGAAATAAATTTAAAACCTCTGGTTTCATCAAATCTCTCGGCTGCTTTAATAAGCCCAAGATTTCCTTCGTTTATTAAGTCTCCAAGGGAAAGGCCCTGGTTTTGAAATTGTTTTGCAACGCTTACAACAAAACGGAGGTTGGCTTTGGTTAATGCTTCCAGAGCCAAACGGTCTCCTTTTTTAATGCGTTTAGCCAATTCAATTTCCTGTTCCGGAGTTATTAAGTCAACTTTTCCGATCTCTAACAAATACTGATCTAATGACTTACTTTCGCGGTTTGTAAATTGCTTAGTTATTTTCAATTTTACTTAACTCCTTAATGTTAATTAAATTGCTTAAAATATCCTTAAAGGATAATTGTGAAATTTTTGCAAATAACAAATATAAGTAAAAATTTTCTAAAATTATAAGTCAAAAATAAAAATCTAAATATTTTTTATCCCGAAGGGGTGAATAAGTTCATCCTATCTGAACAAAAACAGTATAAAACTATTTTGGTTAAATATCCAAAATTTTGTGACTAATGTCATTATTACTAAAAGATTAGACATTTAATTATGTCAAAAGGTTCAATGTTATAGAGCTTTATTTAATATTATATTCCAAAAGCTTAAAAAAGTTTCAAAAACGGGGGTGGAAAATGTCCGCTAATGATAAAATGCACAAGGATGGTTATCCGCTACGCATCCTAAAACTCCAGGGATGTTTGGTTTTGCCGCTTGTTGGTTTTTCTTACCCTGTGATTTTTTAAAAAATCACCAAAGTCTTCTTCGGAAATTATATAAATTTTACCTACCCGAAATGCTTTAAGCTTACCGTTTCTTATATTATATAAAACCGATGAGCGGCTTATTTTTAATAAATTGGCAACCTCAAGCACACTAAAAAATTTTTTCATTCAGGTTACCTTTGTTTACAAAAAAATTTGACTAACCCCCGAAAATTTAACGAATAAAATATATTTTAACCAACAGCTCTCATGCCCATCATACTAAGCCCGAAAATTGATAAAAAGATTGCCGAAAGTATTGCACCGATAATAAAGTAAACAACAATTAAAACTACTATAGAAACAATTAGATAAATTACAGTCTTATCGGAAGGAGTTTTCATTGTGTGTGGCAATCCCAGGTACATTAAATAAAGCCCGTATAATCCGAATAGAGATCCTAACCAGCTTAGGAAAGGAATAATATTTAAAATGCCTCCAACCCATGCAGGTGTAAAAGAATATGCAACAAGTTGTATTGCTTTACCCATATTTTTTTCGGAACTAAAATTAGTCGATAGCCCGTTAATTACCAAAGCGGTAAGATAAACCGTTAGAAATGCGGAAACGAATTGAACAAGCCCCATAGCAATTCCCCATGAAAAAGATCTTATTAAACCGGAACCAAGCACTCCCCATCCTATAATACTTGCAATAGCCGGAATTAGAGCCAGAGGTAATACATAACCTGTCATTATTTCCCGGATATTCGGCTCTTCAGAAGCAATTGCGGACCACTCTGTTTTAGGTGAAAGGATAATGTTTTTTGCACGTTCTACAAGGTTCATATTATTACTCCTTCTTTTATAGTAATAGATGGTAATTAATATTTACTTATTTTTTCAAATAATATGAAATGTGCAATTGGAATTGATCAGACCTGCTGATCAAATTGAACTTTTAGCTATAACAACCTCTCAATTACAAAATGCAGACTCATAAAAATCCGGCATTTCCCGGATTTGCTAATTCATAGATAAGAAAAATCATTTTTCATCAAAGCCAGTCATTAACCTATTAAAATGTAAGTTTATTGTCAAATAAAATTTTCCTAATTACCCAACACGGAGAGTCAGTCATTTAAATAATATTTGGTTTTGAATTGCTTGGTTTATAGCTGCATAGATATACCTTATACCGGACAGGCAATAACTAAAAAATATGATACATTGAGCACTGAAAATTCTAAATGCTCAATGTTCAATAATCAATTTGCAATTACTTGTTAAAATATATGTAAGATTTTATGATGAATTGATTATACCATTTTACTATATCTCCAATTGTCGTCCGGAAATTTCAAACATCTTTATTTAAAATCTTAAAAACGAGGTTTTGCAATTTAAGCTTCAGAATATATTTACTTAAAATGAAGGCGGATATTTTTTTCTATTAAAAAAATTATTCTGTTGACACAATAATTAAACAAAAAAACGGCACCGATAAAAATTCATGGATGCCGTTTTTTGAAAGTATATA
>JBJKSH010000186.1:0-21674 GCA_046704255.1 Ignavibacteriaceae bacterium | reverse complement strand
GCGAAGAAATTACAGGCAGAGCACTGCGTGAATTTGCAAAGCGAGAAGAAGTTGTAATTGCAACCAAAGTATTTTTCCCCATGCGTAAAGATGTAAACGGAGGCGGACTTTCCCGAAAAGAAATTTTAACGGAAGTAGAAATGAGCTTAAAGCGGCTTCAAACAGATTATATTGATCTTTACCAAATTCACCGCTGGGATTATAATACTCCTATTGAAGAAACTCTGGAAGCATTACACGATATTGTAAAAGCCGGTAAGGTGCGGTACATTGGAGCATCTTCCATGTTTGCCTGGCAGTTCTGTAAATCGCTTTATTTATCGGATTTATTTGGATGGACACGCTTTGTATCTATGCAGCCTCATTATAATCTTTTATATAGGGAAGAAGAACGTGAAATGCTGCCTCTTTGCATGGAAGAAGGAATTGGAGTAATACCATGGAGCCCCCTTGCCCGAGGCCTTTTGACAAGACCATGGGAAGAACATAAAGAAACTTTAAGAGCCGAAACCGATACATACGGAAAAACTCTTTATGAAAGAACAGACGAGGCAGACCAAAAGGTAGTTAACAGTGTTACGGTAATTTCTAAAGCAAAAGATATTCCGCAATCACAGGTTGCTTTAGCCTGGATGCTTTCAAAGCCTGCCGTAACAGCACCTATAGTTGGTACAACTAAAATTCAACATCTTGATGATGCAATCTCTGCGGTGTCGGTAAAATTATCAGAAGAAGAAATTAAGAAACTTGAAGAAAAATATATTCCGCATAACATTGCAGGCTTTAAATAATAATCCAAATTTATTAAATCTATGCCGCATTCTACCCCCTAATTTGCCGTAATAGAACCTTTCGTTTAGAAGAAGTCCAAAGTATATTTGCATCAGCAATTCACCAATGCGGAAATACCGATTATTAAAAATAAGGAGTTGATATGAAAAGCATAAATTCATTTTTGTGGTTTGACGGCAACGCAGAAGACGCAGGTAAGTTTTATATATCTGTTTTCTCTTCTGTGTTTAATACTCCCGGTAAAGAAACTAAAATTTTATCCACAAGTAGATACGGTGAAGCAGTACCAAATCTTAATGGCAGCATAATGACGGTTACTTTTAAACTTCTCGGTGAAGATTTTATTGCTTTAAACGGCGGACCGGTTAAGGATTTTACGTTCAATCCTTCAATATCCTTTTTTGTTGAATGCAAAACGGAGAATGAGATTAACAAACTTTTCGGAAAATTATCGGAAAGCGGAATAATTCGGATGCCGCTTCAAAAGTATCCGTTCAGTGAAAGGTTTGCCTGGATAGATGATAAGTTCGGTATATCCTGGCAGTTGAACTATACAAAGGGAGAGCCAAAAATTACTCCTTTTCTATGGTTTGTTAACCGGGCGGAAGAAGCAATGAATTATTATACTTCTTTATTTTCATCCGTAGGAAGTAAGGATTCCGAAATAAAGAAATTGCGACGCTTCGGTGTGAATGAAAATGGTCCGATGGGAAAAGTTCAGCATGCTGTTTTATCTTTAAACGGACAGCAGTTTATGGCGATGGACAGCAACCCTGATAAATTCACTCCCGCAATTTCATTATTCGTCAATTGCGATAATCAAAAAGAAGTAGATGTACTCTGGGAAAGACTATTAGACGGCGGAAAGCCAATGCAGTGCGGATGGCTTACAGATAAATTCGGAATAACATGGCAAATCGTTCCAACAATATTGATGAAGTTGATGAGCGATCCCGATAAGAAAAAAGCACGGAGTGTAATGCAGGCTATGATGAAGATGATAAAAATTGAGAGTAGAGATATAATCAAAGCCTACGAAGAAGCATAGTTTAACGAGCATGAATGCTAGATTGCATGTTTTTAAAAAGTAAAAATATTGTAATAAGCAATAAAAATATTTTATTAACTAAAGTTGGCCGCCATAATTTGAAAGGGTTAAAATCCCTGCATTTATGGCTATTTCTTTGTCCACGACCTAAAGGACGCGGCTATAATAGCCCCGACCTTCAGGTCGGGGATCGAAAAAGACCCAAACCACTCGGGCTTTAGCCCATTTCAAAGAAGAGGTCAACTTGAGTAATTAAATTACAACCGATATGACTAATGATAAAAATCAAATAAATGCATTGGATAAATATATAAGTGCTTTTCCCATAGATGTGCAGGAAATCCTGCAGGATATTCGTCTGGCAATTAGAGAAGCAGCGCCGGATGCAGAAGAAGTTATCAGCTACAGAATGCCGGCGTTTAAAATGAACAGTATTTTGGTATGGTACGGCGCTTTTAAAAATCATTTTGGGTTTTTTCCGACGTCAGGACCTATTGAAGTATTTAAAAAAGAATTGTCGGGGTATAAAACGTCAAAAGGAACAATTCAGTTCCCTCTTGATGAACCGTTATGAACTGGTATAAAATAATAGACAAAATGAAAGGATAAAAAAATGAAAGCTGTGAACCCGTATTTGAACTTTCCAGGGAATGCCGAGGAAGCATTTAATTTTTATAAGTCTGTTTTCGGCGGCGAGCCAGGCGGCTTAACACGATTTAAGGATACACCTGAAGGCGAAAAACTGAATGCAAGTGAGAAGGAAAAAATAATGCACGTCTCTTTGCCAATCGGTAAAGAAAATGTTCTTATGGCTACCGATGCCCTTGAGTCGATGGGACATAAAGTAACTCCGGGCACCAATTTCCATATTTGTATCTCGGCAGAGAACAAAGCAGAAGCCGAAAAGTTCTTTAGCGGACTTTCAAAAGGCGGAAAAGTTACAATGCCCTTAGCAGATACCTTCTGGGGAGATTATTTCGGAATGATTACGGATAAGTTCGGCATTCAATGGATGATAAACTATACTTATCCGAAAGATAAATAGAACTAATTATTAACGATTAAGGATGGTATCCTTAGGAAAAGATACCATCCTAAAATTAAGGCTCGACTTTATTATAAAAAAAAATTATAGAGGTGATAATTATGAAAACCGATGCACATGCAATTTCGGCAGCAGCCTTACCTGCACAGAAGGCAAGTACAAAAATATGGATTGGAAGAATACTCAGCGGCCTTGCCGTTCTATTTTTACTTTTCGACAGCATTACCAAAATTCTGCAGGCACCGTATGTAATGCAGGCATCCGCTAAGTTCGGGTACCCGACGCAATATATACCGGCAATAGGCGCTACTCTTCTGGTATTGATTATTCTTTATGTTATACCGAGGACTTCAATATTCGGAGCGATATTGTTAACCGGTTATTTAGGCGGAGCTGTTGAAGCTAACCTCCATGTATTGAGTCCGTTTTTCAGTAACACATTATTTCCCGTTTATTTCGGAGTAATTGTCTGGGGCGGATTATATCTTCGAGACGATTTAATAAAACAATTTATCCCGTTTAGAAAAAAGGATTAATTATGGCAAAATTAATTGTGTTCAATCTTATAACATTAAACGGTTTCTTTGAAGGATTTAACGGTGACATTAGCTGGCATAATGTCGACGGTGAGTTTATAGAATTCGCCATCGAACAACTAAACTCCATAGATACAATTATATTCGGAAGAAAGACTTATGAGTTAATGGCTGACTACTGGCAAACACAGCAGGCAATTGAAGAAGATCCGATTGTTGCCGGGAAAATGAACAGCCTTCGTAAAATTGTTATTTCAAAAACGCTTGATAAAGCTGGTTGGAATAATACCAGGCTCATTAAAGAAAATGCCGAAGAAGAGATTTCAAAACTGAAAAGACAAAACGGGAAAGACCTGGCAATTTTTGGAAGTGGAAAGTTGACATCGGAATTTACAAAGCTTGGATTAATTGATGAGTTCAGGGTAATGGTAAATCCTGTAGTATTAGGTAATGGTAATCCGTTGTTTAAAGGAATGAAAAATAAAATTATACTTAAGTTAGTGAGGACAAGAACCTTTAAGAATGGAAACGTCTTGCTGGTTTATGAGCCGGTATATTGAAACAGTAATCAATAGCAAAAAAAACTTGAAGGTAAAACAAGGAAGAAACTCACAAGTTAAAAACTGTTAAAAAGAATGAGGTGGAATTTTTGGAGTTAATAGTTGCCGGTAAAATTTATGAAGCATATTCAAAGAAAGTTAACATGAACGGAAAGCATAGCAACCAGTATTTTAAGGCGGGATTTCCTTCGCATAAGACAGCTATGATTGAAAACGAGCCTCAGTTTCCGTATAAGAAATATGAAATTAAAAATGTTCTCATAGACGGAAATTTAGTCGCCGTACATGTAAGGATTATTTCAAAAACCGGAAAGAATGAAATGGCGGTAGTCCATCTTTTCAGGTTCAATAAGAATAAAATAGTTTAGATGTGGGATTGCGGCCAACCGCTTCTTGCTGAATAAGCTAATGAAGACGGTGCTTTTTGAAAACATTAATTTCGTTTATAATGGAAGGTTAATGATGAGAAAATTAATTTATGAAATAAACATTACCATCGACGGCTGTGCGGGGCATACTACCGTAATTGCCGACAATGAGCTGCATGATTTTTTTACTAATTTGCTCGACGAAACAGGTACGGTTTTATTCGGAAGGAAAACCTACGAACTTATGGTAGATTTCTGGCCCAATGCTAAAAACGATCCGCAAAGTACGGAAAGTATGATAAAATTTGCAGATAAATATAATAGTATCAATAAGATTGTTTTTTCCGGTTCGCTAGATAAAGCTCACTGGAATAATACCATTCTGAATAAAGGAAATGCAGTTGAAGAAGTGAGGAAATTAAAACAGCAGCCGGGAAAGAGTCTATCAATCGGCGGAATCAGCCTTGCATCATCATTGATGAAAGCTGGTTTAATAGATGAATTTTGGTTCCTTGTGCATCCTATTGTTTCGGGAAAAGGTAGAAAATTATTTTCCCAAAGTGATGGCTCGCCAGAAGGATTAAATGAAAGAACGGATCTTAAGCTTATAGAATCCATAATTTTCAAGTCCGGAGTTGTTGCTATAAATTATAAAAAAGATTGAAGAATCTTTTATGAACAAAACAAAGCACAAACCTAAAAATTTAAAAAGAAAGCGGATTTGGAAAATCATAAGTTGAAAACTTAAAAATAATTTTTTACATGATCGATATTTAAATAACTAAATATCATTTATTATACTTTTTTATAGAAGATATATCAGTTGTCCATCCGCCGAGCACGTAAGAAGGTTCCATATAGTTTACAATAATAACCGAATCATTCGGCATTGTAAGCTGCCGTGAGGCAGGAAGACGCTTGCTTACATCAACTGGTTTGCCGTTGTTTAAATTCGCACTATTGTATTCCCAGTAATGTATATGTGAGGTTTCTCCGCCGACAGGTCCCCACCCTACAGGTGCAATACCTTTAAGTCCGCAATTAATTAATACCGCTTCACAATAAGGATAATTCTTACCGTTGTTAGCAGGTGCCCGTGCAATTACTGTTTTCTGCTTTCCTATTCCTTCAAACTTACAATTGACAAAAACATTTCCGTGATTTGCAGATGTATTTCTAATCCACATAAAAGGACCGTAAGAAGTAAGTGTACAATTTTTAAAGAAAGCAGGCCCGCGTCCGAGTATTGTATCTCCCAGTCCGTCTATCCGGCAATTGGTATAATAAACCGGATCATTGGATTGAAGTGCGTCACCTGAACCGATAATTGTGGCATCGCAGACAATTATTTTTTCTCCGTTAATTAAAAGCCCTTCCGCCTGTCCGTATGCAAGATTTTTAACAGTAAGATTTACAAGTTTTATGTTTGTGCAATGATCTACTGCGAATGCTGCACGGCGCGAAGGAAAAGTTCCCGGCACTTCATTGGTTTTTATATTTACCGGATGAGGATTGAATATTTCATTGTTCGCATATTGAATAATTACTTTATTTCTGTTTTCTCCAACTATAGTAATATTCGATTTGTTTCTGAAGTAAACAATTTCTTCATACGTTCCGTCTTTAATAAATACGGTAACGGAATTAGGATCATAATCCGGGATAAAATCCAATGCACCTTGAACGGTATTAAAATTGCCGGAACCGTCTGCGGCTACTACAAGTCTTTTTGCATCTGTGGGAGGCGGAGTTTTCTTTGTTGAGAAAGTCCATTCGTTTTTTCCTGAAATATTTTTAAACCTCTTATCTTTCAACTTCAGTACACCGGGATCAATCTGCACATAATATTTCTTTCCGTACTTCAAAAGATTATTATGCGGATAAATTGTTGCAGTATCCCCATGCACAATAACCGGATAAAAATGAAATCCGTCCGTAAATCCGCCTATAATTGTAAGCTGATAATTATCCGGCGTCGGAAGTGCCTTTCCTGAAGGAGTTCCCGGTTTTGTATTTGCTTTTGTAAAATGTCCCTTTATGTATTTATAAGGAACCGGTGTATATACTGCATTCGGAGAAGGAGTAGGTTTTGTCGGTCCCGGCGGAATGCTCATATCAAGCGAATCGACAAGATGATTATCAGAAGCATCATAAATTCGTATCATCCCTGAGTTCCCGATTGCAGGAGTAGAATTAAATGTTATTACAAGATGAGTATCAGGATTAACATTAACCGCATTGTTCTTAGGAAGAAGCGTAAACGGTTTTGATCCGCTTTGATTTGTTTGAGCATTTATGAATAATGCGCTAATTAACCAGCAGACAATAAAATAAAAAACGTATATGCTTTTCACGTTCTTCCCAAATAAACTAATGATTTATAAGTTAAATAAAAAATAACATCTTTTCAAAAGATTTCATCTTAATTAGTTTTTTTAATAACATATATTTGTTTAATTTTTTATCATTTTCACTAAATGCGTAACTCCAGTTAATAACATAATTTTCTATGGTTTGAAGGGAACTTGTTTATGATATATTTCAATTCTTTGTAAGAATTAGAAACAAAAAGTCAATTAAAATAAATAATGGATTCTCTATATATGCTCCGTCTTTTCTCAACCCTATTTATCAAATCACTGTGTAACTGCCGCTATAAGTTTTGGAAATTAAATTTAATTGTAAATAAAAATTATAGACGCTACGCTATTAATACTATTTGCCTTTGTATAAAGCTTTCTTCTCTTTTACCTGGAATCCCATTTTTGTTTTTTTAACCTGCGGCGGAGCCGGTAATATATTTATAGCTTCAATTATAGATGTTATTTGTTCATCATGCGAATCTATCCTTAACTCCAATTCTTTTAACTTTTATGCCAGCTCATTATGAGAGGATAAGATTTCCCGAATGCTCTAATTATCAATATATTTACTTCGGTTGCCTTTTTACTATTTAATACTGTGGAAAGCATCGCAACACCTTTCTCGGTAAATGCAATTGGTTATGCTCATCCTAAATAACTTTTAGATGGTATCACAGATTGTGATATAGTTGGTTTATTTCGTTTACATTTAGTACAAACATAAAATCTTGTGGAAAACGTTTTCAATTTCTTCTTCCTTATTGTTTAAGCACACTGGTTTCAATTCCATATAATTTTGCCAGGTCTCTGTCAAGCATAACTTTTTGTCCTCTTATTAAAAATATTTTTTGCTCAATTACTTCAAGCGAAATTATCGGGTTCTTTCGATATACCCTGCCTTCCCTCAGCTTAATTTATCAAATCACTGTTTAATTAAAATTATTAATTACAAGAATATCCTGTGATTTCTTTGGCTTAATTTTTTTTAATATATATTTATATTTTATTTTAAGAATAAATGACAATCTTTTTTACAAGATAAAAGGATTATTAATAGCTGGTAAAAATACTCTTTCTAATTATGCTTAATACTGGTTTACACCAATCAATTGTACTTACTGCAAATTCGCATCAGTTTTTCATTAAATGATTACGGAAATAAATTCTTACATTGTATCATTCTTTTATAACATTGCACCGGCAAATATTTTTGCATATACAAATCAAATTACAATCCTCAACAAATTATTAATTAACAAAAAAAAGTGAGTTATTATGAAATTAATTAAAACCTTAACAACTGTTCTTTTTTGTCTTTTGGTTTTTGCTTCAACTATTAATGCGCAAAAAAAGGATAAATATAATCCGCATCAAACCTTCGACCCTAATTTTTTAAGCAGCCCCGGAACAATTTACAGAAGCGGCAGCGGCGCACCCGGCCCGGCTTACTGGAAAAATGAAGCCGACTATAAAATTGCGGTAACACTTGATACTGCAGACAAATCAATTTCCGGCAGTGATGATATTACTTATACAAACAACAGCCCCGATAAACTTACTTACGTCTGGCTTCAACTGGATCAAAACATGTTTAAGAAAAATTCACGGGGTGCTTTAACTTTACCCGTAGGCGGCGACAGAAACGGCGGGGAGAGTTTTACAAAAGGATACCAGCTTCAATCTGTTGAATTAAAACAAGACGGTAAAACAACTAAGGCAAATTATCTTGTTTCCGATACAAGAATGCAAATCATTCTTCCCAGGCCGATGAGTCCTAAGGGCTCTAAAATTCATATACTTATTAAATACAGTTTTACTATACCGCAGTTCGGATCGGATAGGATGGGATTTACTCCTACAAAAAACGGGGTAATTTACGAAATTGCACAATGGTACCCTCGTATGGAAGTTTATGACGATATTATCGGTTGGAATACTCTTCCCTATTTAGGTGCCGGAGAATTTTACTGCGACTACGGAAATTTTGACTATAAAGTTACTGTGCCTTCAAATATGATTGTTGTAGGTGCAGGCAAACTGCAAAATCCTTCAGATGTTTTAACTTCAAAAGAAATTAAAAGACTTGGTGAGGCATCAAGTAGCGACAGTACTGTTTTTATTATAAGTCCAAGTGAAGTTAATACTGCCGAAACACGGCCCGTACATAAAGGAATGTTGACTTGGCACTTTAGAATGGAAAACTCAAGAGATGTAGCTTGGGCTTGTTCAAAAGCCTTTATATGGGATGCGGCAAGAATAAATTTGCCGGACGGCAAAAAGGCTCTGGCCATGTCTGTTTACCCTGTAGAATCCAAAGGCGATTCCGCATGGGGAAGAAACACTCAATATGTTAAAAGTACCGTAGAGACAAATTCCAAAATGTGGTATGAATTTCCTTATCCTGTTGCCGTTAGTGTTGCGGGAAATGTTCACGGGATGGAATATCCCGGTTTTGTATTTTGCGGATGGAAATATAAGAATGGAGGATTATGGGCGGTTACGACACATGAGATCGGTCATACATGGTTCCCGATGATTGTTGGCTCCGATGAAAGAGAATATGCATGGATGGATGAAGGCTTTAATACATTTATAAATATTTATTCCACACTTGCCTTTAACCACGGCGAATATAAACCCAGAGGTACAAATGCAAGAATGTTCTCCCGGTTTTTGGGACACATGAAACTAGAGCCTATAATGACGTACCCGGATAACCTGCCCAACAGGCAACTAGGTATTGATGCCTATTTTAAACCTGCGCTCGGTTTATACATTTTAAGAAATTATATTCTTACCCCGAAAAGATTTGACTTTGCATTCCGAACATATATTCAAAGGTGGGCATATAAGCATCCTACACCAAAAGATTTTTTTAGAACAATTAATGATGCTGCCGGCGAAGACCTGGATTGGTTCTGGAAGGAATGGTTTTACGAAGATTGGAATCTTGACCAGGCGGTTAAGACCGTAAAATACATAGACAGTGATCCTTCGAAAGGAGCGCTAATAACAATAGAAAACCTGGATAAAATGGTTATGCCTGTAACTGTTAAAGTAGTAGAAACCAATGGAAAGTCCGGCACTGTAAATCTACCGGTTGAGGTTTGGCAGCGCAGCGGGAAATGGACATTTAAATATAATTCCACCAGCATGATCGATTCGGTTATTGTCGACCCGGATAAAAAATTGCCGGATATAAATCCGGATAATAATATCTGGACTTCAGGCGTAAAGAAAAACAAAAAATTTAGTTTGAATCATTAATGGTTAACTTAGCCTTATATTTTTATTTACCTTACTTAATTGAGTAAGATAAATTAATCAAACTATTTAAATTCAAATTTTTTAATTTTTTATTGCCGTATTGTTTTTTACGATACGGCAATAATTATTTCAGCAATAACATCTTCCTGGTTGAAATAAAATTTCCTGCTTGCCTACCGGCAGGTATGGCCATTAAACAGAAAAAATACACACCGCTTGCCAAATTACTGCCATTAAAAATAATTTTATATTTTCCCTTAGGTTTGAAACCATCTACCAGAGTTTTCACAGGGTTCCCAAGTATATCGTATATCTTTAAGGTAACAAAGCTGTGCGCAGATAGCTGATAGTTGATAGCTGTAGACGGATTAAACGGGTTGGGGTAATTCTGAGATAAAGAGAAACTTTTGATATTTAACTTCCTATTAATTATGTAAGCGGAAAGAGAATCATGAATTCCGTAAGAAACCGTATTTTCAAAAGCTCCTGCATCCGGTTTGGTACCTGCCGGGCTCGGAACCGTGTTTCCGTTTATGTCCTTTATTATTGAATTTGAATTGCCCATGTTTATTGCAGGACTTTCATTTTGTAATTCCAAACTATCTAAGGAAATAAAAAGAGGATTACCGTATATTCCGTTTTTATCAAAACCATTGGATTGCCAGTTTTTAAAAGAATTCACAGTGCTGCCTGCCCAATGCCAGATATGTGTTTCTTCATCATTAACGGAATAATATACATTATTATTAATATTCCAGCTACCTATAGGTCCCTTTTGGCTGTATATTGCCCAGCCCTTCGACGAGTCCGAAATAAAAAAAATATTGTTGTAAACATGTATATTCGTTATGTAGGATGAAGTGTAGATAAAAATTCCTGCATTATCCCTATTATCCGGATCGTGAATTAAAAATGTATTATTAAAGTATTGATTATTGCTTGCACAATAACCGCTGCTTGTGGTAAGAGAAATATTTACCGACCAGGAGTGTGTTTTGTTTTCTAAAACGTTATAATAAAATTTAGAATACCTGCTGCCATCATCGGAGATATTCTGATCTCCGGCATATTTTATTATACAATACCTAACGGTTAAGCTGTCTGTGTAATAAGGGTTTTCATAACCGTAAGCAATCTTTAAATTATTATTTTTATTATAAATGAGAGTATCATATTCAAGCAGGGTATTTTTGGTACCGTCAATGTAAATTCCGTGTCCTCCGCCGGTAGATGCCCCGGCATAACTAATTGCTGAGTTCCTAATAATTAAATGCGAACCCATTCCGGTATATAAATTTTGATTCAGAATACCGGTGCCGGCGCAGCTGTCAATTGTACAATTATCTATTTTAATAAAATAATCATTGTTAAGAACAACATCTCTTGGAAAGCCGTTGACAAATTTTAAGTTTATTATATTAATAAAAGATTTTTTACTTACCTCGATACAATTTATTTTGCCCAACCCGTCAATTACAGGCTTGCCGCCGCTGCCATAAGAATTAATTGTTAAGCTGTCCGTATTAGGAATTAATGTTTCATTGTAGAATCTTTCTCCGCATTTTAAACTTATGGTATCTCCGTTTGAAAAATTAAAATCATTTACCTTTGCAAAAGTTTTCCATGCCGATAAAGGAGACAGCCCGCTGTTATTATCATTGCCAGCTGCCGGATCTACATAATAATTTCCGGCAAATTCCGTTTTGGCAGATATAAAAAACAATACCAGAATAAACAATTCGAAAGCAGAAAAATTCTTTAACATAATAACCGGTAATAAATGAAACTTCTATTTCTTTTCCGTTAATCACAAAATATTTATTTTGATTAATTTAACTTTAATTAAACATTTTTCATTAAATGATCTTTAATTAAAAATTTGTGCCGTAAGTTTAAATCTTCAAAATTTATTTACCAAAAAATTTTTGGGGATTTTTCAAATACTATCGAAAAATAAAGGAGGTATAATTATGCCAGACAAATTAAAAATTGATTCCGGCAAAACTGCTATTGTTGTAATAGATTTGCAAAAAGGAATAACGGCAATGCCGGCCGAACCGTATACTACATCCGTAGTAATCGAAAATACTTCCAAACTTTTGGATTCGTGCAGAAAAAACAACATGCCCGTTTTTCTGGTACATGTTACTCCATCGCCGGATTTAAAAGATGCTCTGCGCCCCGTTGCGGAAACTTCTTTTTCAATGTCTAACTTTAATCCGGACTGGAGCGAGTTTGTTCCCGAACTTAATGTTCAACCCGGTGATTTTAAAATTATTAAACATCAATGGGGGGCCTTTTATGGTACCGAACTGGATCTGCAGCTAAGAAGGCGTAAAATAGATACAATTATTCTATGCGGAATATCTACAAGTTACGGAGTAGAAAGTACTGCCAGATTTGCTTACGAATACGGATATAACCAGATATTTGCGGAAGATGCAATGGCCGCACGCTCCAAGTCCGAACATGAAAATTCAGTTAAGAATATTTTCCCGAGATTAGGTTTGATAAGGAAAACCGCAGAAATACTTGAAGCGCTTTAGAAAGGCAAGCACATTTTTAAATATCATATTAGATACAAATTTTGCAAGAAATCAGAAGCCGGAAATGAGACGTCAAATTATACAAAAACCGGACGTTATTGTTTTACCTTTCCAGCTTTAATTTCCGGTTTCTGTTTTTAATAAAAAATTCAATTTTCACTTATCATATCGGTTAAGGAATTTAACACTTTAACACCGCAGGATAACAGCTTTGCTTTACTCTGATGTCCGTTCGCAATTAATAAACTATCTGCTCCAATTTCTTTTGCTACTTCATAATCATGTACTGTATCCCCGATTAACACAACCTCTCCTTTACCGTTTCCTAATTTTTTCATCAGCTTCTTCCCCGGGTCTACTTTACCGGCAGCATAAATATTATCCAAACCCACGATGTGAGAAAAGTATTGTTCAATTTCAAAATGTTTTATTATTTCAATTAGAGTATGCTGTGAATACGCCGACAGAATAGATTGTTCGCCGGCATTACTTGAAATATATTCCAAAACTTTACGGGCATCTTTATGCAAATTGCATTCAAGTTTTCTTTCTTCATATTCATCCATCCACTCCTGCCCCAATTCGCTAAAAGAATATTTATTAAAATCCAGACCGGCTTTTGCGTAATAACTTTTAACCGGGAAAGTAAATATTTCTCTGTATTTTTTAACTGAAAGCGGTGTAAGATTCCTTCTAACTAAAACGCCGTTAATAATGTCTACGCACAATGCGGTATCGTCAAATAATGTTCCGTTCCAATCCCATATAATATGTTTATATCTTTTTATCATTAGTTAAATAAATATTTAAGCAGTTTAAAATAATTAATAGGATCGGTTAATAGTTCCCTATATTTTTTTTCACCCATAAAAATATCCGTAATTAATTCGCTTAGCCTTTGTCCGTAAAAACGAAATAGAAGCCCTCTTATAAAAGGATGAACATAAACAAGGGAAGCAATAATTTTGGAAAACCGGTATTCATCAATAATGGTATGATTTACTTTATAATTATAAAGATCGGCTGCAAGGTTAGCATCCAGCCCGCTTTCCAAAATAGATTCGGCCGCTAATTTACCGCTGTGTATAGCGTGCGAAATTCCTTCGGCAGTTACCGGGTCGGCAAAACCTGCGGCATCTCCGGTTAAAAAAATTCTCTGCCCCGCAAACTTTCGGTTTCCGTTTTTAATTAAGGGAATATAATAGCCATGCCGTTCATAATTTTGAATGTTGTTAATATTAAGTAGTTTCAAATAGGCTTCGAAAAGTTTATTAAGTTCTCTTCTACCTTTTTTCATTTCCACAACACCAACGGACAAATGATCTTTTTTTGGAAAAACCCATCCGTAACCGTGAGGAATTATGTCAAAATCGAAGCGTGCGCTTTTGTTAAATTTTTTATAAGTAGAATCATCAATATAAATTTCATATTCAAGTGCGGGCATTTTTTTAACTGAAATTTTTATATTTGATTTTTTTGAACAAATGCCGTTAGCGCCGTCTGCCCCAATTACAAAATATGCGGCATAATTTTCTTTGTCAGTAATAACTTCAATATTATTTTTATTAATAATAATATCAATAACCTTAAGATTATCTTTAATTACGGCACCCGCTTTTGAGGCTTTTTGTAAGACAAAGGAATCAAAGTCCCGGCGCATAGTCATATAAACTATCGGCTTATTCCGATTGGTAATAAAATGCCTTTTGTTTTTCATATCGTAAATTTCTGAAGAAAAGCATTCAACTTCGGAAATGCTTTCAATACTAAACGGGAGCAATTCGGTAGTTCTTTGAACAATTCCTCCACCGCAGGTTTTATACCTGGGCAGACTTTCTTTTTCAATTACAAGAACTTTAATACCTTTGGACGCTAAAAAATATGCCGAAGATGAACCTGCCGGGCCGCTTCCTACAATAATAACATCGTAATTGTTAATGCTCATTAAATTTACAGTACAAATTTAATATCAGGATTATTTCCCAGTTTTTCATAAATTAAATTACGCACGGTTTCATTCGGAACAATTAGTTTCAAATTCAAGCTTAGGTATTTGTCATTTTTACTTATGTTAGAAGGAATAACGTCGTATTCAATACCTAAAACAGCATCTTTAATTGCCGCCAAAATTTTATCGGCATCCCGGCCAATAACCTTGAAGGCCCATTCGCATGGGTAAGTTATTTCAGGTTTTTGATTTTCGGAGTCTAATATCATCATTTAAATTAACTTTTTTCTGAAAGATAAAAAAAATTTTTTATTATCAAAAAAGATGAATCATTGTTGTATAAATCACATAATTAATTTGAATTGTATTTCTCATTTGCATGTAAAATCTTTAGCGGTTATTTTTACATCGGTTCTTTCAAAAGGTTCTCCCCTGCCTTTTGAGATAAAAGAACTAAGTCCCGATGGTCGCCCGATCATTGGGCTTTTTTATTTTTAACCGAAGCGCCCCGAAATGTAATCTTCTGTTTGTTTTTTAGACGGATTGGTAAAAATTTTTGAAGTTTTATCGAATTCAATAAGCTCCCCCAAATAGAAAAAAGCAGTTTGATCGCTTACACGTGCAGCCTGCTGCATATTATGAGTTACAATTATAATTGTGTAATTTTTTTTCAGTGCATGTATCAGTTCTTCAATTTTTGCAGTTGCTATTGGGTCTAATGCGCTGGCCGGTTCATCCATAAGCAGTATATCCGGTTCGGCAGCTAATGCCCTGGCAATGCAAAGCCTTTGCTGCTGCCCGCCGGATAAACCCAATGCATTTGAATTTAATCTGTCTTTTACTTCATCCCAAATTGCTGCCTGCTTAAGAGTTCTTTCTACAATTTCGTTTAATAATTTTTTCCTTCTTATACCCTGAAGCCTTGGGCTGTATACAATGTTTTCGTATATACTTTTTGGAAATAAATTTGCTTTCTGAAAGACCATCCCGATATTTTTACGCAGACCGACAACATCAATATTCCCGGAATAAATATTAACTTCATCTATAATAACTTCGCCTTTTATTTTTACTCCGTTAATCAAATCATTCATCCGGTTAAGCGTTCTTAAAAAAGTGGACTTACCGCATCCCGAAGGGCCTATCAGAGAGGTAACATTATTTTCACGAATATTTATGGAAATATTTTTTAATGCCTGCTTTACACCGTAAAAGAGGTCCAGGTTTTTTGTTACAATTTTATCTGCTTCCAAATTTATAGTAATTTTTAATTAATAAATGGCTTCTCTTATTTTCGCACTTATGTAATCCATTACCCATACAACAAAAGCAATCATCAAAACAATAAGGCCAACCTCATGCCATCGTGCAAGCCCCTGGTACTGCATAAGCATTGTACCAATTCCTCCGCCGCCTACAAGACCGATAACGGTAGCCATTCTAACGTTTATATCCCACCTGTAAATTGTAAACGAAAGAAACGGAAGGACTATTTGAGGCACAACCGCATGCCAAACAATTTGAACTCTGTTAGCACCCGTTGCAGATATAGCTTCAACAGGCCCTTGCTCAATGCTTTCAATTGCCTCAGAATACAATTTAGCATTGGACGCTATTGTATGAACCAGTAATGCTATCATACCAGCAAATGGTCCTATTCCCACCCAAACAGAAAAAATGATCGCCCAGATAAGAGGCTCAATCGATCGTATAAAGTTGAGCAAAATTCTTAAAACATAATATACGGCAAAAGTAAATTTATTTTCCCTCATTAAATTTCTAGCAGTAAAAAAGCTAATGAAAAGCGTAGGCGGAATTGAAATTAAAGTGGCGACAAGAGCAATATAAATTGTTTCAATCATTGCAAAAAGAGCATCGTCAAATATCCCGAAGTTCGGTTGAAATAATGCATGAAATAGCCTTCCGGCACCGTTTAAACCTTCCGGGCTGAACAGGCTTACAATAGAAATTTTAGTAATAATCCAACCTGCAATAAAAGTAATATCAAAAAGGAACCAGCCGAAAATTTCAACAGTCAGCTTTGTAGCCTTATTATTTTTTGCAATTCCAAAAAGCTTGCATGAAAGAGAAGTTCTGGTAGAGGCCCAAAAGATTCCTATAATAGAACTTACAACAAAAAGAATTCCCACCTGCAGCCAGGAAAAAGGAACCTGTCTTAAATCCAGGAAGAACTTATAATAAATTGCCCTTTGCAAAACAAGTATGCTGTAATAAACAAAGAATGTATCCAGCAGAATTGCCTTTATAAGGTTAAACTTGTCTTCCCTTTGTTTATTGTTTTGAATTAATTGCTGTGGATGCAGCTCCAGTTCGGGGTTATCAATCATCTTATTTCCACCTCTTCGGCTTCTTCTCCGTAAATAGTTTTAAACCAGGCTTCATCAATATCGGAAGGAAGACCCTGGTAAACAATTTCGCCGGCTTTTAATGCAATCACCCTTGAAGCATATTTTCTTACAAGGCTTAAAAAGTGAAGATTGCAAATTACAGTTGTTCCCAGTTCTTTATTAATCTTTTCAAAGTATTGCATAACGGAATTAGAAGTTGCCGGATCCAGAGATGCAACCGGTTCATCCGCCAGTAAAAGTTTCGGGTTTTGCATTAAGCTTCTGGCAATAGCAACGCGCTGCTGCTGCCCGCCGCTTAAAGAGTCGGCTCTTACTTTTGCCTTATCGAATATACCTACTGTTTCCAAACATTTATAAGCTTCGTCATAAACGCTGTTTGAATATTTTTCAATTATGGATTCGAAAGTACCCAATGAGCCAAGCTTACCGTGAATAACATTGGATAAAACCGATCTTCTTTTAATAAGATTAAACTGCTGAAAGACCATTCCGATTTGCGTTTTTACTTTTCTTAATTCCTCCCCCTTAATATGAGTTATATTTTTGCCAAGGAAAAATATACTGCCGGATGTTGGTTCAATCAGCCGGTTTATACTTCTAAGCAAAGTAGATTTTCCGGAACCGCTTAATCCGATAACTACAAGGAATTCACCTTCTTTTACGCTAAAGCTAACGCCTTTTAACGCATGAGTTCCGTTATCATAAATTTTATGCAGATTTTTTACTTCTAAGATCATTTTTATTTTACTAAAGTTTCAAAAGAGATGTGCTGGCTTGCCAAAAGCTTTCTTAAACCGTCGTAATCGCTGTCCTTTGTCCTAATTAATCCGGTAATATCATAAATATCAAAAAGTGCTTTTTTACCTGCAGGAGTTATTACAAATTTTAACAAGGCACTAATTATTTTTTCCTTCATTGTTTCATTCATGTTTTTTCTAAATACCCACGGATCGTTTGGGATGTCTTGAGTGAATCCGATAATTTTTACTTTTTTGGCAACATCGGGAAATTGTTTTAACACTCTCATCCTTGCATCCATAATTTCGCCGGTTTCGGAATCCGGGGGTGCATAATAAGTGGCGCCGGCATCGGCCTGCCCCTGATACACCATTGTAACAACATTATCATGCCGCATTGCAAAAACTGTTTCGCTTGGTTTAACATCCATAGAATCCAGCATAGCCTTAGGTAAAATATAACCGGAAGTAGATGACGGATCTACATACGCCATCGTTCTGCCGTTAATGTCTTTTAAGGAATTTATTCCGGAATTAACCCTGGTAATAAACTGCCCTTTGTAGCTTGTTTGGTTTCCTTCCCTTACAACTCTTAATTTAGCCTGAGCACCGTATCTTGCATGAGCCATTAGGTAAGAAAAAGTATTTATTGCGGCAATATCAACTTTATCGCTTCCGAATGCTTCAACAACGGCTACATAACTTGCCGGTACTGCTGTTGTAAAGTAATATCCTGTTTCTTTGTGTAGGTAGTCCGTTAAGGCAACAGCATTAAAAGAAATCCTTTTTGCATCGACGGATGGCGTAAAATAAATTTTTACCGGGTTTGAATAAGTGCCCAAAGCTCCTTCGTTTAACTGGCGAATAGAAATAGCTGTAATGAATATTATTATTGGCGAAAGGTAAATTAAGTATTTAAATATTTTCATAAAACCGGCTAATTGGAAAATGTAAATATGCTAATAACCAATCTATCATTCAAATGTATTTGTAAACTTATATGTTAAATTTTGGTTATTAATTTTAAAGTAATGCAAAAAATTATCCCCAAAATTAAATCATTTGGTTTTGTGTTAAAAATCATTTTAAGAAAAAGTTTAAAACAATATATTCAGCATGTATAAAAAATTAACAAAAAATATAATAAGAAAGGAGTTGAAGATTTAATTTACTCGGGGAGAGAAAAGAATCGTTGATATAACTCTCTAAGGTGCCGGTCTTTTAATAAAGGAATCGGACGATTTTATTGAATGAAAAAATAACCAGCAAAGAAAAAATTTATAGGTGAGTTTATGGAAAATATGAGAGCTTACACGATATCGGTTTTAAATGACCTCATCGACGTTTGTCGGGATGAATATTCATTCTTCAATAAGGCTGCAAAAAAAATTGAAGATGAAAAACTTAAAAATATATTTCAAAAATACGCATCCGAAAAAAACAAACAACTAATAAAACTTGAAACGGAAGTTATAAGATTAGGTGGAAATTTGAGGGATAAGAAAAACGAATTGAAATTGCAGCAGAGTATTCTAAACAGCCAGCCAAACATTTTACGGGAATGCCTTAAAAAAGATGATGCTGTAATGGATAGATATTCAAATGCAATTAATGAAGATATACTTTGGGAGGTTATTCCGCTTGTTGCAAAACAATATTTTAATTCCAAAAGTATACATGATGGAATTTTTACTATTTATAAAGATTTTAATCAGCCGGTACCAGGTGCTTTAGCTGCCAACAGTTACACAGCTTAATAGAGCTAAACGGACAAGGAATTTATTTGTTCTTCCATCAATATTAATTAAACGAAGGATTCTGAAAAATAGAATTGTGAATTAAGAATCGCTAAAAAATTTGTTAAAACAAATTTTTTATATTCAATTGTAAATTGTAATTTTTTTTGGAGTAATAACTTAATCAAACATTGAGCCGGCTTTGCCGGAATTGAATTTGGTTTTTCCGAATCTTTTGTAAGCAAGTTCCGTTGCCTCCCTGCCCCGGGGCGTTCTGTGTATAAATCCCTGCTGAATTAGAAAAGGTTCATACACTTCCTCGATTGTACCAGGGTCTTCGTTAACAGCAACAGCAAGCGTACTTAGGCCTACGGGGCCGCCGCTGTATTTTTCAATTATTGCAAGAATAATATCCTTGTCCATTTCATCAAGGCCGAATTCGTCTACTTCCAAAGCATTAAGCGCTTTTTTGGCAATTGATAAATCAATAATTTTTTTATCTTCATAATCCGCAAAGTCCCGGGTTCTTCTTAAAAGCCGGTTGGCTATTCTTGGAGTTCCCCTGGAACGTTTTGCAATTTCGTAAGAAGCCTCATCATCAATTTTAAGGTTTAAAATTCTTGCGGAGCGGTTAACAATTATATGCAGAGTTTCCGCATTATAATAGTCAAGCCTGAATTTAATACCGAACCTGTCCCGCAGCGGAGAAGTAAGCATACCGGCTCTTGTAGTTGCGCCGATTAAAGTATACATGGGTAATTTTATTTGTACGGTTCTGGCATTCGGCCCGCTGTCTATCATTATGTCCAATTTAAAATCTTCCATTGCGGAATAAAGATATTCCTCAACCACAGGGCTTAAGCGGTGTATCTCATCAATAAAAAGAACGGACTTTTCTTCCAGAGTTGTTAAAAGGCCGGCAAGGTCGCCGGGTTTTTCCAAAACCGGGCCGGATGTAATTTTTAGTTTAACACCCATTTCATGAGCTATAATATGCGCAAGCGTGGTTTTACCTAATCCGGGAGGGCCAGTTAATAAAACATGGTCTAAAGAATCCCCGCGCTTTATAGATGCGGAAATAAATACATTTAAATTTTCTGTTATCTTAGGTTGCCCGGCAAAATCGGAAAGCTGCAAGGGACGAAGAGATTGCTCATACTTTTTTTCTTCTTCAGAAATTGCAGGATTTGTAGTTGACGATTTACGATTCGGCATTTAAATACGGAAAATATTTTTTTAATATTCAAAGACAATTTAATAATTATTAAACTTAAGTGGCAAGCGGCTTATTCCAAATTTTAATTTTATGAATTACAATAACCATAGTGGTCATAGTTATTATCATTAACAAAGCCATGCTGACGGTTTGCCATACATTCAAACTTTTATCCATTACTGCAATTAAGCCTGGGTTCCAGGCACTTCCATATAAAATCATAAGATGGACTACGTAAATTAAAAGCGTATTCCTGCCGATAAGTGTAAATAATTTTGGGATGGTTTCTACTTTTAATGATATAAACGAAACAATTGAATTCAACATTAAAACAATACCTAAGCGGAAGAAAATTAAATTTGGGCTTGTAGTCCAAAAATTTGTCTGCCCGTAAATTAAATATTCTATTTCGTTGCCTACCAAAGCAGTAATTACAAATGCAACACCGGCAAGGACTAAACCGAGACTAAATTTAGCAGATTTAAAAATTAACGGATGTTTTGCAAGGTAACTGCCCAGCACACCTCCGGCAATAACATACCCTGCCCACGGGAACAGCGGAAAGTTGGAACCTGTCCCGGTATAAAAGTATCCGGCTACAGGTGCGGGAAAAATTTTATGCCAGTCGAACAAACTGAAAGGCTGGTATAATCCGAAAAACAATAATGCACCTGCAGAAAATATAAAATAGTCGTTAACTTTAAATTTTTCGGAAATAAAAGCTATTATTACCAGGAATAAAATTCCAAAACCTATTAAATGCAAAACATCAACGGCAAAAAAAGTTTTCCATTGTTCAGGAGTAACATTTGAAAAGCTAACTAAAGAAGAAGTAGGGTAACGAAGTAAATAACCCAGCATAACTAGGAGAAAAAATCTTTTAATTCCCTTCTTAACCCTGGGGTTTGAGTTAAATGGCTGACCGGTTAATTTGAAAAGATACATAAACACAGTACCGGCAGTAAACAAAAAAATTGGAGCAGTCATTCCCCTCATAAACAGCCAGAATGAGAATATAGCCGAATCCATATTCCTGTAACTATCTGATAATAGGACATCTGTTGTATGCCCCTGAACCATTTGAAGTACGGCAAATGCACGCATCAAATCGATAAAAATAATCCTGCTTTTTTTTACGCCCGG
>JBJKSH010000185.1:0-2616 GCA_046704255.1 Ignavibacteriaceae bacterium | reverse complement strand
TGCATAGGGATGTCAGGTTCAGCAAGGATAAATCGCCGTACAAAACCAATCTCGGAATATATTTTTGGGAAGGTAATAAAAAATTAACGAGTTCCGGGTTTTACTTTCACTTGGATCCGAAGGGCTTCTTTCTCGGCACGGGAATTTATATGCCTACCAAAGAACAATTAAAAATATTTAGAGATGCTGTCTCTAGTTTTGAATCCGGCAGGAAGCTTAATGATGCAGTGAAAAAAGTAACAAAAAGCGGAAAATATCTTTTAGGTGGTAAAAGCTACAAGAAATACCCTAAAGGATACGACCCTGAAACTCCGTATTCCGAATAACTACTTTATAATGGTTTTTATGTGTATTATGAAAATTCGGATTTACAAGAATTAAGTGAAAATAATCCGGTATTGTTTGCATTTAATACTTATAAGAAGATGCTCCCCGTTCACCAATGGCTGGTTGAGTACCTCAAGTAAATATTAAGTTAATTTGCAATATCCCTGTTATATTTATGTCTTTTGTAAAGATTTTCAACCTCAATACGATAGTAATCGTTAATTGCAGTTCTAATTCTTATCAACGAATAACCATAACTATTAACTTTGTATCTCTAAATTACTGAACTTTGACTGCAGGAACTTGAACTTATTCTAAAAATGGTTGGCTATTTTGGAGTGCTAAGCCTTAGTTGGTGTGTTTTCTATCCTTTGAATAAAAAATAATTAGGTAATTAGATTTTATATGTGTATGTTTACTTGTCCGGTAATAGACCGGATTTTTTTATATATTATTTTTTGGAGTTCTTAAGTGAGTACTAAATTATTTGTGGGGTCTCTCCCATGGTCGGTTGATGATAGAAAGTTACAGTCAGTTTTTGAAGCACATGGTACGGTGGTTTCGGCAAAAATTATTAAGGATCGCGACACAGGGAGATCCAGGGGTTTTGGTTTTGTTGAAATGGAAAATTCTTCCGAAGCAAAAAGTGCTATTAAAGCATTAAACGATTCGAAATTTGAAGGAAGAAATATAATAGTTAACGAAGCAAAAGCACGCAGCTAGTTATTATTTAAGCATTGATTATTTTATAAAACAGATATATTTTTATTTTAAATTTTTTCTAAATGTTAAAATAACGGCGGTAAATTTTAAATAAAACTACCTTTTTTACATTCATAGACAATACATATCTACATATATATTTTAATAATCAATTATGGAGACATAAATGAAAAAAGTAACTCTTTTACTTTTCAGCCTGTTTTTTACTTTAGCTTTGGCAAGCGGTGCTTTTGCGCAGAAAATGAAAAAGGAAGCTATAAAACCGTTCAACAGCGGACTGGAAAAATCCAAAAAGGGTGATTATAAAGATGCTTTGGCAGACTTTGAAAAAGCGCTTAAGTTCGATAGCGACTATAGAATTTACTACCAAATAGGTTTTGCTCAGATGAAGCTGCATAATTTACCCGGTGCAATATCTAGTTTTAAAAATTCTATAAAAGTTAATCCCAACTTTGATGCTGCATATAATGATTTAGGTAATGTTTATTACAGCCAGGGAAACTATGCAGACGCCATTACCAACTTTGAACAGGTTCTTAAAACATCTAAAAACAATTCAATTAATTCGGCAGTTAAATTTAACCTGGCTTTATCTTATACACAGCTTGCATCTGCAGCAGAAAGAGATAAAAATTATAAAAAGGCGATTGGCTATTTGAATAAAGCTGTTGGATATGATAATTATGACGGTGCTTACCTTGCACTGGCCAGAAATTATGTTGAAGCCAGCGAATACAACAGCGCAATAAGTGCAGCGGAAAAGGCATTGAAGTATAGAAAATCTATTAAGGAAACAGGGCCAGAATATTACCTGGGCATTGCATACAGCCAAAAAGGTGATATGAATAAAGCAAAATTATATTTGAATAAAGCTAAGTCAGACCCCGTTTATAGAAGTGCCTGCGAGACTGTTCTTAAAGCAATTAATAAATAGTCTATAAATAATCAGAACTTATTTGTTTACTCAAGTTAAGCGGATTTAGGAATAATGGAGTATTGGAAATTCACAATCCACTCCATTATTCCAGTCAAAAATATTTGAAATTATTGATAGTTTTAATATTCTTAATTACTCATCAAATTGTTCTACATTCATGTATTCAATTTGAATAAAAAATCTAGAATCTGCCCTGCGAAAATATTCGATTAAAAATGTTAGAGATTTTCTCCCGGATTAATTTGCGCAGGAATCCGGTATTCCGATATTCAAAACTTTTTATTGCCCGGATATGGCAAATAATTAACTAAAGTTATGCAAAATGAATTGGGGAACTAAAGCAAACAAGGGCTTTATCCATAATGTTTTTTTTGAGGACTAAAGCTCGCACTTCCGGATAAGGCTCTTATTCCATACCCTAAAGATCGTATCAAGTCAAAACATAAAAAAAATTTTCTTGTGCGTAACTTCGGTAATTAATTTATGCGAGTGATTCTTCCTTTTATTCTTATCTGCAATTTGAACCTTTCATAACAAAAATCTTTATTTATTAAAATTTTAATGGTAATTTCGTTAAAAACTTTCGCGGGTTATTTAAAACTACTTTGAACAAGAATGATAGAAATTAA
>JBJKSH010000184.1:0-4807 GCA_046704255.1 Ignavibacteriaceae bacterium | reverse complement strand
GAGAAGATGAGATAAATTCAGGTTCAGAGTTAACGTTTACTCTTTTTTCTAAAACGCTTTTTATAAATGAAGGGAACCTGTTTAATCCGTGGGATTCTTTGCCGAGAAGATTATTCTCAGCAAAGATTGAAGCTAAAATATTCGATTTGTTTTCATCGAACCCGTTTTTTATTAAAATTAATTTTAATTCATTTTTAATTTGTTCGAAGCTTAATCTTATCATTTAAGAACATTTTTTATTATTAGAATTAAGCTAAAGGTTTATTATATCGCTGTATATTATAAATGCCATTAGCAAAAGCAAAATGACAAAGCCTACATTCTGAATTGCAACTTTAACTTTAATCGGAATTTCTCTTTTAGTAATTCCCTCAATTATAATCATAATAAGATGGCCTCCGTCTAGAACAGGAAAGGGCATTATATTTATAATTGCAAGGCTTAGGCTTAGCATTGCAAGAAAAGATAAAAAGCTAACAATTCCGTTATCGGCAGATTTAACGGCAAACTGGGCAATTTTAACAGGGCCGGCAAAAGCCTTGCCAAAAGCAATTTTGCCTCCTATAACACTGCCTGCCATTTTAAATGTTGCATCTGTAACTTTTGCAATATCATCCCAGCCATTTATAAATGATTGAAAGAAACCGAATCTTTCATAAACAACAGGAACCGTAAATGCCGCACCAAGCTGTACGCCAATCAATCCGTCCGGGCCTGGTGTTACGGTTAAATCTACAGTATCTTTATCCCTTAAAACCACCAGGGGAAGCGGAACACCTTTATGGCTTGTAATAATGTTTTTTGTTTGTTCCGGGCTGTATAGAGTTTCTTTATCAAGAGTTAATAATATATCGCCGCTTTTTATACCAGCTTTTTGTGCCGGAGATTTGGGCAGCACTTCTCCTATTAAAGGTTTAATACCTGATTGAATTAAAAATAAATTATTATTATTCGGAGAAGGAACTTTTTTTCTAGGGACATCTATAACAAGATCCTTTCCGTCTCTGTCAATATTAAATTTTAAATTTTGACCAATAGTATTAATGTAAATATCTGAGATAACCTGTTCCCAGTTAGTAACCGTCTTTCCATTAATGGTTAATATTTTATCTCCGGTTTTAAATCCAAGTGAATCGGCCGTACTTTTTGGATTAACATAACCTATAGTAGTAGTTTTGGTATATCCTTTGCCATGGAAAAAATTTATTCCCCAGAACACTGCAACTGTAAGCAGCAGGTTCATAAGAACACCGGCGGTTATAACAATAATTTTTTGCCATGTGGGTTTTGCCCTGAATTCATACGGCTGGGGCTCTTTATCCGCAAACTCAGTATCAAAGCTTTCATCAACCATACCGGCAATTTTAACATAGCCTCCCAAAGGTAAAAGGCTAAGCCGGTAGTCGGTATGTCCTTCGCCGTCAAAATCCTTGGGAAGATCGCCGAATGAAAACCCGTTCTTTTTATTCCATCCTAATAGTCGTTTACCGAATCCGATTGCAAAAACATCGGCTCTCATACCGCAAAGCTTTGCAGAAATAAAGTGCCCGAACTCATGTACAAAAACCAAAATACCGATGGTTATTGCAAAATAAATTATATAATCCATTAAAAAAGATTCTCCTTTAATTTGAAATTCGAAACTGCCGGTTTAAAATAAATGCAAAAATAATGCGGAAATTACTATTAAAAAAATCTAACTTAAAGCTAATACCAATTCCCTTGTGTTTTTATCACATTCAATTATTGTACCCAAATCCGGTGATTTATGATTCTCAATTTTCTCCAGTGCATTGTAAATTAATCTAGGTATTTCCGAAAATTTTATTTTCCCTTTTAAAAATTTGTCCACGGCAATTTCGTTTGCGGCATTTAACACGCATGGGGCGGTTCCGCCGGCACTCAACGCATCAAAAGCTAATTTTAAGCACCGGAACTTTTCCATATCGGGGGCTAAAAAAGTTAACGTACCAATTTTAGGCAAGTCAGTCCTATTAAAGTTATTCGGAAATCTTTCGGGATAAGTTAAAGCATATTGAATCGGAAGTTTCATATCCGGTAAACCAAGCTGTGCTTTTATCGAGCCATCACAAAATTGAACCATAGAATGTATAATTGATTGTGGGTGAATTACGACTTCAATTTTATCTTTTTCAAGGCCGAACAACCATCTAGCTTCTATAGTTTCCAAACCTTTGTTCATCATGGATGCAGAATCAATTGTTACTTTGTTTCCCATTTCCCAGTTAGGATGGTTTAATGCTTCTTCAACTGAAGCATCTTTTATTTCATCTTCATCTTTATATAGGAAAGGTCCTCCGGATGCCGTAAGGATTAATTTCTCAACAGTATTTTTTGATTCGCCCTGCAGACATTGAAAAATTGCGCTGTGTTCGGAATCGATTGGAATTAAAGACGCATTAAATTCTTTGCACATTCCGGTAATTAATTCACCCGCAACGACAAGCGTTTCTTTATTGGCAAGTGCAATTATTTTGCCTCGTTTAATTGCTTCAATAGTTGGGGCTAAGCCGCTGAACCCTACTATAGCGCCAACCAGAATATCATAATCCGTATAAGCAGCTGCCTGGTTTAATCCTGCTTCTCCTGAAAGTACTTTGCACTTACCCGGAACTTTTTTTCGCAAATCAGAAGCAAGTTTTTCATCTTTAACAACAACTGCTTCCGGATTAAACTCATTTATTTGAGGTTCAAGTAAATCTATCCTGGTGTTAACCGTTAGCGCGGTAATTTTAAATTGTCCGGGAAAATTTCTAATTACATTAAGTGTGTTTATCCCTATTGAACCAGTAGAACCGAGTATTAATATCTTTTTCATTATTCTAATAAAATATGGGCTTAAAAGTAAATAACTATCGTTATTTAGTCAATGTAAAACTATCTATGACAGAAATCAAAAAACATCGGATCAAAATCATACATTAATTCCTAATTGTTTATTTCTCAATAAGTTATTGTTTCAAAACACATTTATAGTTTAAAAATAATTATTTATTTAATAGCTCTTTTCTTGTATTTATAAATTCAATCGCAGCTAAGTTCAAGATTAAGTTTAAATTCAAGATCATGTAGTAATGCAATTCTTATCGTGGTAAAGTTTATATACCAAAAAGGTAAAGTAAGACTGCATGATTAGCATTTCTGAATTATTAGCATGGCTGCGTACAACTCATGATTTGTTAAATTAAAAAAAGTATATGCGGAAAACTTTGTTCATATTTGGTAAAATATTTTAAGGCTGCTAAAAATATATGTTAAGGTTGGCTTATGAAAAGTTCAAAACATTTATTATTTATTTTTTTACTTATAATTTTTGCAATTAACGGGTATGCTTTACCCCGTTTTGCGTTAAGACAGGGAGCGAGATGCTCAGACTGCCATATAGATCCTACAGGAGGCGGCATGAGAAATTCGGGAGGTTTTCATTTCGGGTGGAGAGTCCTTCCGCTTATTTACCCGGCAGATAAGAATTTTAAATTTGGGAACCACATTGGTCCCAATATAAAAATCGGAATAGATTATAGAACACAATACCTTTATTCCCAGCAGTTTGGTAAAACTACTTTTCAGAAGATGGAAGGCACTCTATACTCGGATATTCAGCTTTCCGATAAGATTGATGCTTATGCCGCTTATGATTTTGTTAATGCCACCTGGATTGGAATGGCTATTGCCCATATCCTGCCAAACAACAGCTACATTAAAGCAGGCAGTTTTATTCCTGATTACGGACTTAAGATTGACGACCACACCGCATATACGCGCGGCGGAGACCTTGGATATTTATTTACAACAAACAAAAGACAGGGTTTAATCTTCGACCCAAGATACAGCATTACAGGCGCTGAAATTGGTTATAACATAGGAGAGGTAGGTTTAATAACAGCAAGCGTTGGCAGCCCGGTTCCCCTTGATTTTAATACGGACCCGACTTACACAATAAATGCTATGTTTAATCCGGTTATTGCAAACAAATATGCTTTAATGTTAGGTGCATCATTTATGACATTTAAAGGGCCTTTAATTTATACTCAACTTCCAACAGAACATAAAGTAACAATGTATGGCGGCTATCTAGGATTAGGTGTCGGTAATTTTACAATTACAGGTGAGTACGACATCGCACATGATTATGAAGCCGTAGGTACAAATTCCAGTGCTGCAATGGTTCAGGGGGCATACGTATTATTTAAAGGATTGGAAGCGGTTGTAAGATACGACCTGTTCAATCCGAATATAAGCGTAAGTAATGATCAGGTTTCAAGGATTGTGGCAGGCTTCGAGTTCTTCCCGTATAGTTTTATAGAAATTCGCCCGCAGTACAGGTTTCAATTTGAAACTCCCCAAGTGAAAAACGATTCTTTTGTATTACAGTTTCATTTTTATTATTAATTTCTAAAAGGTAAGACTCAATTTACAAATGAGTCTTACCTTTATAAAGCCTCACCTTCTTACAAACTTTTCCTACTTTAAAGCATCTTTAAAAACGTAAATAAAAATTTTTACTTAAATAAGAATTAAAATAATATTGTTATTATTTTTCCCGGTAAAAAGGCCCGGTAATAAAGTAAATTAAATGGGAATTCCTTGAGGAATAGCTTTACAAATATTATTGATTTTACTTTGGTATATAATCAGTATAAAAAGCAGTTGTATAATTACATCTGCAAAATGCTGGGTGAAAAATATATTGCCGAAGATATAACGCAAAATGTTTTCTTAAAGCTTTACGAAAATTTAGGAAACATTCGCAAGACACAGAGTGTTGTTTCATGGCTATATTCAA
>JBJKSH010000183.1:0-55789 GCA_046704255.1 Ignavibacteriaceae bacterium | reverse complement strand
AAAGTATAAATTATTTTGGAAATTAATTTTTCAATTATATGTTTAGAATTCATAATTTTATTTTAGTTTAAAAACCATTTCATTTTATTTAATGATCTCCTTTATACTCAATCAACCCGCCGCCGTAATCGGAAATCCAGATGTTACCCCTTAAATCTTGTGCAAGGCCGGTTACATCGTTTAAATTTAAGCCGGTATTATCATAATTAAAAACCGTCTCATCGGATGCAGTAGTAAATTTAACAAGTCCATGGTTTGTTGCAACCCACTTATTATTATTATTATCAACCAGGATTGCATTTGTTTGGCTTGCAGGGGGCAGCACGTATACATTTCGCCATACCCCGTTATTATAATTTGTCAGCCCTTCCCCTCCTTCTTTTCCAAAGCCAATCCATACACCATCCGATTGAGATCCTGCAATAGCCCTAACGTCGTTATTGATAATAGTTCCGATTCCGGCATAGTAAACAATCCAATTATTGCTAACATCTTCGGCAATACCTTTACTTTGCATACCAACCCAAACATGGCCGGAATTGTCGGTAGAGATAGAAGTAATAAATGTATCGGGAATTACTTCATTAGAGAATATATGCCAGGTTCTATAACTCTGCCCGGGCACTAAATATGCAACGCTTAACCCATTAGTAGATCCCACATACCAGTCGTCTGTATTATCAAAACCAATGGCTGTAATTCCCTTAGTTCCGGATTCGATATCTCTTACCCTAAAATCTCCGGACTCGAACTTACCGGAACTTGTTCCGCCATATATATACATTTCTTGTTCCGTACCAATAAGCAAAGTATTATTGTTATCTACGGTAACGCAATTAACATGTTTGGATTTTAAATGATTGAATATTTGTTTTCCGCCCCAGTTTATACCATCAAAACTAATTACTCCGTCGCTGTCCGTTCCGGCCCAAACAACATTGTTTTTATCAACTGTTACACATGTAATATTGTTATTTAACATAGGTGAATTATTTGAGTTGTAAAAATGCCACAATGTTGAATCTACAAGAACCTTATATGCCGAAGATAAACTGCTGCTGCTTACGGGGATATTTGCACTGTCGTCAATATGGTTTTTTAAATGAAACCTTACTCTATAATATGCCGGAGTAACATGTCTTAACGTATCGGGTGTTAATTTTCCGGTGCTGGAATCGTTAAGAAATATTTCGGCACCCTCCGGCTTGCTGCTGCAATATAAATTTCCCAACATTCCGGGGTTTGCTAACAAATCCACAAATTTTGATTTCTTTTCACCTTCCACTATGTCCACAGAAAATGAAGTATCTCTGAACAAATCTTTTTTTAAAGCGATTTGATATGTGCCGGTACTTAACCACGTAAGACTGTCCGGTGTAGCTCTTCTTCTTGGCTTACCGTCCAAATAAATATGAAATCCTTCGGGCTTAGAAGTAATATAGATGAATCCGTTGGGAGGCGGTGCATCCGGAGGTGATACCGAGACTTTTTGATTACATGAAATTAAAGTTAGCCCTAAAGATATAACAACCATCGAAGCGAATACCTTATTTGAATTTAACATTAATATTATAGAACATAGCTTCATAACTTTCATTTTGATTTTTCATAAAACTTAATAAAACCCCAGAGACTGCAAATAAGCATACGTAAACTTCAAAACCCACTTAGCCCTTCCATAAGAACCGAATATTCCATAGCCTCCCTGAATGTTTGAATAATCCGGCTTGTCCAGTTGAACAGTATATTCACTGGAAGCTAATTTAAGGGATAAGTAATAAGTTGAAAGAAATTCATCATATACTACCAGGTTAACATCCATTTCTGCAATAGTATAATCTTTTTTATTTAGGTCGCCTGCCGGCAAATTGTTAAGGGTCCGGCTTATAGTATTCATATCAATTTGAAAATAATTTGTTCTTGTTTGTGTCGGATAAATAGCAACAGACTTTCCGTTTACATTTGCATAATATAAAGGAACTTCCTTTTCATATTTAACCGGAGAATTTTTCTTGTAATATACAATTTCTATTTTTGGGGAGTACAACAGATTGCCTAAGTCGTTCCAGTTTATGGTAATAAAATCGTTATTAGCCGGTGGAATTACCTTGTCATTGTTTAAATCAAAAAAATCATAATAAGATACATCCGGAGTTTTAGTTTCCGATTGCAGAAGAATCCCGTTAGGCAGCAGGGCCTCAATATCTATATATTCGTTCGGCTGCGGTTTTAAATTATTAACATAATAAAAATGAACGGAATCCGTATAGTGCGAAGAATCCTGTCTTACAATTGCAGTATCCCTCATAGGGTATAAAGTATCTCTATACCACATATCAACTCTTGCACCAACAATTGCAGGGTCGGTTTTATTTGTTAAGGGGTTAAGTCCGTCTACAGGCAGGTAGCTTTTTGTAATTGTAACAACCTGAAGTGAGGTATCGCTTCGCATAACTCCCGTAAGAGCGTACCTCTGCCTAAACGGGGCTTCGGGGTTCAGAGAATCATTACAAGAATAATTAAAAAGTACGGAAACTATAATAATGAAAAATAAAATAAATTTTTTCATAGCTCTATTTTCAAAGTTGCGGTTGGTAAAAACGGTAACATATTAACGCGTTCACCGGTATCCCGTTTGAAATAAAAAATATTTTTTCTGTTATAAACGTTGAGCACACTAAAATCCAATTTAATTTTGAAAGGAGAGATGACAAAATACTTGCTTAAGCTTAAATCCAGGCGGTGATAGTCCGGCAGCCGCCCTAAATCTATATCCGATAAAATTGCATAAGGGTTGTAACCTTCATAAATCTGCCAGTTGGAGTAAAAGTCCTGGAAATAAAATTTATTATAGTAGCCGAGGTCTTGTGTAAATGGGAGCCCGGAGTTGAAAACCCAAACTGCGCTTGCCTGCCATCCTGCCCCAAAGTTATAACTCATCATAATATTAAACGAATTTCTAACATCATACCTTGGGTAATACACCCAGCCGTCTACATTTTTATATGCCCAGCTTAAAGTATACGATGCAGTAATATTAAGCGGATCCTTTGCATATTTAAGTTGAAATTCCCAGCCGTAAGATTCGCCGTTGCCGGAAACAAGATCCGGCTGCGAATCCAATACTTTTTTATAATTCAAAGTGGGAATGTTTTGCAAAACTTTATAATATGTTTCTACGTCAAGGCTTAAGAAATTTGTAAAGTAAATATCTGCCCCTCCCGTATAATGTACGGCGGAAGAGGGTTTTAAATAATCCGGTATAATTATCCACGGCTCAAATAACGATATAACATTATTCTCATCTGTTAGAGTAGTTACCTGCTGATTATACATTCCCCATGCGGCTTTAAGAGTAATAAGAGGGGAAATATTATAAGTAAAGCTGGCATAAGGATCTAAAATAAAAGAACTACCGGGCCTTTCGGACAGGCCTGTTAATTCTACCCTTGTACCTATACTGGCACCGAAATCTGAAAAGCGTAAAAATTTATAATAAGCGTAAGCATCAATACTAGTTCCATGTGAACCTATATCCGAGACGGCACCAAGTGCATTTTGCAGGTATAATTTCGTGTCGAGATCTTTTACTTCCATCCCAACGTGTATTTCATCTTTTGAACTATATATATATGTAAAGTGCGTACTGAAAGTCATATCGTTCACGCCGTTATTCTCCGGCTTTGCGCTGCTTTGTTTCGGGTCTACTTCACCGTTAAAATTACTCATTGACAAATCCATTTCGTAGAAAAGAGGCGAATCCGTAACCTGGAACCACCTTAATCCCAATGCACTGTTTGACCATTTAAAATTCTCAAGAAGCGGGTTGTTGTTAACAAGCTGATCTCCGCTAAAGAATCCGTCAACGACAAATTTCGATCCTTTAATAAAATTCGGGTTCCCATAGTTTAACTTGAACGATGCATCATAAAAATTGATTGGCGCTTCCTCGTTATTTAAAAATTTTCTTAATATTCCCGTTGAATAACTTTTTCTGCCCGTAACAATAAATGAGCCGTAAGGAATCGGCCCCTGCACAAGTGCTTTACCGGTAATAAAACTGGAAGTTGCCTGGGCGCCAAAACTGTTTCTGTTTCCATCCTTGGTTATAATATTTAAAACCGAAGAGAGTCTGCCGCCGTATTCCGGCGGGAAAGCACCTTTATAAAATTCAACACTTTTAATCATATCGGGATCAATAGCACTGAATATGCCGAATGCATGGAAGGGATTATAGATGGTAATTCCGTTCAACAAAACCAGGTTTTCATTACTGGGACTTCCCCTAACATAATACCTGGCAGTTACATCCCCGGTGGTTTGTACTCCGGGAATATACTGAAGTGATCTGAAAATATCCGCTTCAACGCCTTTCGGAAGCATTTCAACACTTCTCATGGAAATGTGCTGCAATCCTAAATTAGTTGAATTTTTTTCAACAGTCCGCTTACCAATCTTTTCTATAGGCTGCATCATAATGCTTGTAGGGATAAGATTAACTTTAACGTCGGTAATTTTATTGGGACTTATAAATACTTTTTCTTGTTTGGTAATGTAGCCGACGTAAGAAATTACTATTGTATAAGTTTTATTTGCCGGAAGTGCAGGTATGAAAAAATAGCCTCTTGCATTAGTTGATGCCCCGGTTTTTAATTTAGTAATAAATACATTTCCGAACGGAAGTGCTTCCCCGTTTGTTGAATCTACTACAATTCCTCTTAAAGAACCTCTCAACTGAGCAAAACTTCTTCCGGCAAAAATACCCGTCATGCTGAAAAAGATAAGTATAGAAATCAATTTGAGTTTATCAAAGTAAACACTTCTCATTTATATTTTCCGATAAATTTTTGGGATTTAGTTTATGGTTCAAAATTGAAGTTTACATTATTGTGATGCCGCTTTTATTAACCCTTAAAATACGAGAGGAACTTTAACCGGGGATTTTTATTATTCCCTGTGATAAAAAACCCTTCATTGACACAAACTTTCTAATTACGGTGTTTATATTAAATATTAATTTTTCTTAAATCAAGTGAAATTTTAAAATCCGGCCTAAGATTTTTGTAAGCATTGTAAAAGTGCGGCATCTATAAAAGTCTCTCTTTAAATTAAAG
This sequence comes from Ignavibacteriaceae bacterium, assembly GCA_046704255.1. Lineage (GTDB taxonomy): Bacteria > Bacteroidota > Ignavibacteria > Ignavibacteriales > Ignavibacteriaceae > FEN-1297. The sequence goes on along the minus strand of JBJKSH010000183.1, from coordinate 50,675 downwards.
GGAGACAGACACTTCGCAGAACTGTAAGAGGGATTTACTCCGCCTAATTGATTTATTCCATATCTTTCTTAATTGATCTTGAAAATTTACTATATTATATTTTACCGGATATTTAAATGAACAAGAAATGATTAACACATCTTATGGCTTACTATGAACAGGACCCTAATTATAGCACATAGAGGAGAATCTGTAGATGCACCCGAAAATACGCTTGCCGCTATAAATCTTGCCTGGGAAAGAAGTGCCGATGCTGTGGAGGTTGATGTTCATCTAACTGCAGATAATAAAATTGCAGTTATTCATGACTCTAGTACACGGCGAACCGGCGGGAAATATTTAAAAGTCAAAAACCAATCCCTTTCCGAATTGAAGAAAATTGATGTAGGCAGCTTCAAAGGAAACAGATTTATCGGTGAAAGAATTCCTTCTCTGGAAGAAGTACTGGATACTGTTCCGGCCAATAAGATACTTGTAATTGAGATTAAGTGCGGCCCGCAAATTATAAGTGAACTTTATAATGTAATTAAGAAATCAAAAGTAAAGCCTGAACAAATAAAAATTATCGGTTTCAATTTGCAAACAATGTCTTATTTAAAAGAAAATTATAACAGTCATGAGGTTTTCTGGCTGAGAAAAATGGGAATGAATTATATCAACATACGTTTAAACACTCCGGGAGATATAATTTTAACTTCGCTTAAATACGGCTTTAACGGGCTTGATGTAAAATATTCCAAATTTATTAACCGGCAATTTGTTGATGATGTGAAAAGGGCAGGATTAAAATTATTTGTCTGGACCGTAAACAACCCGCATACGGCAAAAGGTTTAATAGATTTGGGTGTAGACGGAATTACGAGTGATAATCAATATTACTTAAAAGAAAATGCCGGTTTACCATAACGAAAGTTAATATTCATTAAAATAATCCGTATTTCCTTCACTTATGTCAAATTTTTTTTTAATAAATTTTTCTGCGGATTTGCAGTATAAATTTCTCAATGGCGGTATTAACATTGATATGCCGGCTAAATCGGTTATAAATCCGGGTGTTAATAAAAGAAACCCGCCTACTAAAATAAAAAACCCGTTTAATAATTCTCCGGCAGGTGTTCTTCCCTCTCTTAATGCCTGATTGATTTTTTCTATTACTCTAAATCCTTCCTGCTTTGCAAGGTAAGCACCAACCCCGGCGGTAATTAAAATTATAATTACCGTATTTAAAGGACCTATGATTGCTCCGATCTTTAATAATACATAAAGCTCAACTACAGGAACAAGCGCAAATAAGAAAAATAATTTTACAAACATGACTTCAGCGAAATTTTAATTTGGTTATTTTCCCATTTTATAAATTTTATGTTAAGAAAATTTTCTGCCTTTAGAAAATCATAATTAAAATTATCAAAGTCAAATCTTTAAGAAAATTGAATTAATACCGCATGAATTAACTGAAGTAATGCTTTCAACGAAAATGATAGAAAATTTAACAAGTAGTTATAATTTTAAAAACTAATTAATATGAAGAGTGTTGTAATGTAACATATTTTTTACCTCGCCCGAGGCTGACCAGAAAGTAGAGTTTTGCGAATAAATAATTAATTTCTTGCATTTATAGACTTATTTATTCGTCTTTATTAAAATTCATAAGGTAAAAATTACTTTTTGGTCACCCTCGGGATGGGGGTAAGGTTTATTTTGCATAACTTCGGTAAATTAAAATAACATTGAACTAATTATATCAACAAATTAATTTTTATGCAGAACTTCTTTTAACGCGGATAAGCACTTATCTATATTTTGAATATTTGAAGTATAGCCCATTAAACCGATTCTCCAAATTTTTCCTGCAAGCGCTCCAAGCCCGGCTCCGATTTCAATATTATGGTTGTTGAGAAGATAGTTTCTAACTTTTAATTCATCTGCGCCTTCCGGTACAATAACCGTAATCAATTCAGGAAGCCGATCAGCTACATTTACAAAAGTATTAAGCCCTAAATTTTTTAATCCGTCAATAAAAATCCCGCTGTTCTCTTTATGCCGTTTCCAGGCATTTTCCAAACCTTCTTCATGTAAAATAAGAAGTGCTTCATAAAGCCCGTAGACGGCGTTGATAGGTGCAGTATGATGGTAAGTGCGTTTGGAGCCGCTGCCCCAATACCCGGTGATAAGGTTTATATCCATGAACCAGCTTTGTACTTTGGTTTTACGATTCCTTATTACCTCCAAAGCTCTTTCGTTAAAAGTTACGGGCGATAATCCCGGCGGACATGAAAGACATTTCTGGCTGCCTGAATATACAGCATCAACTTCCCATTCATCTATTTTTACAGGGATGCCGCCGAGTGAGGTGACGGTATCCGCAACTGCAAGACAATTGTATTTGTGAGAAATCTCAGTAAGAGTCTTGATGTCCGTTTTTGCTCCTGTTGAAGTTTCTGCATGAACAAAGGCTGCAAGCTTTATATTAGGGTTTGCTTTTAACGTATCTTCAAATTTATTCGGATCAATTGCACTTCCCCATGGTGCATCTATTACAACAGGCTGCCCGCCGCATCTTTCCACTATCTCTTTCATCCTTCCGCCAAATACTCCGTTAACACAAACTGCAGCCTTATCTCCCGGCTCAATTAAATTTACGAGACACGTTTCCATTCCCACTGATCCGGGGCCTGATACGGGGAATGTGACTTCATTATTAGTTTGAAAAGCATATCTTAATTCGGTTTTTGTATTCTCCATTAATTCAATAAATGCAGGATCCAGATGACCGATAGTAGGCTCAGCCATTGCCGCCAGAACACGCGGATGAACATTTGAAGGGCCTGGTCCCATCAAAATTCTTTCCGGTACATTAAATGATTTTGTTTCCATTTTATAATAAAATCCTTTCCATAATATGAATCTAAGATAATATTCCTGCTGTCCTTAAAATATTTATTAAGTTCTTTTTCTCAATATCAGTTAATCCTGTAAGCGGTGCACGTGGTTCTCCGCCGAAATATCCTGTAAAGTCCATAGCTGCTTTTAAGCCTGCAACACCGTATACCGCAGTTACGGCTTTATTTACGGCAAGCATTCTCATCTGAAGATTTTTTGCTTCGGCATGTTTCCCTTCACGGAAATAATTATAAATCTGCACGCATTCATTCGGAGCGATATTTGCAAGAGCAAGTATTCCTCCCGCTGCACCGACACACAATCCCGGGTACAAAACGGATGCGGTTCCTGCAATAGTTATAAAATCATCAGGTGCAAGGTGAATTATTTCCGCAAGCCGTGCAGCATTTTCTTCGCTGTTTTTTATACCTATAATGTTGGGATGTTCGGCAAGCATTGCAACTGTTTCCGGTTCAATACTAACCCCGGTAAATTTGGGTACGTTATAAATTAAAAGCGGTATGGTTATATTGTCTGCAACTTCCGTAAAATATTTTATAAAAGCATCATGCTTCATCCGGCTTTTGTAAAACGAAGGTGTAAGAATTAAAGCGGTGCCGGCACCAAGTCCGGCTGCATCATTTGTAAGCGAAATAGTTTCTTTAATTGAATCCGAACCTGTACCTGCAATTAAGATTTTATCTGCAGGTATATTAGCTTTAACGAATTCGATTAATTTCAGTTTTTCTTCTCTAGTAAGAAAAGCACTCTCACCGTTGGAACCGAAAACCACATAACCGCTTAAGCCCGTTTTATTCCAGCGTGAAAGATTTTCTTTTAATTTTTCATAAGCTACTTCGTTGTTAATAAACGGAGTGGCAATAGGAGGTATTATTCCTTTGATCATAATCAATTAGAAATTTAAAATTAATTTAAAAACTTACCTGGTAAAAATATTTTTAATAACAAAGCCGACATTAGCCGGCCTTTCTGCCAGGCGCCGCATGTACCACGGAAACCAGGCTGCTCCGTAACTTATTAATACTTTTAATTTGAATCCTTCTTTTACAAGTTTTAGTTGCTCGGAAGTTTTAATTCCGTATAACATCTGGAATTCCAGTTTATCTTTTTTAATTCCCATATTACCGGCAGTTTTAATGATCTTATTGATTAAATTAATATCGTGTGTGGCAAAAGCCGCTCTTATACCGGTGTTTTTTATTTCATTTAAAAGAACTTCTGAAAGATAAAAATAATTTTTATCAACATCCTGTTTCAATTCAAAAGCAATTTCTTTAGGCTCGTTATAGGCACCTTTTACAAGTCTTATTGACGGCTGTATTTTTAATAATTCATTTAAATCATTTCCGGTTCTGCGTAAATAGGCTTGCAGACAAATTCCTGCATTGCTGTGTTCTTCTTTTACACGTTTATAAAATTCAATAGTACCGGAAGTATATGAACTTCCTTCCATATCTATCCACACAAAGTTACCGGATGATTTTGCCTTAGCGGCAATTAACTTAAAACTATCCAGAGATTTTTCAAATGATAAGTCCAAACCAATTTGTGTTAGCTTTAAAGATATCTCGGTCAGAAGTTTATTTTCCGCAACATTGTCAATTACATCAATATAATGGTTTGTAACTCCGGCAGCTTCGTTTAAATCCGTAATATTTTCGCCAAGGCGTGTAAAAACGGTAGGGATTCCTTTTTGCAGAAAATCTTTTGCGGCCGTAATTGCTGAGTTCAATTCTTCGCCCGGCAAAAACCTTTTTACTGCCTTTTTTACAAATTTATATTTCGGAACATGATTTAAAAGCCATGGATTTTTAGAGCCCCATAATAAAATTTCCCTGGATATTCCCATGAAATTGTTTCTCCAAATTGTTTGAGGTTAGAATTACAAACAATACATCTTTAATAAACCGGCACGTGAATATAATAATAAAAAAATATTCTAATGAGCGGAAGATCAAACTGGAAGAATTTCAAAATAAATGTTACTTTTTAAATATAATAATTTAAGGAATTCCACAAGCCGAAATGGGTGAGGAACTTAACGAATATATTAAACTGCTTTTTAGTTTGAATGATCCCATATATTATTCAATACTCTTTACCGTAATAATTTTTATGCTTATCTATCTTTTTTTTAAGCAGATAATATTTCCGCTTCAAAGAAAACATATAAATGAGACCAGCGCATTGGAATTAAAAAATGCAAAGCTTATGGCCTTGTTTGCGGAACTGGATCCGGACCCCGTAATTAGAACCGATATGGACGGCAAAATTATTTACACTAATGACTCTGCAAAACACCTTGTAAGCAGCGGCGATATAACCGGCAAATTGATTAACGAAATAATTCCACCGATTGATATTCCAATTATTGATTATATTACTACGGACAGATCCGTTTCATTTTTATTTAACTCTGGCAATGCAAATTTTTCCGTTTTATTCAGAGGAATATCTTCTTTAAAAATAGCTCAATTATATTTCCACGACATCACCGAAAAAATTGAGAACGAGAAAAAGTTAAAAAGTTTTTCCGGCAGCCTGCAAAATAAAATTGAGCAGGAAAGGCAAAGAATTGCCGGTGAATTGCATGACGGCATTGGCCAGGATTTACTTTTGCTAAAAATGGACTTAATAAATAATTATAATTCCGAAATTAAAAACGGCGACGGCAAAGAATTTTTAAAAGGTTCGATTAATTCCCTTCAAAAAATAATTGCTGAATTAAATGTAATTTTATTTAACCTAATGCCTACAACCCTTAAAGACATGGGGCTTGGTCCTTCACTTGCGTCTATGGTTAATAAAATAAATGCAACCGGTTATATTAAGGGAAGCCTTAATATTATTGGTCTTAACCAAAGACTTAACGATAAACTGGAAATAAATTTATACCGAATTATTCAGGAAGCATTAAGCAATATTATTAAACACTCTAAAGCAAATGAATTTTCAATTCAGTTTATAAACAAAAATAAAAGAATTAAAATTTTAATTTCGGATGACGGAACCGGGATACCGAATGTAATAAAAAAACAGCCAGGTTTCGGGCTTATAAATATGAAAGAAAGGGTAGAATATTTTAACGGAATATTCAAAATAGAAACTTCGGAAAAAAACGGAACACTTTTGGTTATAGATATTCCACTGGAAAACAAAAATGACGGATGACAACAAAATAAAAGTACTAATTGCAGACGATCATAAATTATTCAGAAGAGGGGTTGTAACCATGCTGTCGGGTTTTCCGGCTATTTCCGTTTGCGGCGAAGCTGAAGACGGAGAAGAACTAATTAAAAAGTATTTTGAGTTAAAACCCGATGTACTTGTGATTGATATTTCGATGCCCGTTTTATCCGGAACTGCTGCTGCAAAAAAAATAAAAAGCCGGGACAGGCTTGCTAAAATTCTTTTCCTTTCTATGTATTATTCGGAAGAACATATTTACACGTGCCTTGTATCCGGCGGTTCCGGTTTAATAAGTAAAAATATTTTGGAAGAAGAACTTGTTTTTGCAATTAAGAAAATTTACGGCGGTGAAAAATATTTCGGCAAAGATTTTTCAGGCGATAAGCTGACCGAACTCATTTTAAAATTTGAATCCGTATATTTAAATAAGATAAATATAAAAAAGCCCGACTTATCCAGGAGAGAACTGGATGTGCTAATGCTTATAGGCGAGGGATATACCAGTGCGGAAATCTCAAACAAGCTGGTAATTGATATCCGTACGGTTGATACACATAGAACAAATATAATGCATAAGCTAAAACTTAGATCGCTTTCGGAACTCATTAAATTCGCAGTTCAATACAGTTTATCTTTAGAAAGTTAATTGTTTTGAATAAACTTTAAAATTTAATTATGCTTATACCATATTTAATAATTACCCTTTCTATAGTTGTCTGGGCACTTGTTCCATTCAGGCAATATAAAATGAACTTCTTCACATTTTTTTTAATACTTGCATTATCGGATCCTATAATGGTTTTACTGCATTCAATCTTCCCATTTTATCCGGCAAGGTTTTATTCTGCTACTTCACCGCTTTTAATTTTTTCATTGCTTAACATCGGCAAAATAAGAAAGAGATATTTATTTTATATTTTCATTACAATTATAAATATATACATATCAGCCTCGTTAAACATCCTTATTATTAAGTTAGATTTATTATTTCAGTTCCTGATTATGTTATATATAATATTTGGAAAAACCTTATATGAAATATATAGGAACCATAAAATAAGTATTTTTTACACCGTCTTTAACATTTACATATTAACATTCATATTTAAAAACCTTATTATTATTATTAATCTTAATAAAGGTTTTTATTACTATTATTTAACTTCAGTTTTAGAAATCTTAATAGGTATCTATTTCATTTTTTATAACGAAAAAAACTCTGCGATATTTAAACTTAAATCTATTTAAACAAAACGGAGGGCGAAATGAACGATACATCAACCTACCCGGTAACTTTAAGTATTGATTACCCGGAAAAGCTTGACCGCTTTACAACCTTTTTCAGATTAATAATTGCAATACCAATCCTTATAATTTTGGGCCTTATCTCCGGCGAAAGAGGGACGCATGGTTTACATACTAATTGGAGCTTGGTATATGGAGCAGGAGGAATTTTATGGATTGCAGTATTACTAATGATATTGTTTAAACAAAAATATCCCAGATGGTGGTTCGACTGGAATATTGCACTAACAAAATTTAGTACACGAGTTATTGCGTACCTTTTATTTCTAAGAGATGAATATCCGTCTACCGATGAAGAACAGGCGGTACATATTGATATCCCGTATCCGGATGTAAAAAATGATCTTAACAGATGGCTTCCTTTGGTTAAATGGTTCCTTGCAATCCCTCATTATATTGTACTGGCATTTGTATTTATTGCCGGAATTGTAGTCTGGATAATAGCATGGTTTGCAATTGTTTTTACAGCCAGTTATCCCAAAGGATTATTTGATTTTATGGTAGGGATCATGAGATGGTCGTTAAGAGTGGAAGCTTATGCATTCCTTTTGACGACCGATAAATATCCTCCGTTCCGGTTTAAGTAAATTGAGCACTTATTATTTTAGTTAGTTAGAAAAATAATTCCGGAAATTTTAGTAAGATCATATTTTGCATTGGAGGCGTAAAAATAAATGAAGAATATTATTAAGTATGAAGAACTCGGCATGTTCTGCCTTTCCATTTCTCTATTTAACATTCTCGGCTATTCATGGTGGTTGTTTGTAGTGCTTATATTTGCACCTGATATTTCTATGCTCGGCTATCTGATAAATCCTAAAGTGGGAGCAATCTCATATAATATTTTTCATCATAAAGGTCTGGCAATACTTTTATATTTACTGGGAACATTTACATTTAACTATGTACTAATTGTAGCCGGAATAATAATTTTCGGGCATTCAAGCCTGGACAGGTTCCTCGGCTTCGGGCTTAAGTACAACGATGCTTTTAAGCACACTCATCTTGGAATGATTGGAGAAAAAGGTTAAGTTTATCATAGTATTGAGTAATTGAAATTTGGTAGAGATAGATAAATAAATTTATTAATTGAAACCTTCAATTATCATCAGCATCTAATTGACAGAAAAAAGGAGGTAATATGAAATACACAGTTGAAGGCACAGACTTGAATTTTGATATTGAAGTTCTAAAATCGGATGTGCCGGTATTGGTAGATTTTTGGGCGCCGTGGTGCGGTCCTTGCAAACTGGTTGCCCCGGTTGTTGAGCAGCTTGCCGAAGAATATCAAGGCAAGTTGAAAGTTGTTAAATTAAATACGGATGATAACCAGCAGGTTGCCATAAAATACGGTATTAGAAGCATACCTACGCTTGGTATATTCAACAATGGGCAAATAGTAGACGGCATAATCGGTGCGGTTCCAAAACACATGATTGAAAATAAAATTAAACCGCTGGTACAATCGGTTAATTAAAATTAAGGGCAGCCGTAAGCTGCCCTTTTTAATTTAATGCTCTATTCTTACCCGGTCGGACAATTCGTTTGTATCATCCGGTTTAATAGGAAAGTACTTACTTAAAATTTTCCCTACCTCATCCACTCCGTGCAAAATGCCTTTACAAAATTCACCTTTTAAAAACATTATCTGCATTTGGTCTTTTACGGAATCCCATATATTTTGATCAACTTTTTCATTTATGCCGCTGTCTGCAAGAATAAAAAATTTTCTGCCTTCTAACAGAATAAAAATTAATATCCCGGTTTTGTCTCTTGTATTATGAATTCCTAATTTGAAAAACTCTTTCTCGGCAAGTTCGTGTGCCGATTTCCTCCTGTTAAGAAAATTCAATTTTTCTTTAATACTTACACAAATTTCACCGGAAGAAATTTTTTCCATTTCTTTAATTTTGTTTGAAATCCTTAGCAGGTCATCGTCGGAAAGGAAATGATATATTATTCGTTTTGCCATAAATTATTTTTATTCCATCAAAACAATTAAAAATACCTGTAATTTCATTTTGTATCAAGTAAAATTTCTAACTCAAATAGAAAATATTTTCCGGCAAAGAAAAAGTTCTAAATATTTACACAGAAAACTACTTGTAAATTTACTTTGCTTAGCACTAAAATTTAATAATTATTTCATTATCTTAGCACATTAAATTTTTAAAACGAAAAAACAATTTAAAACATTAAAAGAAGTGCAAATGATACTGCGCTGTGCTTGGTCTACAAATGATCCGCTTTATATTGAATACCACGATAAGGAATGGGGAACGCCTTTGCATGATGATCAGGCTTTATTTGAATTTCTTATTCTTGACGGCATGCAGGCAGGCCTAAGCTGGCTTACAATTTTAAGGAAAAGAGAAAATTTCCGCAAAGCATTCAATAATTTCGACGCTTCCAAAGTTGCTGCTTACAAAAATCCTAAGATAGAAAAACTCATGAATAATGAAGGCATAATCAGAAATAAATTGAAAATAAATGCCGCCGTTTCAAATGCCAAAGTCTTTCTTAAAGTACAAAATGAATTCGGCACCTTTGATAAATATATCTGGCAGTTTACGGATGGAAAGACAAAACAAAATTCGTGGAAAAGTATTAAAGATATTCCTGCAACTTCTAAAGAATCCGATGCAATGAGCAAAGACTTAAAGCAAAAAGGCTTTAAATTTGTAGGTTCGACAATATGCTATGCATTTATGCAGGCAGCCGGAATGATTAACGATCATACGGTAAACTGTTTTCGTTATAAGCAATTGTTATAAAAGTACCCCTTGTCATAATCCTTTAATAGTTTTAATTTATGTGAAGAATATGTAAGTCTATTTGTTTTGAAAATTTTAGAAAATGCAAAACCAAAATTGAGTGAGGAAGAAATGATTAGCAAAGAACTGCTTGATATACTTTGCTGCCCGGAGACAAAGGCCGATCTTATTCTTGACGGTGATACACTGGTTTCCGTTGATAAAAGTACGCGCCGCCGTTACAGGATAGAAGACGATATTCCTATTATGCTGATTGAAGAATCGGAACAGCTTAGTATGGAAGAATGGAAATCCATAATGGAAAAGCACGGCAGAAAAGTAGACTAATAGATAAAATTTATGGACCCAATAAATATAATTATCGGACTAAATATTATTGCAACCTTCGGCGCAAATGCCGGCGGCACTCGTAAAGGTTTAAAATCCACAATTACAGTTCATAAAGAAAAACCAAAGTCCTACCTTCAAAAGCTTCCGATTGTTTTATCCACACTTACATTACTCGGACTTATTGCGGGCGTATTTCAATTTGGAACCTTTTCTTACAACCAAAATTTACATTCATTCAGGCTTAGCGGACTGGTTGTTTATCTTGTCTTTTCATGGTTTCAAATATGGGCATTTAAATCATTGGGGGATAATTATTCCCAGGACGTTCTAATTTTACGGAATCATAAACTGATAACAAAAGGTCCGTTCAAACTTGTAAGGCACCCGCAATATCTTGCTCAAATTTTAATGGATTTGGGCGGAGGTGCCGCATCCTTAAGTTACATTGTAATTATTTTGGCATTGGTTGAAATTCCGCTGTTAATTTTAAGAGCATTACTTGAAGAAAAACTGCTTTTAAAAAATTTTAAGGATTTGTTTACCGCATACAAAAAGAAGAGCGGCTTTATGATTCCTTTTATTGGATAAAATAAAGAGCATTATTAGATGAGAATTAAATTTACAGTAATAATTTTACTTTTAATTACCATCTCAATCTATGCGCAAACTATAAATAATCTTGCTGTTGTAAACGGAAAAGTAACCAAATATGTCCCGGTATACGACAGAGAAGGCACAATTTATATTGCGGTAAAACCTTTGGCCGATGCCCTGTCTGTAAATTATTTTTATGACCCTGATGCGGAAAAGATAGAACTAAAATTTCCTTCATCTAATCTTTTTATTACGGCTCAAAATCCTTTTTTAATTTTAAAAGAAAAAGAATCGGACAGCTCTTACATTTATCAGTTACCGACATCATCATACTTATTAAACAACGAAGTTTTTATCCCGCTTAAGTACTGCATGGGAATTATTAAAAAAGCATCAGGTATGGAAATGAATTTTACTTCACCTGATGTTCTAACAGTAAGCAATAAACAGCTAACGGAAAAAGAATCCAGCGGAAAAGAAGTGAATGTAATAGAAGGTTCCGGACCGGAAAGCGAATATGATATAAACGGTATTTCAATTTCCGAAAAGGCTAACGGAACGCTGGTCCGCATATCTTCTACAAAAAGAATTTATTCTTATTACAGCAGCTTTAAAAACGGAATTCTTACCTTTGTTTTTAGAAATGTTCATGCGGATGTAAGCAGCATAGACAGGCAAAATAACGAGGGATTAATCAAATGGATTAGGGCCAGAAATTTAAAGCTCGATACTGAAATTCAAATTCATGTTAGTAAAGAATATACATCAAATGAAGTACTGAATGTAAACAACAGCAACGATATTTTAATTGCCCTATACAGCAAGGCATTTGAAAATAGGATAATAAAGAAAAAAGAAAAAGCCAAATGGAATTTTAATGTTATCGTAATAGATCCCGGGCACGGCGGCAAAGACCCCGGCACTATAGGTGTTGACGGCATCAAAGAAAAAAATATTACTCTTGCAATTGCGTTAAAGCTTGGAAATGACATAAAAAGACAAATGAAAGGCGTTAAAGTTGTATTCACAAGAAAAACCGATAAATTTATTCCTCTTTACCGCCGCGGCCAAATTGCAAACGAAGCAGGCGGAAATCTTTTTATTTCAATTCATTGCAATGCTACTCCGCATAAACCAAGCAGCACAAACGGTTTTGAAATTTATCTGCTTAGGCCCGGCAAGACCAAAGATGCTATACAAATTGCCGAACGTGAAAACAGTGTAATTAAATATGAAGATGATCCTGCACGATACAAAAAGCTGACGGCGGAAAATTTTATTCTTGTAAGCATGGCGCAGTCTGCATACATGAGGTACTCTGAAAAATTTGCATCCTTACTGAATAATGAATTCAGCAAAGATACGTCCATTCGTTCATTGGGGGTTAAGCAGGCAGGCTTTTATGTGCTGGTTGGTGCATCTATGCCAAGCGTACTTATTGAGACAGGTTTTTTATCAAACAGAAAAGATGCGCATTACCTGAACAGTAAAACCGGACAAGCCCGCATAGCCGAGGCAATTCTTCAGGCAATTCAAAAATTCCGGAATGTTTATGAAAAGAATATAAAAGCAGAGTGATCAAAAGAGATTGAATTGCCAAACACCTGCCCTTACTTTATTACTGAAGCTAATTACCTATTGCCGGTAGAAAATCTTCGGCAGCAATAGGAAATCAATTCAACTTTAATATTAATATTTATTTACCGGGATTAATTTTTAATTGAACTTTCAAATTATTAAAATAACTTCTTCACTTTTTCGTCTATATAAAAAGTAATGTGAAAATAATAAATAAAAAAAGAAATGTAGATTTGCCTGTTGCATATTGCTTTCTTCTTTTTTTGTAAGTTTTTTTAAAAAAGTTATAATCTATAAAGTGAAATCCGGAAATAAGGATTGCCTTCCGGCACATTTATTTTGCCGCTTGTATATTTCCAAATAAAATGTCTTGACAAATGATTCTTGTTATATTAAGTTTGGAAACTAAAAATACATATTGAGTTTCCACAGTAGAAATAAATAGATATTTAACAGTTTTCAACTGTTTTTTTAAGCACCAAATGGAAACTCCAAATACAAAATTAGTATTTTAGGTAGAAAGGCAAATTAAATGTCGGAAGAAAATGATATAAAAGAAAGAATTTTTAACGCTGCCGAGCAAATGTTTTTGCATCACGGATTTGCAAAAGTAACAATGGACGAAATTGCATCCGGACTTGGAATGAGCAAAAAAACTCTTTACAAATTTTTTACCGGGAAGGAAAATCTTGTTAGAGAACTAATAGATAATCGCCAATGCGAATCCGAAAATTATATAAATGAAATATGGATGGACGATAAGCTTGATTTTGTTGCCAAGCTGAAGAAAATGATGGATTATCTCGGCCAGCGCTCTTCCAGGTTAACAAGCCCTTTGGTGGAAGATTTAAGAAAAAATATGCCGGAAGTTTGGGCAGAACTGCATGACTTTAAGAAACGTAAGGGGCTTCAAAAAGCCGCAGATGTACTTAAGCTAGGCATTGAACACAATGTTTTTAGAAAAGACCTGGGACAGGAAATTATTATTTTAATGTACACCGGTGCCATAGAAAAAATATTGAACCAGGAGACATTGTCTCAAATTCCTTATACCGGAACCCAGGCAATTGAAACTATTTTCAACATAATTTTTGAAGGAATATTAACCGAAGAAGGAAGAACAAAATATGTATCGTATCAAACTGAAGATAATAATTCAAAGGAGAATATTTCGAATGAATAGAATTAAGATTTTTATTACTGCCGTATTATTTGTTTTATCCGGAATGCAATTGTTTGCACAGGAACAAAAAACTCTTACTCTTAAACAAAGCCTGCAAATAGGATTGGAGAACAGCAAACAATTAAACTCATCTTTAATGAAGGCAAAAATTGCAGAGGCGCAGGCTAAAGAAGTGGGTGCTTCCAGGTTTGCCTCGCTTAATTTCGGTGCTTCGTATACACGTTTAAGCAGTGTACCGCCGTTCCAGGTTTCTTTTCCGCCTTTTATTCCGAAACCGATTACAATTTCCCCTACCTTTCTGGATAACTACAATTTAAAATTATCCTTGCAGCAGCCGCTGTTTACCGGCTTTAAATTATCAAGTACCTACGATGCCGCAAAGTTCAACGCTGCTGCTTCAAATATGGATTATTCCCAGGCTGAGCAGGATTTGTTCTTAAATATTAAAAATGCATACTGGGGATTGTTTAAAGTTATTCAATTAAAAAAAGTTATCGAAGATGAAATTCAAACAGTTAAGGCTCATCTAGAAGATGTTCAAAATTTTTATAAGCAGGGGTTAGCTACTAAAAATGACGTACTTAAAATTCAGGTGCAGCTTTCGCAGGCAGAGCTTCAGAAGATAGATGCCGGCAACAATGTTAAGCTTGCAATGCTTAATCTTGATAATGTACTTGGACTGCCGCTGAGTACCGATATTAAACTTGCCGATACTGTTTCTGTAAATGGTCTTTTTACGGAAAATAAAAGCCTTGATAATCTTGTAAGTGAAGCTCTAAAAAATCGACCGGAACTTAAAGCAATAAACTTAAGAGTAGACGCTTCCGCAAAACAAATAACAGCGGCAAACGGAGATTGGTACCCGCAAATTTTTGTTTCGGGAGAATATGATTATTCAAAACCGAATCAAAGAATTATACCAACGCAAGATAAATTTTACGGTACCTGGAGCGTAAGCCTTGGTTTATCTTACGATCTTTGGAACTGGGGTGCAACAAACGATAGAACTGAACAAGCTGAAGCTAATCTTATACAGGCAAAAGATAATGAAAAACTTTTAAAAGATGCGGTAACCCTGGATGTAAATCAAAGTTATTTAAATCTGAATAAGTCCCGGCAAAAAGTTTTGGTTTCAAAAGAAAATGTAAAACAGGCGGAAGAAAATTATAAAATAACCGACGCAAGATTTAAGCAGGGCTTGGCACTAAACTCGGATTTGCTGGATGCAGAGCTTGCTTTAACTCAGGCAAAAACGGATTACATCCAATCGATGGTAGACTATGAGCTATCTGCCGCAAAGATGGATAGAGCATTGGGAATTAAATAATTAATATCTATTGTAAGAGGTAACAATGAGAAAGAAAATAAAATATATTTCAATTGTTGTGGCATTTTTTATAATAATTGCAGCCATATTGGTGCATAACAGGGCAGAAATAAAAACAACGGAAAAGGTTATAAAATTAAGTGAATATCCTGTGAATGTAGATACCGTTAGATCCAGATTCTTTGTAAATCATCTTAATCTGGTTGGAACAATAAATGCAAATAACGATGTTCCCATAGTTTCCGAACAAGATGGAAAGGTTACAAAAGTTTATGCGGAAATTGGCAATTATGAAAAGGCGGGTTCAACATTAATTCAATTGGAAGACGAGCTTGAATTAGCTGCTTACCAAACTGCCAAGGTAAATTATGATAAAACCAGTAAAGATTATACAAGATATAACTCTCTTTATAAATCCGGCTCGGTTACGGATGCACAATTGGAAAATGCCAAGCTTGCCGAGCAATCTGCGGAAGCACAATACATTGCGGCAAAGAAAAACTATGATGACACTAAAATAACAACTCCTATTTCCGGCATTGTAGTATCCAGGCCGGTTAATATTGGTGATTATATAAATAAGCGAGAAGTGGTTGCGGAAGTTGTAGACATTTCTTTGTTGAAAGTATTGCTCAATGTCTCGGAACAAAATGTCTTTGCTCTGAAAGTCGGCGACAAGGTAAATGTAACAACAAGCGTATACCCCGGAGTAACATTCCCCGGTAAGATAAAAACAATTTCGGACAAGGGGAATGCTGCACATACTTACCCGGTTGAAGTCATTTTAAGTAATAGTAAACAGCATCCGTTGAAAGCCGGTATGTTTGCAAATGTGGTATTTAATTCTCAACCGAAAAATAAGTCCCTTGCGATACCCAGGGAGGCCTTATTAGGAAGCGTTAAAGATGCAAAGGTTTATGTGGATGAAAATAATGTTGCAAAAATCCGGAACCTTGTCATTGGTAATTCTTCGAACAATTTCCTGGAAGTATTATCCGGCTTAAAACCGGGTGATATAGTTATAGTAAACGGACAGAATAACTTAAAAGAAAATTATAAGGTAAAGGTAACGGAGTGAATAAGAGTTTTTTTATAAAACAAGTTAGATAAAGATTTTTGGAGAATAAGAAATGACAATTACTGAGCTTTCTATTAAACGGCCGACATTAATAGTTGTAATTTTTTCTACTTTGATTCTGCTGGGTATTTACAGTTATACTCAAATGAATTATGAATTACTGCCGAAAATAACTCCCCCGGTTATTACTATCTCAACGGTATATCCGGGCGGCTCGCCGAACGAAGTGGAGACATCCGTAACAAAGCCTATAGAAGATGCGGTATCATCCCTTAACAATATTGATGTAATAAATTCTACTTCAGGTGAAGGAGTTTCCTTCGTTATAATCCAGTTTCTTCAAGGTACCGATGTAGATGTTCAGCTTCAAAGTGCGGAGAGGAAAATAAACCAAATAGTAAATACCCTGCCCGAGCAGGCCAAAACACCGGTTATATCAAAATTTGCTCTTGATGAAATTCCGGTGTTAAGAATGGGAATAACAAGTAACATGCCGCCGAAAGATTTCTATCAATTTGTCGTCGACAGGATTCAGCCTAGATTGGCAAAATTAGACGGAGTGGGACAGATAACTCTTCTCGGAGGAAAACAAAGAGAAATTAGAGTAAACCTTGATGAAAATAAAATTCGCGCATACGGCTTATCAATACTTCAAATAGTTCAAGCTATTCAATCTTCCAACCTGGAAATGCCTGCCGGAACTATTAAAAATAATTCAAGCCAGTTTGTTGTACGGCTTGCAGGAAAATTTTCTTCCCTTAGTACGCTGCGGAATCTAATTATTACTCACCTGCCGGACGGCAGCAATATTCATCTTTCCGATGTTGCAGATGTGGAGGATGGTATAAAAACTCCTACCAATATAAGCAGTATAAACGGCGTTTCTTCAATAGGTATGCTCATTCAAAAGCAAACCAATACAAATACGGTTGAAGTGGTAAAGCGTGTTAAAACGGAAATTAAAAATATTGAGCAGGACTTTAAGGCAGAAAATGTACACTTTACTATTGCGCAGGATGAATCCACTTTTACAATTAATGCTGCAGATGGTGTTAAAATGGATCTTGTTCTTGCCGTAGTTCTTGTCGCTTTTGTTATGCTCTTATTTCTTCATAGTATTAGAAATTCTTTTATTGTAATGATGGCTATTCCGTGCTCATTAATTTCCACATTTACGGTTATGTACGCATTAGGATTTAGTTTAAACTTAATGACTTTACTCGGGCTTTCCCTGGTAGTGGGTTTTTTGGTTGATGATTCAATTGTAGTAATTGAAAATATTTATCATCATATAGAAAAAGGAGAAAATAAAAGAGATGCGGCACTAAAAGGAAGAAACGAAATAGGATTTGCTGCACTGGCAATTACAATGGTTGACGTAGTAATTTACGTACCTCTTGCATTAACAAGCGGCATGGTAGGAAATATTATACGGGAATTTGCTACCGTGGTTGTAATTTCCACTTTGTTAAGCCTTGTTGTTTCCTTTACGGTAACACCTTTGCTAGCCTCAAGAATAGGAAAGCTTGAAAGATTATCCGGAAGAACTATTATGGGTAAATTTGCAATTTGGTTCGAGAAAGGATTTAGAAAATTAACAGGTAATTATATTAATATTTTGAAATGGTCGTTAAACAACAAGTGGAAAGTGATATTAGTTGCCTTCTTGTTGTTTGCCGCATCAATTGCGCTTATTCCTGCAGGCTTTATCGGTTCCGAATTTATAGCACAGCCGGACAATGGAGAATTTGCCGTGGTTTTGGAAATGCCGCTGGGTTATTCTTTGGAACATACAAACTTTGTTACACAGAAGGTAGAAAATTTCATTAGTAAAATACCCGAGGTAAAAAGGCTTTTTGTTGATGTTGGTGCATCCAACAACGGTTTTGTAGGACAGAGTTCCAGCAATATTGCCGAACTGGATGTTACGCTGGTTCCGAAAAATAAAAGGAAAATACCTACGGATGAAATAGGTAACGAGATAAAAAAATTTGCAATGAATATACCCGGCGTGAAAGTACACATAAACATGATCGGTATTTTCGGAGTTGCAAATCAAACACCTATTCAAATGGTTGTAAGCAGTTCCAATCGAAAGGATGTTGAAACTGCGGCAGCTACAATTGAAAAAATCATAAAAAAAATCCCCGGAACCGAAGATGTAAGACTTTCATCCGAAAACGGCAACCCGGAAACCAGGATAGATATAAACAGGCAAAAAATGGCGGACTTAGATCTTTCTTTGGCAAATGTGGGTTCGGCATTAAATGTTGCGTTTCAAGGAAACGACAATGCAAAATTTAGAGACGGCGACGATGATTATAACATTGACATCACGCTTGATAAATTCGACAAATCAAGGATATCCGATATTAACGACTTAACTTTTTTGAATAATAAAGGACAACAGGTTCAGCTTCGTCAGTTTGCTTCCGTTTTTCAAACCACCGGGCCGACAAAGCTTGAGCGAATGGACAGACTTCCTTCGGTTACTATATTTTCAGGTGTTACCGGAAGGCCGGTCGGCAGTGTGGGCCAGGATATTCAAAATGCAATTTCAAAAATTTCACTGCCTAAGGGTATTGAAATTAATTATTTGGGTGATTTGAAAAATCAAACTCAAGCTTTCGGCAGTTTGGGCCTTGCTTTGTTAGCAGCCATAATATTTGTTTATATGGTAATGGTAGCACTTTACGATTCTTATGTAGATCCTTTTATAATATTATTCTCTATTCCTATGGCTGTAATAGGTGCTTTACTTGCCTTAGCTCTAACTATGAAAGCACTAAGCTTGTTTACAATACTCGGTATAGTTATTCTTGTAGGTTTAGTCGGTAAGAATGCAATCCTTCTTGTAGATAGAGCTAACCAGCGCAAATTAGAAGGCGACTCCTCTTCGGAAGCAATACTTGATGCAGCCCGGAACAGAATTCGTCCGATTGTTATGACAACTTCGGCACTTGTATTCGGTTTGCTGCCAATTGCATTATCTCTAGACCCGGGTTCCGAATTTACTTCCGGGCTTGCCTGGGCAATTATAGGAGGATTAATAAGTTCTATGTTTCTAACGCTTATTCTCGTTCCGGTAATTTATATGAAAGTAGAAACATGGCGTGAGACGGTTCCTGCATTCTTTAAAAGAATCTTTACAAAAAAAGAAAAGCAGGAAGATTTGGGACTAGTAGGCAAGTAAGAGTAACCTTCAAGGTTAGCGGAGTAAGAATCACAAGCAACCTTGAAGATCAAGCAACCTTGAAGGTTAGCAGTGTAAAAGCCATAGGCAACCTTGAAGGTTAGCTTTAAACAAACTTAACTTCAATAATATCGTTTATTATTCCATGGTAAAAAGGAAGACGTAATAACTGGCTTACGCCTTCGATATCCTGGTCAGTAAAATCAATTACGAATGATGAGATATTTTCTTTTAAATAAGATTTTGCCTTCTCCGGTATATCAAAATTAAAATCCATTTCTTCCGCCCGGTTATAAATCGAATTACTTATTCCTTTCATTAATTTGTTTACCTGCTCGATTAAGTTTTTTCTTTTGGAAGCAAATACGTAATTAACAAAGGGAAGAGAAAGGGTTTCAACTATTTCCTCCGCAAAGCTTATTCCTTTTAAAAACCTATCCTCAATAAAATTTTTGTTCCCGGTTATAAGTACATTTTTATTTGCAATATTTTTTTCATTCGCAGCAATTTTTACCTCAACGGTTTTATTGTACATCTCGGCAAATAAAATTTTGCAAAGCAGAACTTCCAAAGAAGAAATATCACCAAAAAGATTAATTTCCGAAATATCTTTACCTCCCGAGGCATAATAAATATATGAATTGCATAGTGAATCTTCAAAAGAAATTCCGAACGATCTTGAGACATAAAGTTCTTTATACTTAATTAGATCGGTGGTAGGAATCAGGCCAGTCCAATCTTCATTATTGTCTATTTCCATTGCAATTAATGAAGACGGTTTTTTAATAATTTCATTTCCGGCGGGTAAATTTTCTATTATTAGCTGCGCAAAAATATTTTCCGGGAAAACTATTTTCATAATTTATTTTATTTCAAATATTTTTCAAACCAAAATTTCCTGAGCCTGTCAACTTCGGTTCTATGGTTTCTAAGGAAATGATCTCCGCCTTCAAAAATTACCAGGCGATGTTTAATTCTTTGCAGGGTAAATTTTACAGACATTTCAATTGTTTGCAAAGGCGAAATCGTATTATCCTCTCCGCCGTGTAATAAAAGGTAAGGAATATCCGGCAGGTTTTCTGTGCGGTATATAATTGATCTTTTTCTTACCTCTTCTTCAAAATTTACTTTATCAATTAACTCTTTATATGTAATTTCCTTTTCAGGATTATCAATTAAAAACTGCTCAGCGTTACTGATTGCCCCGCTAAGCACAGCGCATTTAAAATTGTTGTTTCTTAATAAAGTAAGATAAGTCATCATTCCGCCGCGGCTCCAGCCCTCTATTCCCCATGAGTTTACATCTGCAAACGGCAATTCATTTGCCAAGGGAATTAGGTTTAAAATATCATTAACGTCATCCCCGCCGAACTGCTCTTTGCCTTCGCCGCCGGCATTACCCCGGTATTGAGATTCGAATACAATGTAACCCCAACTTGCCATTTGCCCGAACATTCCTCTTGCGGTAAAAGTATCAATTGCGCCGCTTTCCCTGCTGCCGCCGCGGTTCCAAATAATACATGGATATTTTGAATCGCTGCCCGACTGTTTGACTGCTACCGCCGGATATGCAAGATAACCTTTCACTTTTAAGTCGTCGGATAAATAGGTAATCTTTTCTACAATAGAATTATTATAAGCATCACTTCCCCACCCGCTTATTATCATTTTAATTTGATGCTCATTCAACTTAATAACTTTTCTATCTAAAAAATTTGAATTCATACCGGTGAAATTTATTTCTTTAATGCCAAAACCGCAGTACCGTAATTGGTCCCGTTATCAATAACCGGATATTGAAGAAATATGCCTTTGGTATTAACTGCATACTGCACTGTGTCGGCATTATCTAGAACCATAACACCCTTGGCAATAACAGACCAGCTTCCGCTGCCCGAGCCAAATGCGTTGGGAAAAGAAATTGGAATTATAGTTGAATCTTTTCCCTGGTAAATAGAAATTTTACCGTTTACATTAATGGTCAAGTTATTTGCGGTATAAGTTCCGTTGTTGGAAGATGAACCCGATAGCTTAATGGTACCGCCGCCCGTATCCGATGTGTATTGCTGTATAACTGTTGCGTTAGGAATAGAATTTAAAAATATATTAAAAACCGGAGAGTTGGGAGCATAAGTGCCGCGCGGGTCTCCGCCATCCGGTGTTTGTACAAAATTTGAAGTTGAAATATCCGGGCTGCTGGCTGGGCTTGGGCCTGATGGGCCGGAGGTGTTGTCGTTCTTTTTACATGATGTTAAAACAAACAGAAAAATAAAAGAAAGGAGTAAAATATAATTCTTCATTTGATAATTCCTAAGTTTAAATTAATAATTTTCCCGTTAAAATAATCGATGAAATTATATTTTCAAATTAAAAAAAACAATTACAATTTAACCAAGCAAAAAATTAAATTAACAAAATGTTATGCTCCGGGGCATATTATAATGAAAAATTATCTTAAAAAACAAACGGGATATTTATTGTTATATCGAATTTTTATTTAAATTAAACATCCAAATTTTAAAATTACTATTCGAAAAATAATATGGTAAAAAATATCAGCCCTAAAGGCAGTCCCTCAAAACAAAAAAAACAAAATTTAGCTGCTGCTTACAAAATAGTACCGGCAGCAGTAATTATAGTTATTATTTTAATCCTGGTAATCTCTAATTTAACAAAGAAAAAAACTACGGATTCCGAATACATGTTTAAGAAACAGGGAACTTTAACATTTATAGATTCAACAGGCAATGTTAAGACAAAAATAGATATACAAATTGCGGATAACGAATTTGACCGCGAACTGGGGCTTATGTTTAGGAAAAGCATGCTGGAGAACCAGGGAATGCTTTTTATATTTCCCAATGAAACAATCCAGAATTTTTGGATGCGAAATACTTTTATCCCGCTTGATATGATTTTCATTAATTCAAAAAGAGAAATTGTAACCATAAGACATGCAGATAAAACTTTGTCTGACCAAACATATTCTTCCACCGCTCCTGCACAATACGTTTTGGAAGTTAACCTCGGTTTTGCAAATAAGTATGATATAAAAGTGGGTGATAAAATTACCTGGGAAAGAATTAAACCGGCTTCGTAAGCTAAATCCGGCTTAATTCACTAAAGAGATAAGCTGCTTTATTGTTATATCTTTTGGTATAGCAATAAAGCAGTTTAACTATTCAAACAAATAGGTAAAACTTTTTTTACAAATTAAGTTCAATTAAAAAGTCTTACACATTCCTGCAGCCATGTTACTTGCCGTACAGATCCAGCTCGGTTAACTCGCAAATTATATGAGCAATTGTAATATGTCCCTCCTGAATTCTTTGCGTATTACCGGAAGGAATGATTACCGGCAGATGAACTATGTTTTTTAATTTGCCGCCGCTGCCGCCAAGAAAGCCGATTGTTTTCATTTTTTTTGATTTCGCTTTTTCGACCGCCTTAATAACATTTAAAGAATTTCCGCTGGTAGAGATTGCAATTAGTACATCGCCTTCATTTCCCAGTCCTTCAACATTGCGGGCAAAAACATTTTCAAAGCCTATATCGTTTCCGCCTGCAGTTAAATTGGATGAATCCGTAGTGAGAGCAATCGCAGCTAGTGCAGGCCGCTGTATATTATGATTTAACCTTATCATAAATTCCGTTGCAATATGCTGGCAGTCCGCAGCACTGCCGCCGTTGCCGCAGAGAAGAAGCTTCCCATTATTTTTGTATGAAGCAGTTATCATCTTAACTGCAGTAAGTATATCATCGGAACATTCCTTCTGCATTTTTAATTTTGTTTGGGAACTTTCTTCAAGTGAATCCGTAATAAATTTTCGTTTGTCCATAATTTGAAATTTTTATGTTATAATTAAAAATAATTTCAGACTTTAACAGGCAAATTTACATGCACAGCATCTGCAAATTCTTTTATCAAATCCCAGTTATTCTCATCTTCAAAAAAGTTTCCCGTTACAATAATCTTAGCACCGCTGTCAACTTTTTCCCGTGCCGATTGCGGACTGCGAATGCCTCCTCCGACTATAACGGGTATGTCGCAATATTCCGCAACTGTTTTAATCATAGAAGCAGGAACGGACTGCCCTGCGCCTGAACCGGCTTCAAGATAAATTAATTTCATTCCGAGGTATTGAGCAGCCAATGCAGTTGCAGCGGCAATTTCAGGTTTGTTCCTTGGTACCGGCGGGCTTCCGCTTATATATTCCGCAGTTGTAATAGAACCCGACTCAACGATTATATAACCGGTTGGAATCGGTTCAATTTGTAATTTCTTAATTACCGGGGCAGCAAGCACATGTTTGCCTATTAGATGTTCCGGGTTTCTTCCGCTTACTACGGAAATATAAAGTATTGCATCTGCCGGTTTACAGACCTGGTTTACATCGCCGGGGAAAATTATTACCGGAAGTTTAGTATTATGTTTTACCTTTTCAATAAATCCATTAAAGTCTCCATCAATCATCAAGCTGCCGCCGACCAAAAATCCGTCAACGCTGCTTGCTTCACATTTTTGAATAAAAGACGACAGTCTATTTCCGGAAATTCTGTCCGGGTCCAGCAATATAAGATACGCTGCACCCTTGCCTGTAATAATATTTAATAAATAATCATAAACCATAAAATAAACAGATAAGTTCCTTTGGAATATATATATTTTGAATTTTATAAGAAAGCAGTCGGAATTATATATTTATAAAAAATATCAATCTCTCATGCTTAAAGAAATCCTGCCTCTTTCAATTTCAATAGCAATAATTTTTACTTCAATAATATCCCCCACATTAATTAAATCCAAAGGATTTTTTACGAATTTATTTGCCATTTGAGAAATGTGAAGCAGTCCGTCCTGTTTAACACCGATATCTACAAAAGCACCAAAGTCAACTACATTTCTAACTGTTCCTTTAAGCTTCATTCCGATTTGCAGATCTTCCATTTTCAAAACATCGCTCCGCAAAATTGGTTTTGGAATATCTTCTCTAGGGTCTCTTCCCGGCTTTTTTAAATTTTCTATTATGTCGTTTAATGTCGGAATTCCGATTCCTATTTCTTCGGCAAGTTTTTCAATTCCTTTTTGCTTAACAAACAAAGAAATTATCGCACCCGATTCATTTATCTTTGCCATAGGGAGATTAAATTTTTCAAGTAGTTTCTCCGTTGCCTGATAAGATTCCGGGTGAATAAAAGTATTATCAAGCGGATTTTCTCCGTCTCGGATTTTTAAAAATCCTGCCGACTGTTCGAAGGCTTTAGCTCCCAAACCGGTAACTTCGATAAGTTCCTCACGTTTGTTAAACCTTCCTGCTTTTTCGCGGTACTTTATTATATTTTCTGCAATTCTTTTATTCAAGCCTGAAACATAAGTAAGAAGAAAAGCGGAAGCAGTATTAACATCAACGCCAACATAATTAACGCAACTTTCAACAACATTATCCAGTTTACCGGAAAGTAATTTTTGATCAACATCGTGCTGATATAAACCGACGCCGATGGATTTCGGATCAATTTTAACAAGTTCGGCCAAAGGATCTAGAAGCCGGCGAGCAATAGAAATATTACCGCGCTGGCTTGCTTCTAGCTCTGGGAATTCTTTTTTTGCAACAGAAGATGCGGAATAAACCGAAGCACCTGCTTCATTTACAATTATATATTGGCACTTCAAATTATTTTTTTTGATTAGCTCCGCAATAAAGAATTCTGTTTCCCGGCTTGCAGTTCCGTTGCCGATGGATATAACTTCCACTTTATATTTGTTTATAAACGAAGTTACAATTTTTTCGGCTTCGGTAGTTTTGTTCTGCGGCGGATGCGGATATATAGTCGTACCGTCGATATACTTCCCGGTTTCATCAATAACAGCAACTTTGGAACCGGAAACAAAACCAGGATCAATACCCATAATTATTTTATTAAAAAGCGGAGGCTGAAGCAAAAGCTGCCGCAGGTTTGATGCAAATATTTCTATTGCATGAAGATCGGCCTTTTCCGTCAGCTGGTTTCGTACTTCTTTTTCTATTGAAGGAAAAATTAATCTGTTAAATGAATCTTCAACTACAGAATCCAGAATTTCTTTAAATACAGATTCATCGTATTTAAAATATTTTTTCTCTATTAATTTTAATACTTCCGGATTATCAAAGCCCAAATTTACTTTTAACGCTTTTTCTTTTTCCCCGCGGTTAATTGCCAAAACCTGATAAGGTTTAAGTTTGGTTATCTCTATATTAAAGTCATAATAAGTTTTATAAATTTCTTTTTTATCTTTTTCTTTTTGCTTTTGGCTTATATCATCATCCTTAATTTTCTCTTTAACTTTTTCGGAATTTACTGTTGAAGAATTCGTTAAAAACTCCCTTACGGATTTTCTAACCTCGGCATCGTCGCTTATCATTTCGGCAATAATATCTTTTGCACCCTGTAAAGCTTCTTCAGTTGAAGTTACGCCGAGTTCTTCGCTTATAAATTCAGAAAGTTTTTCATCAATGCTGCCGCTAAAATCCGGATTATCCAAAATAAATAATGCAAGCGGCTCCAGTCCTTTTGCTTTAGCCATTGTTCCGCGTGTTTTTCGCTTAGGTTTATAGGGAAGATAAAGGTCTTCCAATTCCTGAAGCTTAACGCAATCCATTATCTTGTTCTTTAGCTCATCCGTTAATTTGCCTTGTTCTTCAATGCTGTTTAAGATTGTTTCTCTTCTTTCTTCAAGCAGAGTAAGATAATTTAACCTGTCTTCAATATTACGCAGGACTTCTTCATCCAGTCCGCCGGTATGTTCTTTGCGATATCTGGCAATAAAAGGTATGGTAGCATCTTCCCTGAAAAGTTGAATAACGGCATCAACCTGTTCGGTTTTAATATTTAACTCTTCTGAAATTATTTGAGGTATGTTCATAATCAATTAAAAATGTAAAATTAAAAATTAGAATTTTTTGCGTGTATTCTATTGTTAAACTTTTCTATAGCTAAATTGCATAATTATTACAGGTAATTTAACAATTAATAAATTAAAGCATTCAAAGAAAAAGTAAAGAATTTTATTTATCAAGTTGATAAAGAGAAAAAAAATATTAAGTGAATTATAATAACTCAGAGGAGGAACGGAATAGATAAAATTACTTCATTATTCCAACATTCCATTACTCCACAGAATAAAATTTGCCTAAGGTGGGTTATTAATTTTTTGTTTTTAGTAGTTAGCATTTCTTAAAGATAAAACTTATTTTTTGAGCCATGAAGTAAAATTAAATTGTAACATAGTGATTAAATATCTTCTTATAAATAACTACTCTATAAAGCACCGGCTGTTCAAAAGACAGGCCGGTAATTTTTAACCTGCTCAAAAAGTAAAGGGAATTAAAATGAAAAATGAAAAAACAGATTTCGAAACAAAGTGTGTACATTCAGGTATTGAAGAATACGAATTCGGTTCTGTAGTACCGCCTATCTATCAAACATCAACTTTTAAATTTAAATCGGCACAGCATGGTGCTGCTTTGTTTGCCGGTGAAGAAAAAGGTTACATTTATACACGTATGCTTAATCCTACTGTTGAAGCTTTGGAAAACAGTATAGCCGAATTGGAATGCGGTTACAAAGGATTAGGATGTGCAAGCGGTATGGCAGCAGTTAATACTGTGTTTGCCGCACTTACAAAATCCGGTGACCATGTTGTTTGCTCTTCTGCTGTTTACGGCCCTACTACAACTCTTTTAAGTACCATATTAAAAAATTTCGGTGTTGAAACTACTTTCGTAGATACTTCTAATCTCGAATTGGTGCGTAATTCTGTTAAACAAAATACTAAAGTAATTTATGTTGAAACACCCGGTAATCCTACTCTTGCAATTTCAGATATAAATGAAATATCCAAAATAGCACATAATAATAATGCCTTGATGGTTGTTGATAATACATTTATGAGTCCGGCGCTTCAACAGCCTTTAACACTCGGTGCCGATATAATATTGCACAGCTTAACAAAATTTTTAAACGGACATGCGGATGTTGTGGGAGGAATTGTTGTTGTTAAAGATGAATCAACTTATAAACATTTTAGAAAAACATTAAACCAGGTTGGCGGAGTTATCGATCCGTTTAATTCTTTTCTTGTTCACCGCGGATTAAAAACTCTTGCTTTAAGAATGCGGAAGCACTGCGAAAATGCTATAAAGATTGCCGAATTTTTAGAAGATCATCCTTTAATTAAATCTGTTTCTTTTCCGGGTTTAAAAAGCCATCCGCAATTTGAACTCGGACAAAAGCAGCATAAAGGTCCGGGTGGTATGATTACGTTCGAATTAGACGGCGGATTTGAAGCCGGACAGGTTATGATGAATTCTGTAAAACTTTGCCAGCTTGCAGTTAGCCTTGGCGGAGTTGAGTCTCTTATCCAGCATCCGGCAAGTATGACGCATTTTTCTATGGGAAAAGAAGCGAGAATGGCCGCTGGTATTTCTGATGGGCTAGTAAGGCTTTCCGTTGGTATAGAAAATGTTGATGATATAATTAGCGATCTTAAAAATGCACTGGATAAAGTAAAGGAATCAACTTCCGTTGAAGTTGAACACTTTTAATATAATGAATTATTAATTTTATACGGCATCTATAAAGAATATGAGAAATACAAAACTTAAATTTGAACTTATTTCCTCTGTTTTGCTTATGGCTATAATATTAACATCGTGTGGAACAGGAGAAAAGATTATCGATTCTCCCATTTCTTTTTCTTCAAAAAGAATTGAATTAACTAAGGAATATATTAAAAAACATTACGGACTTACTCCTAAAAATATTACCATCGTCCCTAAAATAATCGTACTTCACTGGACGGCTATAGCTACATACGATTCAACATTTGCGCTTTTTAACCATGAGACATTGGAAGGTACCCGCCCCGATATTGCATCTGCCGGCCAGTTAAATGTTTCGGTTCAATTTGTTGTTGACCGTGACGGTACGATTCACAGGCTAATGCCGGAAACATGGATGGCGCGTCATTGCATCGGCTTGAATTACGAATCCATCGGGGTTGAAAACGTCGGTGGTGTAAATGATGTTGATGATTTAACCGATGCACAAATAAAATCCGACATTTATTTGGTTAGATACCTTGTAAAAAAATACCCTACCATTAAATATCTTATAGGCCATTTGGAGTACATGGATTTTGAAGGCACCCCGCTCTGGATGGAAAAAGATCCCAACTACAGGACAATGAAGTACGATCCCGGTGAAAGATTTATGGCAGCAGTAAGGCAGGGCGTTGCCGATTTACATCTTAAAGGAGTAACGGAAATTCTTAGAGAAGCTAATCAAGATAAGAGGTAATTATGAAGTTCGAACGAGCGGCTGGAATTCTTCTTCATCCTACTTCACTCCCAGGTAAATTTGGAATCGGAGATTTAGGAAATGAAGCTTATAATTTTGTAAATTTTTTGGAAGCTTCAGGTCAAAAGCTGTGGCAGGTTTTTCCTCTTGGTCCTACGGGATATGGTGATTCTCCTTATCAATGTTTCTCTGCATTTGCAGGCAACCCGCTAATTATAAGCCCGGAAAAGTTATTGGAAAAAGGATTTCTCAACAATAAAGATTTAGAGGATACTCACCAATTTGATCCGCATAAGGTTGATTTCGGTTCTATTATAAATTATAAAAAAAATATATTAAAGAAATCCTTTGAAAATTATAAGAAGAATTTTAAGAAAGAAGAAAAATCTTATAATGAGTTTTGTGAAAAGAATAAAATATGGCTTGAAGATTTTGCCTTTTTTATGGCTGCAAAAGATTTCCACGGCGGTAAAGTTTGGAGTAAATGGGATAAAGGCCTTGTCCGCCGCAATGAATCAACGATGAATGAATGGAAGCAAAAATTAGAGGATGAAATTAACTATAACAAGTTTGTTCAATTTCAATTTTTTGAACAATGGAATGAGCTTAGAGAATATGCAAACAATAAAGGCATAAAGATCATCGGTGACATGCCAATCTTTATTGCCTACGACAGCGCTGACATTTGGGCACACAAAGAACTTTTTACGGTTGATAAGGAAGGCACGCTTGAAACTGTTGCCGGTGTTCCGCCTGATTATTTTAGCGCAACCGGACAATTGTGGGGAAATCCTCTTTACAAATGGAAAGTAATGGAACAGGATGATTTTTTGTGGTGGCGCCAGCGCTTTGCACAATTGTTCGAAATGATAGACATTATTCGTATAGATCATTTCCGCGGTTTCGATGCCTTCTGGGAAATTCCCGGCGGTGCACCAACTGCCGAAAACGGAAGATGGGTTAAGGCACCCGGAGAAAAGTTATTTAACACTGTTAAAAAATATTTGGGAGAACTTCCCATTATTGCGGAAGACCTGGGTGTAATTACAAAATCTGTAACGGAATTAAGAGAAAAACTCGGCTTCCCCGGAATGAAAATTCTGCAGTTTGCTTTTGGGACGGGAATGGAAAGAAAGTTCCTGCCGCATAACTTTGTTCAGAACTGCATGGTTTACACGGGCTCGCACGATAACGATACTACCCGGGCTTACTTTGAAAAAGAAAAGAATAACAGCTCGGATATCTACACTCATACACAAAAATATTTGAACTACTACGGCGAGGATATGACAGCACAACTTATAAGAACAGCGTACGCGTCTGTTGCAGATATAGTGGTAATTCCAATGCAGGATATTTTAAATCTAGGCGGAGAAGCACGAATGAATTTTCCCGGTACTTTAGGCGGGAACTGGACGTGGAGGTTTTCATGGGATCAAATACCCGAAATTCTTGCGCAATATTATAAGGAGCTTGCAGAACTTTACGAAAGGCCGCCTAAACCGGAAAAAGATGTAGAGATAGAAACGGAAGAATGAAATTATTCCATTGCTTCTAATTTTTCCCTTGCGAAATCTTTATAATTTATATTGCTGCTATTATAAAAAACCTACTTATAACATTTCTCAGCTTTGGCTTTATCGCCGGGTTTTAATTAAGAATCGCCGGAAAGAATATAATTGTGAATTTTTAGACGGTAAGGTTTTCCTTAGATTTAAATTCTGCCAAAGTTCAATTACCATAATGACTTTGTTGAGATTATAAGCCAGACTATTTATATGCGTGATATTATTATTTGCCGACTTCTTTATCAGATATTATTAAGACTCGATAATAAAGTGATCGCTATTAATAAATATTTTCTTCTTTATTTTACCTTTATTAAGTCTAATGATCAATTTATCATATCTTCTACAAAAATAACTAAACAGAAATATTAGATATAACCATAATAAACGGCACTATATTTTATAAGCATACTTTATAAATTTGACGAAGGATCATCCGCAGAAGGGCCGTAAATTGAAGGAACTTTTCCTCCTGCCAGACGAATGTAAACGGATATTTGTCCGCGGTGGTGTATCTGGTCGAACAGCATCATCAACATAAATTCGTCTGCAGAATTCTTAGCGCCGGCAAACTCAACCTGCTTTTTCATAATTGAATCAGGCATTCCTTCCAGTTTGGAAATAACGTCGGTAGTTTGGTCTTTAAAGTCCGAAATAAGTGCTTGTAAATTTCCAGGCGAATAATTTTGAAAAAAAGTTCTGTCGATATTTTCTGCAAATACATAAGATTTAATTAAGTACATTTCAAAGACGAAAGTAGACATAATCCTTTTAGCAGTTTGCGAGCGTTCATGCGGTGTAAAATGTAATTTGTCGGGAGGGTATGCATTCATAACTTTTAAAGTTGTAGCAAATTCTTTTTTAAACAATTTTATAAGATTTTCTTTTTGTATCATTTCAAACACCATTAAAAATATATTTAAAAATAAATTTTCATTCTTCTATCAGGCTTTTTATCTTTGTCAATAATTCCTTCATTCCTCTTTTTGAATGTTCGTAGGCTTGTTCACCGGCAAACCCTTGTTGAGTCCATGTAAATTTTATTTTATCATAATCAAAACTTTGTAGAGAGTAAGTAACTAAAGAATAATTTTCCGGTCTATCCTCCAATCCGGAAAACCCGCTCCAATAATTGTAGCTTAAAAGTTTGTTGGGAATGTTTTCCCTAACGATACCCTTATCAATGTAATTCTGCCCGTTATACTCGCCCCGGAATATAATTTCACTTCCGATCTTCCAATCGGTAATTGTTTCAGTTCCGAAAAGATATTTTTTTATAATTTCCGGATTCGTTAAAGCATTCCATACTTCAGATGGTTTAGCTTTTATTTCAATTGAATCCGATACTACTAAATCATTTCTCATAAGATCTATCCCTTAATATTTAAATAAATACTTTTTCTGTTTCCTTGTTATGTTATGTCTTGTAATCCGCTTAAGAAAGAATTAAAATATGCCTAAGATAAAAAATATATTTTTCATTTTTTCCAAAAAATTATTCTCATCTTATATTACAAATATATTAAATTAAAGTTAGGAACCAACAGCACAATTTTTATCCCTATTTCTGCCAAAATTTTAAAATAGAATTTTCTTTTAAATATAAATTAACTTTAAGGAGAAATAGAAATGAAACTCATTCCCTATCTTAATTTTCAAGGAGATTGTGAAGATGCATTAAATGTCTATAAAAAGATTCTAAACGGTAAGCTGGAAATAGTCAACCGGTACGATAATCCTGCAATGAAAGCACCGGAAGAATATAAGAATAAAATACTGCACGCACGTTTATCTGCCGATAATTTTGAAATTTATGCAAGTGACGTAATGCCGGGAACACCCGCTAAAGATAATGTACGAGGCAGAGTCGCATTATCTTTAGATGTAAGTACGCCAGAGAAAGGTAAAGAAATATTTGAGCAGCTTGCCGAAAAAGGAAAAGTAAACGTTCCGTTTCAAAAACAGTTCTGGGGCGCATGGCATGGTAATCTTGTAGATCGTTTCGGAATTTCGTGGATGGTTAACAGCGATTAAAAATTAAAAGGTCTAGGGTATTAGGTATAATGGATTAGTATTTTTGCCGGAAATTACTTTATAACATATACCGAACTAGCGTGAATAAAAAAAACAAGCATAGCGCATAGAGTCGCTTTGCGCTACGCTATTAGCTAAAAAATTTCTTGTCCTTTTTGAGTGTAATTTAACGACGAATAGAATAAACCCTATTCCTAAAATATAGTAGTCTTTAATACGCACGTGCAAAAACGGCTATTTTATCCGCCGGTTTACCGGTATAAAAGCAAGTGCCTTTGCCTCCGGGTTGTTCAAAAGGAATACATCGTATTGTAGCTTTTGTTTCTTCTTTTATTTTTGCTTCATCGTTATCATCGCCTGCCCACCATACGGAAACAAATCCTTTCTCCACTGCAGATTTAAATTCATTATAATTGGAAACCGAATGAGTGTTATCATCCCGAAACTTAGTGGCTTTTATCAATAAATTGTTCTGTATTTCATTAAGTAAAAGATTTACCCTTTTAACCAAACCGTCGCGCTGGACAATTTCCTTTCCTTCGCGTCCCGGTTTATCGCGCCTTGCTACGGCAGCGGAATTATTCTTTACATCTCTCGGTCCTACTTCTATTCGTAGGGGAACACCGCGTAATTCCCAGTCATTAAACTTAAATCCTGCGGTTAAATTATCACGTACGTCAACCTTAACTCTTATTCCAGCTTTTTTTAATTCTTTTTGAATTTCATAAACAGCTTCCATTACCGGCTGTTTTTCTTCATCCGTTTTAAAAATAGGAACGATAACAGTTTGATATGGTGCAAGCCGCGGCGGCAGAACCAATCCCTTATCATCGCCGTGAGTCATAATTATTGCTCCTATAAACCTGGTACTTAATCCCCAGGAAGTAGTATAGCAATATTGATGCACGTTATTAATGTCGAGAAATTTAATATCAAAAGCCCTTGAAAAATTTTGCCCCAGGTAATGAGAAGTACCCGACTGCAAAGCTTTGCCGTCACCCATAATCGCCTCAATGGTTATAGTACGTTCGGCGCCAGCAAATTTTTCGGATTCTGTTTTTTCACCGGAAATAACTGGAATAGCAGCCTCGTTAACGGCAAAGTCCGCATATACATCAAGCATAAGTTTTGTCCGCTCCCATGCTTCTTCTGCAGTAGCATGAGCCGTATGGCCTTCCTGCCAATAAAATTCAAGAGTACGAAGAAAAAGTTTTGTATGCAATTCCCAGCGTACTACATTATTCCAAAGATTAATTAAAACCGGTAAATCGCGGTGGCTTTGTATCCATCTTGAATACGCATGCCCGATAGTAGTTTCCGAAGTAGGGCGTACAGCAATTGGTTCGTTAAGTTCCTGTCCGCCGCCGTGAGTAACAACTGCCAGTTCCGGTGCAAATCCTTCAATATGTTTGGATTCCTTTTCGAAAAAGCTCATCGGGATAAACATAGGGAAAGCCGCATTTTCTACACCTGTTGCTTTAAATCTCTCATCAAGGGCTTTCTGAATATTTTCCCATAACGACCATCCGTACGGTTTAACGATCATAGTTCCTCGAACCGGGCCGTAATCGGCCAGGTCTGCTTTTAGAACAAGCGTATTATACCAATCATTAAAATCCTTGCTGCGCGGGGTCAGAACTTCTTCTTTACTCATTACTGTTAACCTTTACGAAAATGTCTATAATATAATTACTAATTACACATCATACGCGGAAAATTCTTAATCTTGCTCTTATTCTTTATCTTACTCTCGTTATGACCGATTAAAAGCAAGATTAAGATAATTGCGTTACATGAATAATAATTAAAAATTTGAAACGTAAAGATACGAAGGGAAGGTAGAAAATTAAAGTGATGCTTTCTTTATTTGTAATTCAGGCACAGATTTTAAAATAAATAAGAATATGATGACGCTTGCGTTATATACTAAAGGTTAAATTCAAATCTTATATTCATGAAAAGAATAAGTTACCGAAATTAACTATAATTCATATTTATATGAATGTGCAGTAAATCTTTCCTATATATTTTTAAAAAAATAATATTAGTAAAATGACATAGTGTTTTTCGATTTGTCTTTATTGGTAGCTCATCCCTCTTACATTTCTACCCTATTATAAAATGCTTCGTAGCTCTATAAATGAAGTGATACACTTTAATTAAAATCTAAATAAAAAAGGAAATTTCTTTAACAAAAATCCCTTTCTTATATTTTATGCAAGCTTTGTTTTTATCGCTTCGCTCAAACCGAAGCTTTGCCTGCAGTGGCGAAGTTTTGAACTGATTGACTGACAAACTATTTATCCCGGCTTCGTTTCACTTCGCCGTGGAAGGCTTCGTTTTTTCACTTTGTTCAAAACGAAGCCTTGTGGAGGTGGCGGGAGTCGAACCCGCGTCCGGAATTAAGATCCAAAGAACTTCTACACACATAGTCTGTTTTTATTTAACTTAAAGTTACCAAACAGACAAGGATCGCTTTAAGTCTGCCCATTGTTTTTTCACCTTATCTATAAGGGCGATAGATTTGGCAATCATACCTAAACGACGCTCATCTGAAATCCGGTATGCGAAAAATCAGTGAACGGCTGCCTTTTAATTAGGCAGCTAAGGCGTAATTAGATTCGCCAGTTATTGTTTTATTCCCGTTTCATTAACGTGTATGCGGGGAACACGGTGCGCAGTTCTAAGCCTCTTTAACCCCGTCGAAACCAAAATTCACCCCCGGGTATACAGGCAAAGGCAGTATGCAATTTCTATATTCAATATTAATAATTATAAAAGAACAAAATAATTATGCATTACTTGAACTATTACTTATCTTATTGATTATATTCACGAATAAAAATATTAAACCCGAAAATATAATGTCTTTAACTATACGGGAAATTATATGTTCCATTTTGTATCGGGAATATTCGAAATCGAATTTTCGTAACGTGCAATCACAAATAACAAATCCGATAATCTGTTCAAAAATATAATTATGTTTTTGTTAATATTTTCCCTGCTGTTTAATTCAACAACTATTCTTTCGGCGCGGCGGCAAACTGTTCTGGAAACATGAAGAAGCGCCGCACATTTTGAACCGCCCGGCAGTATAAAATTTTTCAAAGGCTCAAGCTTATTTTCGTATTCATCAATTACTTTTTCAACATCAATATAAAATTCATCGGGTACTCTTTTAATCTTCAGATTTTTATTTTTTTCATTTTCCGGAGTTGCAAGATCGGAACCCACTACAAAAAGTTCATTCTGAATTTTCAACAATATATTTCGTAATTCATTATCCTTTACTTCAGTAAAAGCCAAACCTATAAATGAATTAAGTTCGTCTACAGTTCCATAGGCTTCAATTCTTAAAGAATTTTTCTTAACCCTTTCCCCGCCGAAAAGGCCTGTTTCACCCTTATCACCGGTTTTTGTATAAATCTTCATTTATTAAATGGAATATCTTTTACAATAACTTTTACATTTTTACCATTTGAACTTTTATCCGATTCGGCTGCCTTACGGGCGGTTAATTCTGTTCCTTCCCTAAGATAATCTTTCCGTATGTATGCAAGCCCCACGTGCTGTTTTTCTTTAATTGAATATGCTGTAGTGGTTATTTTGCCGGCTTGGTTTCCTTCTCCGTCAAACAATTCGTAACTGCCGTTTGGTTCAACAGGTTCTGTAAATTCAATTTTTTTAAGATGTTTTTGTACTTTATTATAAGTATCAAGTCTTGCAATTACTTCCTGGCCTATATAACATCCTTTTGCAAAGTTTACAAGATTAAGCATTCCGGTTTCGTGCGGGTTATATTCATCATTTATTTCGTTAGGTGCGGCAGGAATTCCCATATCAACACGATAGCTGTCAAATGCATTGCTTCCAACCAGATTAAAATTGAAGGGGCCTTTGTTATTTATCATGTACTTTACAAGAGAAAGTCCGTTTTCCTGATCGGCCAGTATCCAGTATTTAAGGCTGCCGGTTTCACCCCGCATCTTTAATAAGAAAAATATTATTCCTTCCGCTCTTAATGATTTGAATTTATTTTCTTCGATTTCGTTTACTACGTTCCCGCAAACCAGGGTTATAAAAGAATCTGCTTGCGGTCCCATGAGTTCTAAAAGAGCATATTTGTTACGCGGAATATTCATTTTAACATCATCCATTATGATATATTTGCTAATCCATCCGGCAACTTTATGCTTATATTCTTCACTGCAAATAAGTATCTGATGCTCGCCGAAATTCATTACTATGGAAGTATCTATAACTCTTCCTTTTTCATTTGTGAATATGGTTTTACCTATAGTTTCCTGCGGTAGTTCTTTTAACGAATTTGTAGATATCCGGTGTAAAAAATCCAGTACATCTTTCCCGCTTAGTTCAATTATGCCGTAACCGGAAATATCCCTTAAGCCAACTCCTTTATATAAGGAATTCAATTCTTCTTCAGGGGTGCTAAAGGTATTAATAATTCTTTTACCATTCACGGTTTCGTACTTATAGCCGAGAGTTTGCAGGTATTCCAAAATAGGACTTATTTTTTCATCAGTATCAATCATTTCTTTCCTCTCATATTAAAATATCAGCTACGGGTAGATAACAAAAAAATTTTGCCGGTGCAAAGATAAGAAAAAAAAAGTTGGAAGTTAAGCAGTACTGAATACTAGTATGGCCGGGTCTGCCTGTGGTTTCTTGTGTTTACATAAACACTGTCTTTAACATCCCATACAAATGCAATTGAATCTTTTGCATAAATTCTATTTGGAAGATCATAATAAAGATATTCGTAGTAGTCGGGATATTTATCGTTGTTAACATTGGCAATAGTCCGCTTAAAATCGATGCCTTCATACGTCATTAAAAGATGCGGTAGTTTTGTAAGGCCGTTTATAAAGAAATAATTATAATCTATATGTCCAATTCCGCGTGCATAATGAAAATCTACTCTTACAAAAGGAGTGCCGTTGTACTTCCACCTATCCATCCACATTCTGTTAAAGCCGCCGTGATTGGGAATAGGATCTTCCCATACTTTGGCAAATGTTCCGTCGTCGCATTTAAATAAAGTAAGATAGAAGAAAGCTGTGCCGAGTTTTGTGCTGTCGAGATCAACAAAGCTTTGATCGTAGCCGACAACATTTTTAGGTTCGATTAATCTTTCCCCCGGCTTGGAATTGGCAATAACCGCAAGTATATAAAGGCCGTCCTTTTCATTTAAATAAATTACGGCTGGCTTAGGTATGTTAAAGGTTAAGGTCTTATCAAAGTCAACCAGGTAAGAACCTTCCGGATAATTATGAATAACATAAGATAATAATGAAAGAGTATCGCAAGGGCTTCTGTGTTTTGCCTGCCTTTCTTTTACACCAAGGTTATATTGTTGAATGGTTTGATCTTTTGCAGGTGAATATGCCGCTTGATTTCCCGGAGTGGTAGTTTCTCCACTCTTTTTACCGCACGAGAATAATACAAGCGATATTGAAAGTAATAAAATAAACGGAGCGATTTTCTTCATATAAAATTCCATAGAAATTATATAATAATTTCCCAGCGAAATATTTTATTTTTAAAAACAAATTTTATGCCGCTAGAATTAAATTGTATTATAACTTAAGATTAGCGGCATACTTTAACAATTCGCCTATAAATTTTTTATTTGAATAAGATAATTTATGCCTAATCTTAATATCTCCTTATCAATCTAAGATTAAGACACAATTAAAGAGAAAATTCCTTTAGGAAATAAGCCGAGCTCATAATTCCCAGTTCAAAATGATTTAAATTAAAATGTTCGTTGGGCGAATGAAGATTTTCGGAATCAAGGCCCATACCCATTAAAACAACTGGTGATTTAAGCTTTTTAAAAAATACCGAAACAATTGGTATGGATCCGCCGTCTCGTATAAACACAGTTTTTTTGTTGAAAGCCTTTTCCATAGATTTAGCCGCCGCTATAGTAGCTTTATTTTCAAGCGGACTTAAAGACGGAAAACCGCCGTGAATTTTATTTATTTTTAATTTAATGGACTTTGGAGCAATTTCCTTTACATACTTTGTAAAGTAATTGGCAATTTTACGCGGATCCTGGTTAGGAACCAAACGCATACTAATTTTTGCAGTGGCTTTGGATGGAATAACAGTTTTAGCCCCGGTGCCGGTAAATCCGCCTATTATTCCGTTGCAATCCAATGTGGGCCTTGCCCAAATTCTTTCAAGAGTTGAATATCCTTTTTCGCCCGTTAACTCCGTAACTTCAAGATCACGTGCAAATTTTTTCTCGGAAAATTTTAACTTCTTAATATTTTCCAATTCGGTTTTTGTAAGTTTTAATACGTTATCATAAAAATGAGGTATAGTTATCCTGCCGTTTTTATCTTGCAGCTTTGCAATTATTTTAGATAAAACATTTATAGGATTACCAACTGCACCGCCGAAGGTACCGGAGTGAAGATCTCTGTTAGGCCCGGTTACTTCAACTTCCATGTATGCAAGCCCGCGTAATCCGTAAGTTAAAGTAGGAATTCCCTCATCATAAAGAGCAGTATCGGAAATTAGAACTGCATCGCATTTAAGCAGTTCGGCATTGTTGTTTATAAAAACTTCCAGGCTGCCGCTTCCGATTTCTTCTTCGCCTTCAAGAATAAATTTTACATTTAAAGGAAGGCTGCCGTCTGTTTTAAAAAAGGCTTCAACACTTTTAATATGAATAAACATCTGGCCTTTATCGTCTGTAGCGCCTCTTGCAAAAATTTTTCCGTTTTTAACAACAGGTTCAAACGGCGGGCTGTTCCATAATTCAACCGGGTCAACCGGCTGAACATCGTAATGGCCGTAAATTAATACCGTCGGTTTTCCCGGGGCACCCAGCCACTCTCCGTACACAAGCGGATTTCCTTCGGTCTTAAAAATTTCTACCCTGTTCATACCTGCGCTTTTTAATTTGCCTGCTACAAAATCTGCAGCCCTATTTATATCTCCTTTATGCTCGGGGATGGTGCTTATACTGGGGATACGCAATAATTCCTTTAACTCCTCAATGTATGCATCTTGATTACTTTTAATATAGTTTATAACATCTTGCAAGATACATCTCCTTGTTTTAGTTTTACAGATTCCTATAGCGTAACTTAAGAAAATACCGGTAAAGAAGATATACCGGATTAGTAATTGTTTAATTTATTGTTGTCTTGTTAAACTTTAAAGGCTTTTATATATTGGCTGTATGATTTTATCCAGGTATATATTAAGAAACCATTTAGTGCCTTTCATATTTTCTTTAATATCACTAATTGGAATATTTCTTCTTAACTTTTTAATGAAGTTTGCCGACAAGCTGGTAGGTAAAGGGCTAAGTGTATGGGTTATTTCCAAGCTGATTGCTTTTAACCTGGCTTGGATGGTAGTGCTGGTAGTTCCAATGGCGGTATTAATTGCGACCTTAATGGCATTCGGCAGTATGTCTCAATCCAACGAAATTACTATTATGAAATCGTCCGGTATTAGTTTGTACAGAATGATGCTTGCGCCTTTTATTGCAAGCATATTTATATGCTACCTTTTGTTTTTATTCGATAACGATGTACTGCCGGATGCTAATCACCATGCAAAGCTTTTAATGGAAGATATATCACGGCAAAAGCCAACACTATCTCTGGAGCCAGGGGTTTTTTCTCAGGAGGTTTCCAATTATGCAATTCTGGCAAGACAAATAAATAAAAACAACAATCAACTTGAAGATGTTGTAATTTATGATAATACCGATCCCGGGAAGGTTAATATAGTTACTGCAAAAAAAGGGAAGATTTATTTTTCCAAAGATCAAACCAAACTTATAATGGATTTGTGGGACGGCGAAATCCATGAGTCCAGTGTTAATCAGCCCTACCAGTACAGAAAACTGATATTTAAAAAGCACAGGATTACAATGAACGCCGAGCAGTTCTCCTTTCAGCAGACTGCGCCCGGCGGGCCAAGAGGCGATAGAGAATTAAGTACCCAGGCTATGGTAACCATTGCAGACAGTCTTAGGCAGATTAAACAAAAATATATTAAGAATCTATCTTCCATTACCGGTAGATACATGTTTGCAGATACACTTAATCCTTACGGAGCAATGCCCCGGAATGGTAAAATCAAGAAGGAAATAAATTATGCCGCAGTGCTTGAAAAAATAAGGACAGCGCAAAACATAGTTATATCCAGCAGCAGAATGGAAGAATCTATGCAGGATGAATTAAATTCTTACATGGTAGAAATTCATAAGAAATATGCATTGCCTATTGCCTGCATTGTATTCATATTGATTGGAGCACCGCTTGGAGTAATGGTTAGGAAAGGCGGCTTTGGTGTTGCCGCAAGTATTAGTTTGTTTTTCTTTGTTGTTTACTGGGCATTTTTAATTATAGGTGAAAAATTCGCCGACAGAAATATTATTACTCCTTTTTGGGGAATGTGGTCTGCTAATATTTTACTTACAATTGTTGGGCTTCTGCTTACTACCAAGACGGTACAGGAAAGTGTCCAAATTAATTTTAATTTCCTTAAAAAATTAGTTCCTAAACAGTGGCGCAATTTTGGCCAGGATACAACATGGGATACTTCTTCAGGGGATTAAGGTACTATGAAAATTCTGGATAAATATTTAATCAAACAATTCCTGCAAACCATTCTTTTCGGCATTATTGCATTTACATTAATATTCGTAATACTAAACATGGTAGACAATATCGGAAGCTTTCTAGACCAGGGAGTTTCTTTTATAATTATATTGCACTATTATGTTGTTTTCTGCCCGGATATAATAAAACTGATGACCCCGGTAGCAGTTTTATTCGGTGCACTTTTTACTGCCGGAAAAGCTGCCAACTTAAGCGAACTTACCGCAATAAAATCAAGCGGAGTAAGTTTATTCAGGTTTATGCTGCCTTTTATTATTACAACATTTTTTATCAGCCTGTTTTCAATTTACTTTGCAGGTTATGTAGTTCCGCTTGCAAACCAAACCAAAGAAAACCTGGAACACAAGTATCTTAACGCCGGTTCTAATAATTACGGCAGCAATATCTATTTCCAGGATTCACAAACAAGAATTGTAAGCATATCATTTTTCGACAGCAACAGAGACCAGGCAATTAGAGTAAGCATTGAAAATTTTGATAAGAATGATTTAATAAGAATGGTTTCCAGAATTGATGCCGCAAGCATGGTTTACGATACCGTAAGCCGAATTTGGATAGCCAAAAACGGTATTGAAAGGACATTTACAAAAACGAGCCAAACCGCTCACTTTTTTACAACTCTTAAGATTAACAACCTGAATTTTACTCCTGCCGAACTATTAACTAAGCAGCAAAAACCGGAAGAGATGAATCTTACCCAGCTTAAAAAATTTGTACAGGTACAAAAGCGTGCAGGCAACAATCCCAATAGTACTTTAATAGAATATTATTCAAGGTTTTCTTTTCCGATGGCAAGCCTTGTAGTAGTTTTATTCGGTTTGCCAATATCTGCAAATAAGCGAAGAGGCGGGCTGGCGGTACAGGTTGGTGTTAATATACTGGTAACGTTTATATATCTTGCATTCATGCAGATAAGTTTGGCATTCGGTAAAAACGGTGCATTAAGCCCTTTGCTAACCGCATGGTCATCCAACTTAATTTTCTTGGCGGCAGCATTAATCAACCTGCCAAGAGCTTCACAATAAATTAAAACTTATTATAACTACCCTTTTTATAAAATTTTTAATTCAATATTCAATTGCTCTTCATTCTAAATTTTTAAATTAAGAAAAAAGAATATATAATGAAGAATACTCGGACATTCAAATTAAGAATCTCTTAAAGAAATTGAACATTGATCATTGAGTATTGGAAGTTAATATTAAATAATTAATGTTCAACACTTAATGTTCAACTTTGCCCTATTATAAATTTTAGAATACCCTCTGACTAGTTATAAATTATGTATTTGTAAGCCTATGGCTTAAGTATTATATTGGCAGTCCGAATCGAAAAAATTTTATTATTTAAATTAGGCCTTAAACTTATAAATGAAAATTTTAGTTTGTAACGATGATGGTATAAGCTCGCAGGGAATACAAGCACTTGTTGAGTCGTTAAAAGAATTAGGTGAAGTTACCGTAGTAGCTCCGTTAAACGAACAAAGCGCAATCGGTCATGCAATTACAATGCAAATACCTTTAAGGGTAACTAAATATTATAAAGACGGAAATTTTTTCGGCTATGCAGTAAACGGAACACCTGCCGACTGTGTAAAGATAGGAATCAGAAATATTTTGCAGGAACCTCCAGACCTTGTAGTTTCGGGAATTAACCACGGCTCAAACACAGCAATTAATATAATTTACTCGGGTACGGTATCAGCCGCCAGGGAAGCTGCCATAATGGATGTGCCTGCTATGGCTGTATCGGTTACTAACCACGAAGTAACGGATTTTAAATTTGCCGCAAAGATCTCCAGGCTTTTGGCAAAAGAATTAAAAGGCAAAGATATTCCTAAAGGAACCCTGCTTAATATAAACGTGCCGGATGCCGATGAAAAAGATATTGCCGGCATTGTTCTTACCAAGCAGGGAAAATCAAAATGGGATGATGTATACGAACAACGGCTTGATCCGTATGGCAAAAATTATTACTGGCTTACCGGCAATTTAATGGAAGTAGACACGGAACTTGAAATTGACCAGGTTGCCGTTAAAAAAAATTACGTATCCGTTTCACCGATTCATTTTGATCTTACGGATTACGAAACTTTTGAAAAAATGAAATCATGGAACATTGAGAGTTTGTTAAATGGAAAAGCACATTAATATTTACCAGATAGATGCGTTCACGGATAAATCATTCGGCGGAAATCCCGCTGGCGTAGCATTCGGCGATAATCTTACAAAAGAAGAAATGCAGCTTATTGCCAAAGAAATGAATCTTGCAGAAACTGCTTTTCTTTCATCATCCGGTAAAGCGGATTTTAACTTAAGATGGTTTACACCGAAAATGGAAGTTGAACTTTGCGGGCACGCCACAATTGCATCGCTTCACTTTTTAAGCGAGAAAAATCTTATAAAAGATAACTCCGAAATAAAATTTGATACACGCTCCGGCATATTAAGGTGCACGGCCAAAAACAAAAAATACTTCATGCAAATACCGTTATATAAAGTTAATGAATATCAAAACGACAAAGATGAAATTTTAAAAGCGCTCGGCCTAAACAAGTGCGATGTATTTGAAGCATTTCCTTTTATAATTTTGGAAAACGGTTACATGTATATTTACTTAAAAAAAATTGATACCCTCGGAAAAATGCACCCGGATTTTAAGGAACTGTTGAGACTTTCCGAACAATACAACTTTGGCGGTGTTGTTGCGTTTACCAGGGAAACAATTGAAGAAAACAGTTATGCGCATTTGCGTTTTTTTGCACCATATTACGGAATAGACGAAGACCCGGTAACCGGCTCAGCAAACGGCCCCTTGCTTCTAGTTCTAAATTATTTGGGTTTAATTAAAATTGATGACGAAGATGTCAGTGTTACATTTGAACAGGGAGACTTTATCGGTAGAAAAGGAAGAGTAGGAGTTAGTTTTTCTCCTAAGAATAACGAGCTGTTTATTTCCGGGAAAGCCGTTACCGTAATAAGGGGAGAAATGTTTTTCTAATGTTTAACTTCGAAAAAATAAGCCTTAACCTTTCCTTTCCTTCAATTTATTTTTTCATCTTTGTAATTCTTATTGCCGGATATGCTGTGTATGTTTACAGGTACACAATACCGGCAATTAGTACACCGAAAAAAATATTTTTAGTTGGCCTGAGAATGCTGGCATTAATTCTTTTATTGTTTGTTTTCTTCCAGCCGATTTTAACGTTAGCAAAGAAAAAAGTTCTTGAACCGGTAAATTTAATTTTTTTGGATAATTCCAGATCAATCCAAATAAAAGACGGAACAAAACGCAGCCAAACAGTAATTAACTTTGTTAAGGGCTTGCAGCA
The DNA here is from genome assembly GCA_046704255.1 of Ignavibacteriaceae bacterium. GTDB lineage: Bacteria > Bacteroidota > Ignavibacteria > Ignavibacteriales > Ignavibacteriaceae > FEN-1297. The sequence goes on along the minus strand of JBJKSH010000183.1, from coordinate 6,273 downwards.
GAACGGTCTTTCCGGTAATTCGCCGCTTTATATGTTCGGTTCCAAAATAAATGAACTAAATTACGACAGCCTTAAAAAACTAAATTTTTCCGAGGGCAGCACTAACTTTGCGGACATATTTTCAACTGCCGAAAAAACAGATAAAAATATTTCATCAATTGTTATTGTAAGCGACGGAGTACTAAACGACGGAAACAACCCGCTTCACACGGCAGAAAAACTCAACATTCCTGTTTTTACCGTGGGTGTTGGAGATACTACATCTAGAAACGACGTTGAAGTAAAAACTGTTTTATATAATCAAATGATTTATGCCAAAACACCGACGGAAATTTCCGCGGTTATTACCAATACAGGTTTTGCCGGTAAAAATATTACCGCTTATTTATATGAAAATGATGCGCTGGTTCAGCAAAAAAATTTAACGCTAAACACTGATGGAATTCAGAATGTAAACTTCACATACACACCTCAGGCCGGCGGTGAAAAGAAACTGGCGGTTGTTATCTCTAAAACGAACGGCGAATTTACCTTCGCAAATAACAGAAAAGTTTTTTACATTCATGTAATAAGCAATAAGGTTAAAGTTTTAATTATTGCAGGCAGCCCTTCTTCGGATGCTTCGTTTATAAGAAATACGCTAAAGTTGGATAGTAACTTTGAAGTGCATTCGATAATTCAGACGGCACAGGATAAATTTATTGAGAAGAACAACCGACAGCAACTTATTGACAGTGCAAATATCTTCTTCCTTGTAGGATTTCCTTCTTCTATTACTCCGCCGCAGCTTTTGCAGAATATTATTAAAGAAATATCGGACAAGGACAAACCGTACTTTATTACTTTATCCGGCGGTGTGGATTTTACAAAATTAAGATCGATGCAGACCGAACTGCCGTTTACTTTTGGGAACGTAAGCAGCGACTATCTGCAGGTTCAGCCGGATATATCCGGTGTGCAGCTGGATAATCCGCTTCTTCAAAACAATTCTTCAAACGTACTGGATGCATGGAACAGCCTGCCTCCGGTATACCAGCCCAACGTTGATTTAAAAGCTAAGCCTGAAAGTGAAATTGTTTCAAAGGTTAAGATTAATAACATCCCGATAAATAAACCTTTAATTTTAACAAGGACACTCGGCAGTAAAAAATCCATTGCTGTACTTGCAAAGGGTATATGGCGCTGGAAGCTTGAGACCGCCACTAAAAACCTGGATTTGTTCGACAGGTTTATCATAAGCAGCGTAAAGTGGTTAAACACAAAAGAGAATTATAAACGTGTTTCAATCAGGACTTCCAAAAAGTTATATTCTTTAGGCGAACAGGTAGATTTTTCGGCGCAGGTTTATGATCAATCTTATAACCCTGTTTCCGATGCTGATGTAAAAGTAAATATTAACCATGCCGGAAAGAGCTACCAGGTAGATTTAAATTCAATAGGCAACGGATTATACCGGGGCACTTTTCAAACAAATAAATCTGGCGATTATTCATTTTCCGGTTCGGCATTTCAAAACGGTAATAACCTCGGCAGTGATAAGGGAAAATTTAACATCGGCGAAGTTGATATCGAAATGATTAACCCTCAAATGAATTATAGCTTTCTATCGTTACTTAGTAATCAAACCGGTGGGAAATTTTATTACAATTCAAATTACAACAATTTATACCCGGTTTTAAATGAGTTGAATAAAAAATCATCAAAAAATAAAATTGAAGTAAGCGATATTTCACTCTGGTCGAACGAATGGCTGCTGGCCGCGGCTATTTTTCTTTTAGCACTGGAATGGTTCTTTAGAAAAAGAGCAGGAATGCTTTAACGATTTATGATTTTTGATTTATGATTTATGATTTTCAATTTATGATTTTTAATTTTTAATTTCTAATTTTTAATTGACATCATTTATCTCTGATATTTTGGATTTTGTGCTGCCGCGTTTTTGCCCGGCATGCAACAAAAAACTTTCGGCAGACGAAAATACTGTTTGCTCAATTTGTTTAAGTAAAATTCGATTAGCAGATGACAATAGAATAAAACATGAATTTGAAAGAAAGTTTGCCGGGAAAAATAATATTTCCGGTTTCAATTCACTTTATGTTTTTGAAAAAGACAAAGAGCTTCAGAAGATAATTCATTCGTTAAAATACAAACAAAAATTCCTAACAGGTAAATTCTTAGGAGAATTACTGGGACAGGCAAAAAAGAATGACATATTAACCTGGCAGATTGATTTTATAATTCCCGTGCCCCTTCATATAGTAAAAAAACTGGAAAGAAGCTACAACCAATCGTTTTATATTGCAAAAGGAGTTGGCAAAATAACCGGTAAAAGAATTAAAGACAGCTTTATAAAAAGGAAAAGATATACTCAATCCCAAACCACAATGAATATAAAAGAACGGGAAGAAAACATTAAAGATGCTTTTACAGTGAAACATAAGAAGAAATTGAACGGCAAAAATATTCTTCTGATTGACGATGTTATTACCACCGGTGCCACTACAAATGAATGCGGTAAAATTTTACTGCAAGGAGGCGCAAATAAAGTGTATGCCGCCTCGATAGCAATTGCCGATTAATTACTACGAATTTGGTTTGATTTTATTTATCATTTTATCAATATTGTAAACGTATTTAAAATATAATTTATCCGGAATTCCAATTAATGCCAAAGAAATTATTTTATGTCTTTCTATCTACTCTATTTTTCCTTCCTTTAACAAATGCTCAAACTGTTGTGGGAAAATATGCAGGTGAATTTTTATCAATAGGTGTAGGCGGAAGGCCGCTCGGTATGGGCGGTGCTTATGTTGCAATTGCAAATGATGTTACCGCCGGTTATTATAATCCCGCAGGACTTGCACAAATTACATATCCGGAAATTTCTCTCATGCATGACGAACGGTTCGGCAGCCTGGTAAATTACGATTACGCCGGGGTTGCCATTCCTTACGGTAATGACGAAAGTTTCGGGCTTAGCATAATGCGGCTCGGCGTAGACGGTATTCCCAATACAACCGGTGCATTGGTAGATCAAAATACCGGACAGGTAATTACCAACATTAATGATCCTGCTGCAAGATTGGATTACAATAAAATTACGGAGTTCAGCGACCAGGACTGGGCATTCTACCTTACATACTCTAAGCGTTACTCGGATAAACTTTATTACGGCGCCAACGTAAAATTAATTTATAGAAGTATTTCTACTTATGACGCTTACGGCATCGGCTTTGATGTAGGCGCCTTATATAAATTATACAAAAACTTTTCTCTCGGCGCCAATCTGCAGGATATTACCACCACTCTTGTAGCCTGGAGTACAGGACGAAATGAATTAATTACTCCTACCGCAAAAGTAGGCGCTGCTTATCATTTTGATTTTTTAGGCGGAAGAATTACTCCCGCATTAGACTTCAATATTAAATTTGAAGATCGGCAGTTTGCATCGGAATTTCATCTAGGCCCGGTAAGTTTTGATATGATGGGCGGATTTGAATACAACTTCAAAAATATTTTTATGGTAAGAGCAGGTTATAACGATGTGAAGCAATTTACAATAGGTGCAGGTATTAAGCTGCCGAAGTTAAATATCGATTATTCCTTTGCAAGATTTTCGGGTTCTCAATTAGATAACCTTCCGGATACTCACCGTATTTCTTTAATACTTACATTGCAAGAACCGAAGTTTAAAAGAAAATGAAAAACCCAGGAAGTAAAAAAATACGTAGGGAGTAGAGAGCATGAACTTTTAAATTGATAATACTAATAACAAAATTTATCAGGATTGTCAATCATTGAAACTAGCATACGAGCAACTTCATCATACTTTTCAATAAAATTATTATAAATTTCTACAGTTATATATTGTGAATCCCTTGAAAAATCCAGCCATACTTCAGTTTCGGATTCTTCAGTTAAAGAATCAGTAAGTTTATTTCCAAATGCTTTAACGTATCTCGTCCGCCTACATGCTTCTGCAATATTTGAGGGAACCGACCTGGAAGATATTCTTATTTAGTCTGTGAGGTTATAGTTCTTCTTTTGGAAAACTTTTGGTTAAATTGAATATATTAAGGGCAAGTTGATATGAATATTGATATACTTTTAAATCTCTGAATCCTCTATACCCCATAATTATTACTCCCGACTTTAATTAAAAACATTCTACCCTTTACACTCCATGTTCTTACTCATTACTCCTTACTCTATACCCCCAATTCACACCTCTTACCTCTTGGAGACGGCCTCCAGCAGCGTGTCCATCAAAACTTTATTTTCAACCGGTTTGGTAAGAAATACATCTACGCCGGCATTCATAGCATTATCTCTGTCTTTTTTAAACGCATGAGCAGAAAGGCAAACAATAGGAATGTGTTCATATTCCGGTTTATTTCTTAATTCTTTTGTAAGCTCCAGTCCGTTTTTATTACCTCTTAAAGAAATATCCATCAGAATAATATCGAAATTACTTTTATTAAGGTGCTCATAAAATGATTGTTCGGAATCGCAAATTTCAACCTCAAAATTTCTTTTTAAGAACATCTCAAGAAACTTTTGATTCTCAAAATCATCTTCGGTTATAAGTAATCTTGGTTTGTTTTCCTGTACTGCATCAGACATTTTTATTAACTCCTGCTCTCATTAAAAACAATTTTAAATTCCGAACCTTTTTCTTTGGCGCTTTTAACCAGTATTTCCGCATTCATTGCATCAGCAAATTTTTTACTTAATGCAAGCCCAAGCCCGTTACCTTCAAAAGGTCTGTTGTAACCCATCTTTTCCTGGACAAACGGTTTAAAAAGATTCTTAACAAAATCTTCGGACATTCCAATTCCTGTATCTGCAATTGAGATAAATATTTTTCCGATATCGGTTTTACCAATACTAACTTTTATACTGCCCTTATCCGTATATTTAACGGCATTGTCTAATAAACTTTCAAATATTTGAGCCGCTCCGTATCTGTCGGTATAAACATATACATCGCCCAAATTATTTTCAAATGAAAGATCAACTTTTTTCAAATTAGCTTCAGGGCAATATTCATTAACCACATCATTTAAGATTTTACTTATATTTATTTTTTCCAGCTTTGTCTCGTAGCTATCCGTTTGAAACTGTGACATGTACAAAAGCTGGTCGATTGTACGTGTAAGCCGTTTGCCGCTTTTTTCAATAGCGTAAAAAGCAAATTCCGTATCTTCGTCCTGCCTATCGGTTAATTTATCCTTAAGTATTGCATTAAAGCCAAGCACTGCCGTAAGCGGGGATCTAATTTCGTGGGACATTTGAGCCAGGAAAAACGATTTAATCTTTTCCGATTGTTCGGCTTTTTTTAGTGCCAGCTTTAACTGGTCTTCGGTTAGTTTTAATTCGGTTATATCGCTGCCGTAAACCTGCCCTATTTTCATATCCGGCAAACCGGTTAGAGTAAACCTGTAAATTTTATCTTTTATTTTTGAAATTATATTTAATGTCTTTCCATCTTTAATGCAGCCGCCTAGGTCAACGTCCTTAAACTCCGGGATAAGATGGATTAAATTTTTTCCGTTCTTGCCGTTTGAATACAACAACGCCCGGCCTGCATCATTTGCTAAATCTATTTTGCCGGTTTCATCAATTCGAAAAACCGGTTCGGGATCTGCTTCTGCAAATGCTGCCATAAGCTGAGCGGATTTTAAGTTTAATTCCTTTTTTTCTTCACTAAAGTGCTTGCGCATGGGTTCTACAATAGTCCAGTAAAAAATAAATATTAATGCAAGGACAACAAAGAGGAGAAGAAGAGAATAAATAATGGGGTTATTCAAGCTGAAGAATGAATCTACGGTTACCTGTTTTAAAGAAACAGAAGAAGAGTCCGATGAGGATTTCGAGTATTGAAGTAAGAAAAGTAAAAGTACTTGCATTAGCAAATCCAGTTATAAAAATTAAATTCTTTGTTACTATCGTAAATTCATAAAATATTAATAGCACCAGAAAAATATTGAATATTTTACTTTTATAAAAGCCTTTCATAAATTCATTTATAAAATATAATAATATGGCTAAATGTATTATTCCCATAAAAACAAAAAAATTATGAATCATAAATCCAGAAAAATTTACTATACTAATAAATACAAAGATTAAAGCAAAAATTACTTTATATTTTTTTAAATAATGAATATCTAACACTGAAATTAATGCAAGAAAAGAAAAAGGTATAAAAAAATAGTTTGAAGTAGATTTAAAGACCCATCTTAAAATGAATGTTAATGGATCCATTAAAGC